>NZ_JBHGAP010000010.1:0-173206 GCF_042610495.1 Rhizobium sp. SG2393
CCCGGCGCCGGGCCCCACTGCGCCTCGATGTCTGCGAGGTGGCGCTGGTGGCGCACATGGCGATCGACCGGAATGATGTCGTGGATATTGGCCTCCGTGCCCGAGAGGGCGGCATTGCCCTCAAGCAGCATCGTCTTCAGCGCCTCCGCGCTTTCGGGCAGTTCGACCGTGTAACCCTCGGCCTTCAGGCGCCGCAGCGTCTCGTAAAGGCTCTCGAAGACGGCGAGGAAGGCGGCCGTGCCGATGCTGCCGCCATTCGGCGGATAGTTGAAGAGGGTGACGGCGATGCGCCGTTCGGCGCGGGCGGTGTGGCGCAGCGTGGCGAGCGCGGCGAGGCGATCGGCAAGAAGCGCCACGCGCTCGTCATCGGGATGCATGCAGGCGCGGCCGGCCGGGCACTGGCCGACATCGCGGGCGCAGATGCAGGCCTTCGCCGCCCCGCCGCAATCGGAACGCCCGCCAATCACCATGGAGCCGATGGCGCCATCGAGTTCGGGGATCGCCACCATCAGCGTCGTCTCGATCGGCGTCAGCCCCTGCGTGGAGGCGGCCCAGACCTCGCGGGACTGAAACTCGGTGACGAAGGCCGAGAGATAGGGAACGTCGAGCCCTTCCAGCGTGCCGGCCGCAGCCGCCGCATCGCTATAGGCCGGGCCGCCGACCAGCGAGAAGCCGGTGAGCGAGCAGAGCGCATCGATACCAACGCCACCGCTGGCCGCGTCCATGTAGCGGGCAATCGCCGCGCGCATGTCGAGCCCGCTCGAAAAGACCGGCACGACCCGGAAACCGCGCGCTTCAAGCGCCGCGATGACAGCGTCATAATGGCCGGTATCGCCGGAGAGAATGTAGGTGCGCAGCAGCAGGAGGCCGATCGTGCCGCGAACCTCGGCGGGCGCGGGCAGGGTCCGCACATCCGTCGTCACGCGGGGTTTCAGGCGCGGATGATAAAGGCCGACATCGGGATAATCGACGGGATCGGCCGCCTGGATGCGTCCGGCCAGCGCCTTGCGATCACCGCGCGCGTAGCGGCCGACCAGCAGGCGCACCATGTTGGCGATGTTCTCGTCGGAGGCAGCGATGCGATATTGCAGGGTGAGGAAATAGGCGCGCACATCCTGCGCCGTGCCGGGCACGAAGCGCAGAAGCTTCGGCAGGCGGCGCAGCATGGCCATCTGCCGCTCGCCGGCTGTCTTGCCGCTGTCGCGCCCCTCGCGCGAGCTGGAGCCGCGCAGCTTCTTCAGGAGCGCCAGCGGCCCCTTCTGCTCCTCGCCCATGCGGAAGCGGCCCATGGCGGTGTATTTCATGATCGTGCCGGCCGACATGCAGCAGACCATGGCGTCACACAGCCGATGGCGCTCTTCCAGGACGTCGGCGATGGCGCGCACGTGCTCTTCAACGAAGATCATGGAGACGATGACGATGTCGCCGGCGCGGATGGCGGCGCGGCAGGCGGCAAGCTTGGCCGGGCTGTCGGCCCAGTCGGTGGCGGCGTGGACGGTGAGCGTCAGGCCCGGCATCTCGGCGACAAGGGCTGCGCGCGCATCATCGGCGGCCGCCACGATGTGGTTGTCGAGTGTCACCAGCACGACCCGGACCGGGGTGCTGTCAACGGGCGAAATGGGCTTTCGCGTCATACAGCGTCTCCACGGTGATGGACCTTATGCCGCGGCTGGCGGCAAAGGCCTCGGTGTTGCGGCGTGCCTTGCCGCGAACGAAAAACGGCACTTTCTTCAATTCCCGTTCGGCATCCGCCGTCCAGCCCGTACCGACATCGATGGCGGTGATGCTGTCGGCGCTTTCATCCGGCACCGGCTGCGCGGCCTCGGGGGCAGGCACGACGGGGGCGGGCGCCGCGGGGGCAACGGGATGGGGATGGAGATGCGAGGCGGCGGCCTGATCGTTGAATTCGAAATCGGAGCGGAACATCTGCAACAGATGTTCTTCGAGCCCCATCATCAGCGGGTGCACCCAGCTGTCGAAGATCACGTTGGCACCCTCGTAGCCCATCTGCGGGGCATAGCGGGCCGGGAAATCCTGCACATGGGCGGGGGCGGAAATGACCGCGCAGGGTAGCCGCAGCCGCTTGGCGATGTGGCGCTCCATCTGCGTGCCCAGCACCAGCTCCGGCCGGGCGGCCATGATGGCGTCCTCGACCTCCAGATGATCGTCGGTGATCAGCGGCTCGACGCCGTAGCGGGCGGCGGCATCGCGGATCTCGCGGGCGAATTCGCGCATGTAGGTGCCAAGCCCGCAGACGGTGAAGCCGAGTTCTTCCGTCGCGATGCGCGCGGCGGCGACCGCATGGGTCGCCTCGCCGAAGATGAAGACGCGCTTGCGGGTGAGGTAAGTGCTGTCCACCGAGCGCGCATACCAGGTCAGACGGTCGCGACCCGCCTGCGCCTTTGCCCCGAGCGCACGCGGCGGCAGACCGGCGGCCGCCCGCACCTCGGCGAGGAAATCGCGCGTCGCGCCGAGGCCGATCGGCACGGTGGAAACGATCGGCATGCCATAGGTACGCTTCAGCCACTGGGCGGCGGGATTGGCGATCTCCGGCGCGAGCACGATGTTGAAGGCCGCATCCGGCAGGCGGGCAAGATCGGCGGGGGTGGCGCCGAGCGGGGCCACCACACGCACGTCGATGCCCTCGCTTTCCAGGAGGCGACGGACCTCGGTGATGTCGTCGCGCACCCGGAAGCCGAGCGCGGTCGGCCCGAGAATGTTGCAGCTTGCCGGATCGATGGTCTCGGGACGCTGGCGGTTGGCGGCAAAGGCGCGGACGATCTGGTAGAAGGTCTCGGCCGCGCCCCAGTGCTCCTTGCGCTGGTAGCTCGGCAGCTCCAGCGGAATGACGGGCAGGCCGAGATCCAGCGTGCGGGCCAGGCCGCCCGGATCGTCCTGCAGGAGTTCGCCCGTGCAGGAGGCGCCGACGATGAGGGCCTCCGGCCGGAAGCGCTCGACCGCCTCGCGGCAGGCATCGCGGAAGATGTCGGCGGTGGAGGAGGAGAGGTCGCGGGCCTGGAAGGTCGTGTAGGTGACGGGCGGGCGCGAGGGACGCCGCTCGATCATGGTGAAGAGCAGGTCCGCATAGGTGTCGCCCTGCGGCGCATGCAGCACGTAATGCAGCCCCGTCATGGAGGCGGCGATCCGCATGGCGCCCACATGCGGCGGTCCCTCATAGGTCCACATGGAAAGCTTCATGACAGGCGCTCCCGGCTGGCGGCACCATCGAGCAGGGATGCGCGCATGAGGGGGCGGGCGAAGAGTTCGGCGAGATCGCCGGCCTGCTCGAAGCCCTGGATGGGGGTAAAGGCAAACTCGATCGACCACTTCGTCACCCGTCCCTCCGCCTCGAAGGGATTGGCAAGGCCGAGGCCGCAGACGATGAGATCGGGGCTGGCGGCGCGGCAGCGGTCGATCTGCCGATCCACATCCTGTCCCTCGCTGACGAGAACGTCCGGGGAAAGCAGGGCAAGCTCGCCCGCTACATGCTCCCGATGCAGATAGGGGCTGCCGACCTCGACGATCTCCGCGCCAAGCTCGCTCTGGAGATAGCGGGCAAGCGAGGGTTCCAGCTGCGAATCAGGAAAGAAGAAGACGCGCTTGCCGGCAAGCCAGTCGCGGTAATGGCCGGTGGCTTCTGCGGCGCGCTGCAGCGGCTTGGCGATCACCGCCTCGAAGAGCGAAGGGGCCACCCCGAAGGCATCGGCAATCGCGGCGAGCCAGGCCCGCGTCCCCTCGCCGCCGAGCGGAAAGAGCGCATCGATGCGGGTCGCGCCCGCCTTTTCCAGCGCGGCGGCGGTGGCACCGAGATAGGGCTGGGCGAGCACGTAGCGCGTGCCGGGGCCGATCGTCAGCGTTTCGGTGGCGCTGCGGCCGGGCAGGAAGGTGACGCCATCGATGCCGAGAGCGGCAAACAGGCGGGCGAACTGGTCTTCCACGACATCGGCCAGACAGCCGGCCACGACGAGACGGACGGGGCTCTGCGTGCCGGCCGGCGGGCGCCTGGCCGCGTCGGCAAGGAGAGCGGCCAGGAAATTGTCCTCGCCTTGCGTGAAGGTCGTCTCGATGCCGCTGCCTGAATAGGCGATCACGCGGCGGGCCGGCTGATGGCGGGCATCGAGCCGTTCGGCGGCGCGCGCAAGGTCGAGCTTGATGACCTCGGAGGGGCAGGAGCCGACCAGCACCAGCATGCGGATATCGGGCCGGCGGGCCAGCAGCCGCTCCACGACGCCGTCGAGCTCGTCATGCATGTCGGCGAGACCGGCCAGATCGCGCTCCTCCATGATGGCGGTGGCGAATCGCGGTTCGGAAAAGATCATCACGCCGGCCGCCGACTGCATGAGATGCGCGCAGGTGCGCGAGCCCACGATGAGGAAGAAGGCGTCCTGCATCTTGCGGTGCAGCCAGATGATGGAGGTCAGGCCGCAGAAGACTTCGTGCTGGCCGCGCTGGCGCAGAATGCGGCCGCTGCGCTCGCCATCCGCAAGCCCGGCAATCGGTGGCGGATTTGCGCACAGGCTGTCCAGCGCGCCGGGGGTGAAGGGCTTGTTCATGACGTGCGCCCCGCCACCGAAAACCCGCTCGTCCGCGTCGACACGGCCGGCGCCGAGAGCCTGGCCATGCGCAGCTTCCAGAGAAACTGTCCGGCATTCACGACATAGGTGGCATAGGCCGCAAGCGCCAATGCCATCAGCGCGCCCGGTGCCAGCAGGCCCCGAAACAGGCAGAGGAGATAGGCGGTGTGCAGCGCCAGGACGAGGATCGAAAAGACGTCCTCCCAGAAGAAGGCCGGCGCGAAGAGATAGCGGCCGAAGACGACCTTTTCCCAGATGGAGCCCGTGATCATGATGGCGTAAAGAGCGAGCGTCTTCACCACAACGGAGACGGATGCCGCCCACAGGCCCTCGCCGGTGGCAAGGTAGCGCAGCACGAGAGCGAGGCTGACGAGGAAGATGACGAATTGGACAGGCGCGAGGATTCCCTGCACCAGCGTCCACGGGCTCTGATCACGCCGGCGCCGTTCCTCTTCCGTGTAGAGGATGGGGTGTCCTGCCGATTGTCCGGTCTTGCCCATCACGCCTGTCGCCTCCCGAGCGGGTTCCGGCGGGTCGTCGGAACAGGGGGAGACTAATCCCCCAAACGACAAGGTGTCAACTTGAGTTGACGTAACTTTCGATTTACATCCTCTCCTATTCGCTCCATTCTAATGAAGCTCGTGGTTCTGCGTCCCTCTGGGTCTTCAGACAGCCTCGCGCCAGCAATGCTCGTGGTCGTTCAGGGAGGGCGTTTCGGCGCGGGGCGGATGCACAGGATGACAGGAGAACCCGGCGCAGGACCGCCGGAATCACCGGGAACACATCGACCGCCTGGCGGTTCGAAGGGATTGCTTGCTCCGACGGCGGCGGCAGGCTACCTAGGCTCGGGCGATCGGAATGAACTCCGCCGCATCATACAGGGGACGGTGGCTTCCATGACCGCCGAGAAACTGGCAACGCGCTATGACGTCGGACTGGAGCACGACCGTGACTACGACGGTGCTCTGGCGACTTTCTGCGACCTGCTGGTGGACCCGAAGGTCAGCCTGCCGGCGCTGCGTGACTTTCTGCGCACCGGCCTGCCGCAGGAGAGGCCGGATTTCTACCGTATCCTCTTTCTGGAAACGACGGCGCGCGTGCTGGGCCGCAAATGGGTAGAGGATGATTGCGACTTCCTCGACGTCACGATCGCGACAGCCCGCCTGCAGGAAATCATCCGGGCCATGTCGGCCGAATTCCGCGACATCCAGCTTGGCCGGACCATGCCGCATGTGCTGCTCGTCTGTCCGGCGGGAGAACAGCATACGCTGATGCTGCACCTGCTCGGCCTGCTCTTCGATGCGCTTGGCTGGACGCGCCAGATCATTGATGGCCGCGCCGCCTCCGGCGCACAGCTCGAGAGCGCCATCGAGCAGGCGGACGTCATCTGCATTGGATGGAGCAATGTGCGCCTGCGCGGCGCCTTTACCGATCTCGTCAGGACCATCCAGCGTCTTCGCCCCGACAAGCAGGCGCCGATCGTCGCAGGGGGTGTCGCAGCCCTCGATTGCATTGATTTTCTTGTGAGTTTAGGGATTGACTGCGTCTGTGACAGTGTTTACTCCGCTTCCAGAATCTGCGAATGCTTCTATGAGTTCAAGAAGGCTAGCCAACAGGCTCCAGGTCATGGCCGGGCGGCGGTGGAGACGGCCGGAAACGATTGGCTCGTTCCATGAAGACCCTCAACGGTCACGCTGACAAAGACGGGTTTGAGAGTGCCGTCGGGCTGCTGAAAGCGCTCGATCCCGATGCCGTTGGCGCGCTGGTCGGGCTCGGTGCCGACATCGTCCTCCTGCTCGACAACGCCCACGCCGTTCATCGCGTCTATCTCGCCGACGAGGAGTTGGGCCGTTTCGGCCTTGCGCGCGCCGAAGGCAAGAAGCTGCAGGATCTCGTCACCATCGAATCCGTGCCGAAAATCGACGCGATGCTGGCCGTGACGGGCGAGGCGCGCCGCGAGCGCGGCTATCAGGTCAATCACCGCGCCGCGGGGCGACCGGACCTTCCCGTCGTCTATTCGGCCTATGGCGCGCCGGGCTATCCCTTCACACTTGTCGTCGGACGGGAACTGCGCCAGCAGATGCGCGACCAGCAGCGGCTGGTCGATACGCAGATGGAGCTCGAATCCGAATATCGGGATCTTCAGGAAGCCGAGGCGCGATACCGGACAGCCTTTCAGATCTCCGCCGTCGGCCACATCATGGTGGACGGCGAAAAGCGTAGCGTGCTCGATGCCAATGCGGCGGCACTGTCGCTTCTTTCCCTCGGCACGAGCGGCGTCGTCGGAAAGCCGCTTCGCGAACTCTTCGACAAGGAGGAGCGCGATCGCCTGAGCGATGCCGTCGGCGAGGCGCGCCATGCGCCGCATCCCGTCACCGTCGAGACGATCCAGAGCGCCAGGGGCGTTCCCGTCTCCCTCAGCCTCAGGGCGTACCGGGAGAACGGCTTTACCAATCTCATCGTCTCGGTCTGGCCGAGCGGCGATACGGGCGAGGCACGACGCCAGCGGGTCGTCAAGGCAGAGCGGCAGGTGGTCGATCTCTCCGACCTGCCGGAAGCGGCCGTGCAGACCTCCTCCGATGGCATCGTGCTCGCTGCCAATGCGGCCTTTCTCGACATCGTCCATGCGCCCTCGCTGCCGCAGGTTCTCGGCCGCGGCATCGGCTCGTGGTTCTCGAAATCCGCGCTCGACATCCACGTGCTCTATTCGCGGCTCGCCGACGAGCAGGTGGTGCGCGGCTTTTCCTCGACGTTGACGGACAATCTGGCCGCCGACCGTCCCGTAACGATCTCGGCGCGGCGCAATGCCGATAGCGGGGAGATCCAGATGATCCTCGCCAGTCCCGCGATCCTGCCCGAGCGGCTGGCAATCCCGGCACCGGGCGCGGGTGAGCAGCAGGCGGAGGGCTTCGCCAATCTCGTCGGCAAGGTGCCGCTGAAGGACCTGATGCGGGAATCGCTCGATGTCATCGAGAAGATCTGCATCGAGGCCGCCCTCGACCAGACCCACAACAACCGCGCGCTCGCCGCACAGATCCTCGGCCTGTCGCGCCAGAGCCTCTACATCAAGCTGCGGCGCTACGGGCTGGAAGATTATCGGCCGGCCGGCGAGACGTCCTGACGTCCACCCGGTGTCAACTCCGGGCATCGCCCCGGGGATCCGGACGCTCAGAGCGGGTTGGAAGATGGGCAAGTGTCAATTTCATTTGACACCTTTCGCGGGCAGGCATAGCCTTTCCGCATGGAGATCACACCCTCACATAGCCTGCGGTCGGATGTCCCCAGCGTCTCCGCCATCATCGCGCTCCTGAAACCGATCACCTGGTTTCCGCCAATGTGGGCCTATGCCTGCGGAGCGATCGCGTCCGGTCAGCCGATCCTCGCCATGGCGCCGACGGCGCTGCTCGGAATCGTTCTTGCCGGTCCTTTGCTGTGCGGCTCCAGCCAGGCGGTCAACGACTGGTTCGATCGTCACGTCGATGCAATCAACGAACCGCACCGGGTCATTCCCTCCGGTCGCATGCCGGGCCGCTGGGGCCTGGCGATTGCGATTGCGACATCGCTTCTGTCGGCGCTCGTTGCGGCGCTTCTCGGGCCCTTCGTTTTCGTAGCGGCCCTCATCGGCATCGCCTTTGCCTGGGGCTACAGCGCGCCTCCCTTCCGCTTCAAGCGCAATGGCTGGCTCGGAAACGGCGTGGTCGGCCTGAGCTACGAGACGCTGCCCTGGATCACGGCGGCGGCTGCCCTGCAAGGCGGCACGCCGGCAGCCGGGACGCTTCTTGTCGCGCTGCTCTACGGCATCGGCGCCCATGGCATCCTCACCCTCAACGATTTCAAGTCGATCCGTGGCGACCGCCTGATGGGAATTTCGACCCTTCCGGTCCTGCACGGGGCGGCGAATGCCGCGCGCATCGCCTGCCTCGTCATGGCCGTGCCGCAGGTCGGCGTGGCGGGACTTCTCATCCACTGGGATCTGCCGGTCCTTGCCAGTGTGCTGGCTCTGCTGATCGCGGTGCAGGTGGCCTGCATGGCGCGCTTCCTCGCCGATCCCGTCGGCCGTGCCGTCTGGTACTCGGCAATCGGCGTCGGCCTTTACGTCAGCGGCATGATGATCACGGCGTTTGCGATGCGTGGGCTGACGCTTTCCGCCCTTTCCCTGCCAGCCGTCTGAAGGAGAGGACCATGCACCGCTTGCGCAGGTGGTTTTCTGGCAGGAGCGCGGATCAAGGCCTTGGCTGGCTCGACATTCTGCGGCTCGGTCTCGTGCAGGCCACGCTTGGGGCCATCGTCGTCCTCACCAATTCGACGCTGAACCGGGTGATGGTGGTGGAACTCGGCCTTTCCGCCGTCATTCCGGGCCTGCTCGTCGGCATCCATTATGCGGTGCAGATCACCCGGCCCGTCTGGGGCCACCGCTCCGATGCCGGCGGTTCGCGCACGCGCTTCATCCTGTCCGGCCTTGCATTGCTTGCGCTCGCGGGCACGCTCGCGGCGGCCACGACCTTCCTCTTCGAGCGCGATCCTCGGCTCGGCCTCCTCGTCGCCGTCATCGCCTATGTGCTGATCGGCATCGGCATCGGCGCCAGCGGCACCTCGCTGCTCGCCCTCATCGCAACGCGAACCACACCGGGGCGGCGGGCCAGCGCGGCGACGATCACCTGGATGATGATGATCCTTGGCATCATCGTCACCTCGGTTGTCACCGGCAGCATGCTCGATCCCTATTCGCACGCCCGTCTGGTAACCATCACCGCGCTGACCGGTGCGGCCTGCCTGCTGATTGCCTTCCTCGCCCTCTTTGGCATCGAGGCACGAACCGCGCCGGTCGACAGCGGCCCGGCGGAGGCGCCGGTGCCTTTCCGGGACAGTCTCCGGGATGTCTGGCAGGATCGAGAGGCGCGTCTTTTCACGCTCTTCATCTTCCTTTCCATGCTCGCCTATTCGACGCAGGACCTGATCCTCGAACCCTTTGCCGGCCTTCTCTTCGGCATGACGCCGGGAGAGACCACCAAGCTTTCCGGCACCCAGCATGCCGGCGTCTTCCTCGGCATGGCCGCCGTCGGAATCGGGGGCTGGCTGGCCGGACGACACGCGCCGTCGCTTGCCCGGCTTTTCATCGTTGCAGGCTGTCTTGGCTCGGCCGCGGCACTTGCCCTGCTTGTCACGGCAGCCTCGGCCGCGCCGCACTGGCCGCTGGTCACCACCGTCTTTGCCCTTGGCGTTGCCAACGGCATGTTCGCCGTGGCCGCCATCGGCACGATGATGGGACTTGCTGCGGGCGGGCGGACCAACAATGCCGGCATGCGCATGGGTGTCTGGGGTGCAGCGCAGGCCATCGCCTTCGGTCTCGGCGGCCTCACGGGCAGCGTCGTGCTCGATGTTGGCCGGCGCATCACCACCTCCGATCGCGAGGCCTTCATGATCGTCTTTTCGCTCGAAGCCGCGCTGTTCCTCGTCTCTACGCTCGTTGCGCTGCGCATCGGCATCCGCCGCCCCGCGGCTGCAGTTGTGACGCCGCTTTCCGATCAACCCGTGCCGGCGGAGTAGACCATGCAGACCGACAGCGAGACGACCGCCGCGGCTTCGACCGCACACTGGCCGGCCATTTTCGACGTCGCCGTCATCGGCGGCGGCCCGAGCGGGGCGATCGCGGCCGAATGGCTGGCGGCACGGGGCCGCACGGTGCTGCTCGTCGATCCCGGCGACCGCATCAAGCCCTGCGGCGGTGCCATTCCCTGCCGGACACTTGAGGACTTCGCGATCACGCCGGACATGCTGGTCGCGCGCGCCCACGCGGCCCGCATCATTGCACCCTCCGGCAAGGCGGTGGAGATGCGCATCGGCACCGCCGGCTATGTCGGGATGGTGGACCGCGCCAGCTTCGATCCCTACCTGCGCGACCGCGCCGCCGCCGCGGGCGCTCTCCGCTACACCGGCCGTCTCGAAGCCATCACGGAAAGGGCAGGGGAACCGCTGGCGCTCACCCTGTCACCATCGCGCAAGGCCGCGCCGGGATGCGGACCCGCCGAGGTCAAGGCACGGCTGGTGATCGGCGCGGATGGCGCGAATTCCGCGGTCCGCCGGCTGATGTTCTCACCCGCCGACAAACCGCGCTACGTCTTCGCCTATCACGAGATCATCGAGACGCCGGCCGTACCGGACCCCACGACCTTCAAGGCAGATCGCTGCGACGTCATCTATGACGGGCGCATCTCCCCGGATTTCTATGGCTGGGTCTTCCCCCATGGCGGACAGGTCTCGGTCGGCTGCGGCTCCGGCATCAAGGGCCACGACCTGCGGCGCGCCACGGGCGCGCTGCGCGAAGCGGCCGGGCTGGACACAGCACGCACTATCCGCCGCGAAGGCGCGCCCCTACCGCTGAAGCCCATGGGACGCTGGGACAATGGCCGCAACGTGCTCTTGATCGGCGACGCCGCCGGAACGGTCGCGCCATCCTCCGGCGAGGGCATCTATTATGCGCTGCAGGGCGGCCTGCTGGCGGCCGAGGCCGTCGACGACTGCCTGCGGACCGGTCGGACGGCGGCGCTGAAGACGGTGCGGAAGCGCTTCATGAAGGCGCATGGCCGCGTCTTCCTCATCCTGGGCATCCTCCAGGCCGTCTGGTACCGCTCCGACCGGATGCGGGAGAAATTCGTGACCATGTGCGCCGATCCGGACGTGCAACGGCTAACCTGGGAGTCCTATCTCGAAAAGCGCATCACGCGGCGCGATCCGCTGGCGCATCTGCGCGTTTTCCTGCGCGATCTCAAACAGTTGCTCACACCCGCCGCGAGACAGAAATGAGCGCGGTCATTGACTGGCTGATGGCAGGCTGGGTGGGGGCGGTGGCACTGATCGTCCTGTGGCTGGAAGTCGCGGTGCTCTGTCTTTCCGCACCAAGCCCCGGGAAGCGCCTCAGCGTCCTTGCCCCGAATGCCTTTGCCGGCAGTTTCTTGCTCGCCGCTGTGGGGCTTGCCCTCTCCGGAGCAGGTGCCGTTCCCATTCTGGCGCTGATGGCGGGATCGCTCGTCGCCCACGGCATCGACATGCTGGCACGCTTCAGGCGGCCGGATTCAGCCGCATGACGGCGCGGTTGAGAAAAGCCGCGGTGGTGACCCAGGCGAGGTAGGGGATGAAGAGCAGCGCAGCGAGCGTCGAGATCGGCCAGGCGGTGAGGATGAAGCCGAGGATCGACAACCAGAGGACGGCGATATCCGCAAGGGCGAGATCCATGCGCCGGCGGCCGAAGAACAACCAGGACCATGCGGCATTGACGAGGATCTGAACGACCCAGAACATCATCGGCAGCGACCATCCGGAAAGCGTCCACACGCTCCAGCCCGCATAGGCGATCGCCGCGTAAAGCACCGACCAGACGACAGGAAAGGCCCATTTGGGCGGCGTCCAGGACGGTTTGCGCAGGGTCTCATACCAGGGGCCGGGCTTGAAAACCGCGCCACTGGCGGCAGCGAGAACGACGACGGCGATGATAATGATGGCAGCCATGGGCGTTCCCTGTGATCCAAATCCACGCCGGGACACTACACATTCCGCCACTTTGCGCAAAGCGGCAGATTGCGCCCCACACATCATTGCGCCGCGGGCTGGAGGAGGCCTGACCGTGAAGACCAACTGGCTCGACCGTGCGCATCCAGGGCCGGATCCCGCCATTCCAGATGGGCGTCAAAACGATGAGCAACGGGTATTCACTTTTTCGTCAGATGCTCTAGCTTCAATTTCCCAGATATTACGGGAGGTAACGCATGTCCAAGCTTATCGCATTCGCAGCCAGCCTTGCCTGTCTCGCCGCCCCGACCTTCGCCTTCGCCCAGGCGGGCGATGCGGCGGCCGGCAAGACCGTTTTCAACAAGTGCATGGCCTGTCACAACATCGACACCGACAAGGCCAAGGTCGGCCCGTCCCTGAAGGGCGTGATCGGCCGCCAGCCAGGCTCCGTCGAAGGCTACAAGTATTCCACAGCCATGGTCGAATTCGGCCAGGGCAAGAAGTGGGATGAAGCCCTCCTGAAGACGTACCTCCCCGATCCCAAGGGGCTCGTCAAGGGCACCAAGATGGCCTTCCCGGGCCTGAAGGATCCCAAGGACGTCGACAACGTCATCGCCTACATCAAGACGTTCAGCACGGCCAATTGACGGGCTGAACCGGGCATAGATGCGACGCCGGCCGGCGCGGAGCCCACGGGGCACCGCGCCGGCCGTTTGTTTTTCAGGCCCCGGCCGCAAGGAAAGCGGGGCATCACCGCACAACACGGCCGTTCGTGTAAAAAAAAGTTTACAGATCGCAATTCTTCTCCGATGATGGCGTCATGGTGCCGCGTTCGGGAGAACGCCCCGGAAGGCCCCGGCGCATTGCGTGGCGGGGGTCTTTCAGAAGGGATGCGGAGCGGCTGCCTTGCGGGAGGAAACGCAATGGGCCACAGACCGACGCCGTCAGCGTCCCCGCTTCTCGACAGGATCCATGCACCGGCGGATCTTCGCTTGCTGAACGACGACGATCTCGTGCGTCTTGCAAGCGAACTGCGCCAGGAAACGGTTGCGATCGTTTCGGCCACCGGCGGGCATCTCGGCTCGTCGCTCGGCGTCATCGAACTCACCGTCGCGCTGCATGCTGTCTTCGACACACCGCAGGACCGCCTGATCTGGGATGTCAGCCATCAGTGCTACCCGCACAAGATCCTCACCGGACGGCGCAGCGCCATGGCACGGCTGCGCCGCAAGGACGGTCCTTCCGGTTTCACGCGCCGCAGCGAAAGCGCCCACGATCCTTTCGGCGCAGCCCATTCCTCCACCTCGATTTCCGCGGGCCTCGGCTTTGCCACGGGCCGCGATCTTGGCGCCGATTGTGGCGATGTCATCGCCGTCATCGGCGACGGCGCGCTATCGGCCGGCATGGCCTTCGAGGCACTGAACAATCTCGGGGCCTCGAAGCGCCGCCTCTTCGTCATCCTCAACGACAACAGAATGTCGATTTCACCGCCGGTCGGCGCCCTGTCGGCGCATCTCGATACGCTCACCGCCTCGCTGCGGCATACCACGGACGGTCACGAGGCCGCCGATACCGCGCAGGGCACGCCGGCGGCGCTCTTCAGCGCCCTCGGCCTCAGCTATGAGGGACCGATCGACGGCCACGATCTTCCGACGCTGCTCGCCACGCTCCGGCGGTTGAAGGATACCGCCGATGGCCCCGTGCTTCTGCATGTCGTCACGCGCAAAGGGGCCGGATATGCGCCCGCCGAGCGGGCCGCCGACCGCTATCACGGCGTCAGCCGCTTCGATCGCGAGACCGGCCAGCAGGTGGCGAGCCCATCGAACGGCCCTTCCTTTACCAAGGTCTTCGCCACCGCGCTGGTGAAGGAGGCAGAGCATGATCCGCGCATCGTTGCCATTACTGCCGCCATGGCGGCCGGAACGGGTGTCGATCTCTTCCAGCGCGTCTTTCCGGAGCGTGCCTTCGATGTCGGCATTGCCGAGCAACATGCCGTGACCTTCGCGGCTGGACTGGCAGCCGCCGGGATGAAGCCCTTCTGCGCCATCTACTCCACCTTCCTGCAGCGCGCCTACGATCAGATCGTGCATGATGTGGCGCTTCAAGGCCTGCCCGTGCGCTTCGCAATCGATCGGGCCGGCCTTGTCGGCGCAGACGGTCCGACACATGCCGGCGCCTTCGATATCGGCTACCTTGCGAACCTTCCGGGCTTCACTGTCATGGCAGCGAGCGACGAGGCGGAGCTCATGCACATGGTCGCCACCGCCGCGGCCCACGACAGCGGCCCGATCGCCTTTCGCTATCCGCGCGGCGAGGGCACCGGCCAGCCGCTTCCGCTCTGCGGTCAGCCGCTGCCCATCGGGCGCGGGCGGATTGTCGAGACGGGCGATACGGTAGCGCTCCTCTCCTTCGGCACCCGGCTCGGCCCCTGCCTGGAGGCGGCGGTAGCCCTTGGCCGGCGCGGCATCTCCGTGACGGTCGCGGATGCACGCTTTGCCAAGCCACTCGATACGGAGCTGATCGAGAGCCTCTATGGCGGCCACCAGCTCCTGGTGACGGTAGAGGAGGGGGCGACAGGGGGCTTCGGCGCGCTGGTGCTGCATCACCTTGCCGGTCGCGGACTTCTGGACGGACGCGGCGCGATCCGTACGATGACCCTGCCCGACCTTTTCATCGCGCAGGGATCGCCCGAAGAAATGTATGCCGCCGCACAGCTGACAGCAGGCGACATCGAAAGACAGGTGCTGCAGGCGCTTCCGCCGGTCGGCGCGATGGTCCGGGAAGCCGGGAACCGCGTACATGCCCGTCAGAGAAGTCCGGCTCCGGTGCTGCATCCGGAGGTACGGTAACGTCCATGCGCAGCATGTTCGACCTTGGGACCAGATCGATAAGCGTATGGCAGCGGGCCTGCTGATACGTTATGGTCGTCCGGACAACGGTCAAACGTTGCCATGGCCAAGGACCGGGAGGGGGAGATGGCCGACGAAACTTCAGACGACGCCGGACGCGTGAAGCCCGGTGTCAGAAGCGAACCGACCGTGCCGCAAAAGGGCGCGGACGGCGACGCACATCTGAGCGACAGCGACCACAGACTTCTGGAGCGTGCCATTCGCGGCTCCGTGTCCGGTCTCGTGGGAGCGGGACACCCCGAGCTCATGATCCGCAGCGCCGGCGATCTCAGCATCGGCCATGACCACCTCTTTCATCCCGAATTGCATCCGCTCGCGCGGCAAATGCCCGGAACCGATCAGGCCGTCGCCTTCCGTCCACGCCTGCTCACCTGTCTCACCGATGTCGATCCACGCCATCATCGCGCCTTCACGGACGAACTGCAGCGTTCCGGCGTTCCGGTGCGCACGCTCGCGGTCCATCTCTTCGCCCCCGTCGCCGCAAGCCTTGGCGACCTCTGGTGCACCGATGAAGCCGACCTGATGCAGGTGGCGGTCGCCTCGACCCGACTGAGCATGATCGTCAACCACCTGTCCCATGCCAGCATCGCACCCCAGGCAGAAGGAGCCAGGCAGAAGAGCATCCTGCTTGCCCGCACACCCGGCGCCATGCATACGCTTGGCCTGTCGATCGTCGCATCCTGTTTCCGCGACATGGGCTGGGGCGTGGAAGGCGGCAGCGACCTGGAGATCGACGAGGGCCTCTACCATCGCCTGGCGCGCAAGCCGTTCACGCTGCTCGGCATCTCGGTTGGCCGTATCGACGAGGTGGCGGCCTGCAGCGAAGTCATCCGCCGGCTCCACAGCACGCCGGCCACCCGAGACACCCGCGTGGCCGTCGGCGGCCCCGCCGTCATCGCAACCCCGAAAGCCTTCCAAGGCATCGGCGCCCACTTCATCACCCGCTCGGCGCTTGAAGTGGTGCAAATGGCAAGCTCCGCCTGACAGGCGGGGTGGGTCCGGCGGAGCCGCGTGGAGCAGTTTTGCGAGATAAGGTGTCTTATGGAACTGAAAACCTGTAACAGGTGCCGGGCCGATACCCGAACGGAATCTCTTAAGCCTTGAGACATCAAAGCCCGATCCGCCTGTAGCGAGACGGATCGGCCCACGAAGCGTGGCTCTTACCAGCCGTAGGAGAAGGTTGCGCCGCTGCCGCCGTTGCCGTCCTGGATGACGTCGGTGCGTGTGTTGCGACCGTACTGGAAGATCGCATAGGCGTTGTCGTCGCCGGTCTGCTGCAAGGTGGCGGAATGGCCGTCACCGCGCTGGCGGATATAGCCGAAATTGCCCCGACCAGCCTGCGAAAGGCCAGCGGCATTGCCGCGACCCAGCTGGCGGATCTCGCCGCTCTTCAGGCCGCGATAGAGCGAATAGGCACGAATGCCGGTGGAGAGCAGTCCGGCTTCATCCGCATTGCGCGGCGCGAGATTGAACGAGAAACTGCCGCCCGCATAGGCGGGAATGGCAACGGCACCCTGGCCGATCGCGGCGGCGAGCAGGATGACAGACAGGCGGTTGATGAGACGGGTGCGGGCCATGGTGATCTCCTGTGGCGGCTTGCCTTTGCGGATGATCCACTTTCCCATGGGCAGGCTGAATGCAGGCGGAACTCTCCGTTCAGTTGCCGTTCAGCGATGGGACCACCGGCATGCGGCCGATAGGAAAAGGGCGCCACAGACGGGCGCCCTTTGCAAGAGGAGGCGTAGGGATCGGATCGAAGACCGGCTCAGTCGTCAGCGGACTGGCGCGTGCAGCGAAAGCTCTTGCCGCCGGCTTCGACATCCAGCACCGCCTTGTAGCGCGTACCTTTCGCATCCACGGAGACGGAGGTCAGCGTCACGGCCTGACCCGGCCTCGCGTCGAATTCGCCGCCCTGGCTGATGGTCGCGGTGCCGCCGCCGCCGGACTTTTCGAGTTGCAGGGTGTAGCTGCCGGCGAGCGCCTTGTTGGCGTGAACCTGCGCGTCGAGGCGGATCATGCCGGCCTCGCGGGTGGCCGCAATCGTGCAGAGCTTGTCCGCGCTTGCCTGCCCAGCCGTCGTCATGGTCGCCATGGCGCCCACGGGGATGAGCGCGAGCGCGGCGAGGGTCAAGAGGCGGCGGGGATGGATGACGCTGTCTGGCATGGTGATCTCCCGAAGGTTACGATATCGATCTCGACCGGTGCTGCGTCAGGGGTGGTGGCTCAGTCGCAGGCCTGCACGAAGGCGGCGACATTGCCGTTGCCGGCCTGGCTGACATTGGCGTCGCAGCCACGGCCGACCTGTACGCCGGCGGCGATGTTGCCATTGCCGTCCTGGGTCAGGATCGTCGTGTGGTTGGAGCCGAACTGGCCGATGCCGGCGGAGTTGCGGCTGCCAGTCTGGTAGGTGGCGCCGTAATTGTTGTAGCCTTCCTGGCCGACGACCGAGAGATTGTGGCGGCCGTTCTGGCGGCCAACGATCCGGTTGTAGCTGCCATTCTGGTAGGTGCGGATCCGGTTGCGATACCCTTCCTGCTGGCCGCCGGCCGAGTTCGACCAGCCATACTGCTCGATGCGAACATCGTTGGCCATGGCGGGAACGGCGCTGGTGAAGCCGATGAGGGCAACGAGGGCGGTGGCAACGAAAGACGTGCGGTTCATGACTTCTGTCTCCTCAGGCGGATAAGACCGCGGTTGAACGTCTCCCTTGTAGACGCCCGCTTTGGAACAGAAGCTGAAGGGTGCATTCAGTCGCGGTTCAGGCGTCTCCGGCAATCACGCGCGCGCCCGTTTCCTCACCCGTCTGCTGCGACGCCACCTGCGAGAGAAGCGCGCGAATGAGCGGATTGGGAAAGCGGCGCTTGACGGTAACGGCGTAGAAGCTCTCCATCATGCCCGGCAGCGCATCGAATTCTGCAAGCAGGCCGCTCTCCAGCTCGCCTTTCACGACGATCGGCGGCAGCACGGCGAGCCCCACGCCCTCGCGGGCCAGAAGACGCATCATCGCCATGTCATCGACCTCGGCCGCGATCTGCGGCGTGATGCCGAGCCGCGCAACGAGTGCCTCGAACTGGGCGCGCACGCCGCTTTCCAGCGTCGGCAGGATCACCGGATGATCGCTGAGAAGGTCCGAAAGCCCTGCCCCCGGCGCGCGATCGGAAGGGCGGCCGATCAGGCTCACGCGCTGCTGGTAGATTTCCTGCGCAATGAAGGGTGTCACCGCATCGGTGCGCGGCGGCTGCGTGAGGAGCACGATGTCGAGGTTCAGGGCTTCCAGCGCCGACAGAAGCTCGCTGGTGCTGCCCGAGCGCAGAATCATGTCAGTATCGGCGCGGCCGAGAATCGGCCGGAGAAACTCGATCTGGAAGTTGCGCGACAGCGTCGCCAGCGCCCCGATTCGGATGGCGCGACGGCCGCGCCCGGTCTCGCGCAGTGTCTCGAGGAGTTCGTCGCCCGTCGAGAAGATCGCGTCGGCATGGTCGAGCGCGATGCGGCCGGCCTCCGTGAGGTAGAGCTGGCGGCCGCGTCGCTCGAAGAGCGCATGGCCAAGACGCGCCTCCAACTGCTTGATCTGAATGGAGAGTGCCGATTGCGACAGGTTCAGCCGCTCGGCCGCCCGGGTCAGGTTCCCGTCATGGGCGACGGCTCGAAAATAGCGCAGGTGGTGGTAATTCAGCTCCGGCATCATTCTATTTTATAGAACGAATTGCGATAAACAATGAATTTTTATTGGATTTAAGCGGCTGCTATTCGCTTCCTCCAGTCGCCGCGGCCGTCTCCCGGGCTGCGGTCGAGATTGGAGACCCGTCATGATCCAGGCCCTGATACCCGCCCTGCCGCTGCTGGCGCCGTTGCTTCTTCTCGGCGCGTCCGTCCATGCCTTCCGCGCGCCCGGCCTGCGCCCGCGCCGCGCCATCCTCGTCGCCGAACTCGCAGCGCTCGGTGCCCTGCTGGTCGCCATCCTCTCGGGCGTCGCGCTTTACGCCTATGGTCCCGGCACGGGCCCGGCCATCGGCTACGGGGTTGTCGCGCTCGCTACGCGGCTCGATCTCGTCAGTCTCATCATGCTGCTTCTCGTTTCCTTCATCGGCTGGCTGGTGCTGCGCTATGCCGGCACTTTCCTGGATGGCGAGGCGCGGCAGGGACCGTTTACCGGCTGGATGACGGCGACGCTCGCAGCCGTCCTTCTGCTCGTGCAATCCGGCACGCTGCTGCAGCTCGTTGTCGCCTGGATCGCAACCAGCCTCTGCCTGCACCAGCTCCTCCTGTTCTACCCCGAGCGGATCGCCGCACGGCGCGCGGCCCGCAAGAAGTTCATCGTCTCACGCACGGGGGATGCCGCGCTGATCGGGGCAGCAGTCTTGCTTGCCATCTCCTTCGGCACCGGTGACATCGCGACCATCCTTGCCAGCGCCCGCGCCGGGGAAGGCCTGTCGCTTGCCGTGCCGGCCGCCACGCTGGTGGCGCTCGCCGCGCTCCTGAAGTCCGCGCAGTTTCCGACCCATGGCTGGCTGACGGAGGTGATGGAAACGCCGACGCCGGTTTCCGCGCTCCTGCATGCGGGCATCGTCAATGCCGGGGGTTTCCTGCTTATCCGCTTTGCCGATGTTATGCTGCAGGCGCCGGTGGTGCTCGCCGTTCTCGTCATGGTCGGCGGCTTCACCGCCATCTTCGGCAGCGTCGTCATGCTCACCCAGCCGGCGGTCAAATCCTCGCTCGCCTGGTCGACGGTCGCGCAGATGGGTTTCATGATCCTGCAATGCGGTCTCGCGCTCTTCCCGATCGCGCTGCTCCACATCGTCGCCCACTCGCTCTACAAGGCGCATGCCTTCCTCTCCTCAGGCTCCGCGGTGGAAACGGTCGCCTCCATCAAGCGGCCCGGCCCCGTGGCCATCCCGGATGCGCGGGCGGTCGGGCGTGCGTTCCTGCTGGCGCTCGCGATCTATGCCGCGATCGGCGTGCTCTTCGGTTTTGCCGAAAAGCCCCCGCAGGCGCTGGCGCTCGGCGCAATCCTCATCTTCGGCGTCGCCTACCTCATCGCGCAGGGGCTGGCGGATGCCGCGCCGCGCGCGCTGACCTGGCGGACCTCGCTCTACGCGATCTCGGCCGCCACGGCCTATTTCGGCCTGCAACGCCTCGCCGACGGACTGCTCCACGGCACGCTGCCGGCAACCCCCGCGCCGGGCGCGCTCGAATGGACGCTGATGCTGCTCGCCGTCGTCACCTTCGGCACGGTGGCCATTGCGCAGTCGCTCTTCCCGCTCTGGGCCTATCACCCGGCAGCAGCGGGCCTGCGCGTCCATCTCGCCAACGGGCTCTACGTCAACGCCCTTTTTGATCGCCTGATCGACGGCTGGGCCCTGGCCCGCCCGTCCCGCGACCGCCCTGCCCTTGAAACCGCCGCCGTGAAGGAGTGACCCGATGACCCAGATCTCTCAGCCGAACAGCCTGCATGGCGAAGCTCTGGCACGCGCGGCCGATCAGGCGGTGCGGGCGATCCCCCCGGCCTGGCCGCTGACGGCGACGGTCGCCGTCAATCCCTTCGTCGGCCAGACGGGCGAAACGCTGGAACAGACCGCCGCGCGGCTCGCCCGGATTTCCGGCGTGCGGCTGGCCCTTCCCCGCCGCCAGATGGCGGCAAAGATCGCCGCCGGCGACATGACGGATGCGGACCTTCTGGACGCGCTCGCCACATACCCGGAAGCCGGAACCCTCGATCTCGCCGCCCTGAAGGATGCCCTGACCAGGGAAGCCGCCCCCGTCTCGGCCCTGCCGACGGTTGCGGACCTGGCGGCGCGCGCCACGAACAAGGACTGGCCGGGGCTCGTGACGGAGCGGATCGGCACCTTTGCGGCCGGCTTCTTCGACGAGGGGCAGGCGCTTTGGGCGGCCTCGCGGCGCAACGGCCTCTACGCCGCCTGGCGCGCCTTCGCGACCCATGATCTGACGCCCGAAATCCTTGGCCTCAAGGGTTTCGGAAGCCACGTGGCCGACACGCCGGAAACGCCCGAGGGTATGATCGAACGGGCCGCCGTCTCGCTCGGCCTTGGCGCCACGCCCGGCACCTATTTCCACCAGCTTCTCCTTGGCCTCGGCGGCTGGGCCCAGTTTTCCCGCCACATCCAGTTCACCGCCGAGATCGCCGGACGCAGCGACACGACCGCGCTGGAGCTGCTCGCCATCCGCCTCGTCTTCGAGGAGGCTCTCTTGAAGCAGCATCGGGCCGTGATCGATGCGGACTGGCAACAGGTACGGCGCCGGCACACCGCACCGCTTGCCGCCGATCCCGACATGATTATCGACGGCGTGCTGCAACTGGCTGCCGAACGCGCCGCTCAGCGCAAGCTCGCGGCCACGCTTGCCGCACCCGTCCCCGCACGGGCGGCACCGCAACGGCCCCTTCTGCAAGCCGCCTTCTGCATCGACGTCCGCTCGGAAGTTTTCCGCCGCGCGCTGGAAAGCGTCGATCCCGGCATCCGGACGCTCGGCTTTGCCGGCTTCTTCGGGCTCGGCACGCAGCATAAGGCCTTCGCCTCCGATATCGCCGAACACCGGCTGCCGGTTCTGCTGAAACCATCCGTCTTCAGCTGCAGCGAAGTGGAAAAGGGCGATGAGGCGGACCGGCAGGCGCGGTTCGGCGCGCGCGCCATCCGGGCCTGGGGTCGCTTCAAGCTCGCCGCCGTCTCCTCCTTCGCCTTCGTCGAGGCGATGGGGCCGGTCTATGCCGGCAAGCTGCTGCGCGATGGGCTGGGCTTCGGCAAGGGCAAGGGGCCGGAAGCGGCACGCCCGCGCTTTGCGCCGTCGCTCGATCTCGGAGCGCGGTCGACCATGGCCCGGACCGTACTCAACGCCATGTCGCTCACCGAAGGTTTCGGACGCTTCGTGCTGATTTGCGGCCATGGCGCCAATGTCGTCAACAATCCCTATGCGAGCGCGCTGCATTGCGGCGCCTGCGGCGGGCATTCCGGCGATGTCAATGCGCGGCTGCTCGCGGGCCTCCTCAACGACGGCGAGGTGCGCACGGCGCTGAAGGCTGACGGCATCGACATCCCCGCCGACACCGTCTTCATCGGCGGCCTGCACGATACGACGACCGATGCGATCACGCTGTTTGACGCCGATCTCGCCCAGTCGATCGAGGCGAAGGAGCGCAAGCAGCTGCGGCGCTGGCTGGCGGAGGCCGGCGGCCTTGCGCGGGCGGAGCGGGCGCTGCGCCTGCCGCATGCAAGCGCATCGGCGCTCGGCCGGCGCAGTCGCGACTGGTCGGAGGTACGCCCCGAACTCGGTCTTGCGGGTTGCCGGGCCTTCATCGCCGCGCCCCGCTCACGCACGGAAGGAAGGGCTCTTCAGGGCCAGGCCTTCCTGCATGACTATGCCTGGCAGAAGGATGAGGGTTTCCGCATTCTCGAACTCATCCTCACGGCGCCGGTCGTCGTGGCGAGCTGGATCAGCCTGCAATATTTCGGCTCCGCCGTTGCCCCGTCCCTCTTCGGGGCGGGCAACAAGCTGCTGCACAATGTCGTCGGCGGTATTGGCGTGGTCGAAGGCAATGGCGGAAACCTGCGCGCCGGCCTGCCCTGGCAATCCGTGCATGACGGCGTCGATTTCGTCCACGATCCGCTGCGGCTCACCGTGGCCGTGGAGGCGCCAACGGAGGCGATCACCGACATTTTGAGCCGCCATCCCCAGGTTCGCGCCCTCTTCGACCAGGGCTGGCTCCACCTCTTGGCGGTGGATGATCACGGCCAGCTCTCAAAGCGCTATGCCGGCAATCTCGAATGGGCCACGAGCGAGGACGTCCGCATCGAGGCGCGGGAGCGTCAGAAGAAGACGGGCTGAGCCTTCCCCCAGCCGATATGAAAAGCCCCGCCTCCGGAGGTCCGGAGACGGGGCTTTCGTACTTTGGGGATCAGGCCTCAGGGCTGTTCGCGCGTGCCGGGTGCGGCGTCGCGCTGGTCCTGGTCTTCCAGATCCGTCTTGACGAGGAACTGGTCGCCATCGGCGCGAAGCCGCGCAGCTTCGCGCATGGCGTCGTGGCGGGGCAGATCGTCGGGCGCCAGCTCATCGCCGCCCTCACCCTGTGCGCCGCGGGGCGTCGGGGGTACGGCCTTGCCAGCGTCATTGCCCGTGGCCGGGCGGCTGCGCAGGTCATCGCTGTCGGTATCGGGGATCATGGGACGGTCCATGGCGGGCTCCTTTGTTGCACTGCCGGGTTAACCCCCTGGCCCGAACGAAGGTTCCATACCCGAATTCAGGGCGCGGAACCGCAAGGCGCGAGCGGCGTTGTGAAGGCACACCCAACCATCAACGCGGAGCGACGAGATGACGCTGGATCAAAAAGCAGGGCATGGACTGACGGAACCCGCAATTGCGGCCGAACTCAATCGCATGCCACCCGAAGAGCGCCGCGACCGGGATCCTGAAGCCGCGCCCTTCGAAGTCTCCTCAGAAGAGCTCGACATGGAACGGGAGGCCGCAGAAGACCGGGTCAATCCGGGCCGGCACGAGGAGGATGCCTACGAGCGCAGCGACGAGGCACTTCCCGACGATGAGGAAGAGGCAATCATCGCGCGTGACCCCTCCCGCGAGGAAACACGCTTCGGCGAAATCTGAACGGCGCTAAGCTCACATTACCTCCCGATGCAAAACGCCTCCTGCGGACGCAGGAGGCGTTTTGCTGCCGGCATGAGGTGGGGTCAGGCCGGCAATTTGTAAAAGCGCACGGCATTCTTCTCGAAGATCTTCGCCAGATCGTCGGCAGCGAAGATTTCGCCAAGCAGCGACTTGGCGAGGTCCACCACCTGCTCGTGGGTCGCGGCCAGCGTGCATACCGGCCAGTCGGTGCCGAAAACCAGGCGGTCGGGGCCGAAGGAATCGGCGACATGGCGCACGAAGGGACGAATGCGGTCGATGGTCCAGTCAGGACCGGCTTCCGTGACGAGACCGGAAATCTTGCAGAGAATATTGGGCAGCGCGCCGATTGCCGACATATTCTCGGACCACTCGCCCATGTCGGGCTTCGTCATGTCGGGCTTGGAGATGTGATCGATGATGCCGCGCAGGCCCGGCGCAGAGGCAAGCGCGGCCCGGATCGCAGGCAGGTGGCGCGGGAAGGTCAGGATGTCGAAGGGGATGTCGCGACGCGCGACTTCCTTCAGCGCCGCGCGGAACGCGCCGTTGGAAATCATCGCGGGGTCATGCCCCTGCAGCATGGGCCTGAGGCCGATCCACTTCGGCTGCGCCTGATAATGGTCGAGCCGGTCGACGAATTTCTCCGCAAGCATGTCCAGCCAGCCGACGACGCCCGCGACGAAATCCGTCTCGCGCGCAAGCCGCAGACAGTAATCCGTCTCGGCTTCCGTTTCGGCGGCCTGCACGAGAATGGTCCGGTTGATGCCGGCATGACGCATAAGCGGCGCCAGATCGGTGGGCCCGAAGTCGCGAAACAGCGGGGTCAGATCCGGCGTCAGCCAGCCGTAATCGGTGCGTTCAACGGTCCAGAAATGCTGATGGGCGTCCAGCATCGTTTCTCCTCTCAAGGGTGATGACGGATGGAAGGCGACCGGTGCGACCGGCCGCCGCCCGGTCAGGCGCGGATGATGCCCTTCTTGAGGATGATGTTGGCATAGATCCGCCGCTCGCCCGTCGAAATGATGGCATAGGCCTCCTTGGCGCGGTCGTAGAAGGCAAAGCGATCGATGAGTTCGAGGCCAACGGGCTTGCCTTCCGCGTCGGCAGAAATCTTGTCGAACTCGTCGTAGATGGGCGCCCGGCCGTTGCCCTCCGGTACGCGCATCACGGCCGTCGGCATGTCAACGAATTCATCCAGCGGAAACAGCGACAGTACAGCTTCCTGGACCTGAGTCGCCGAAATGCCGGGCATCTGGATGAGGCGCTGGGCCAGTGCATCGGCCGGGAAATTGGCGTCGGCGATGACGATCTCGTCGCCATGGCCCATGTCGGCGAGAATGGCAAGCAGCGGTCCGGTGAGCAGCGGATTGATGGATTTCAGCATGGTTGTTTCCTCAGATAGGGTCTTGTTCAGGGTCTGACGGAGGCGAGCGCAGCATCGAGATCGCCCCAGATCGCATCGGGCAGCGGCGTGTCGAACCACTCGACGTTCTGGCGCAACTGGCTGGCTGTCTTGGCGCCAATGACGACAGCCGTCACGGCCGGATGGCGCATGGGAAAGCGGATGGCAGCGGCGGCGAGCGGGACGTCGTAGCGCTCGCAGACCTCGCGCAGCGCCTCGACCTTCGCGACCACCACCGGATCGGCATCGGCATAGTTGAACTTGCGGCGGCCGCCCTTCGGAGCGGCAAGGATACCGGAATTGTAGACGCCGCCGAGGGCGAGCGCCACGTTGCGCTTCTGCGCAAGCGGCAGGAAGGTATCGGCTGCATCCCGGTCGAGGAGCGAATAGCGCCCGGCCAGCATGCAGCAATCGAGATCGGTTTCCTCCAGCGCGTCGCGGATCGCTTCCCACTCGTTGACGCCGAGGCCGAAGCCCTTGATGTCGCCCGCAGCCTTCAGTTCCTGGAGAGCGCGGAAGCCGCCGCCCCTGGTCAATTGGCCCCAGTGGTGGTCGTGCAGGTCCGCATGGGTGACGCGGCCGATGTCATGGACGTAGAGGAGATCGATCTTGCGCATGCCAAGGCGCTGCTGGCTGTCATCATAGCTGCGCATGATGGCATCGTAGCTGTAATCGAAGACCTCGCGAAACGGCAGACCGTTCCACCAGCCGGGGTCCAGCGGGTTCTTGGGCGGCTCGGGCGGAAGCTGGCGTCCGGCGCGCTGGTTGGTCATCAGCCGCCCGACCTTGGTGGAGAGGGCAAACGACCCTTCATGGTCACGCAGAACCTGGCCGACCAGATGCTCGGCCCGGGTCAGACCATACATGGGCGCGGTGTCGAAGTAGCGGATGCCGGCATCCCAGGCCGCCTGGATGACCTCCACAGCCTGCGCGGTCGGGACATCGGCATAAAGGCCGCCGAGCGGCGCAGTTCCAAAGCCGAGCGCGGTAATCGTCAGACCCGTGGTGCCGATCGGGCGCGGCGTGGTCGAAGAGATGGTCATGGCAATGGTCGTCCTGTCACTGGCATCGAACGGCATCCTGCTGCAAATGCCCAACCTCAGGCGGAGCGGCGGAGAATGTCGAGATAGTCTTCCTGCGTCGCGAGGCGTGGATTCGTGGCGTGGCAATGATCCTTCAGCGCCGCATGCGACACCTCTTCCATCATGGCTTCGGTCACGCCCATCTCCTTGAGGCCGGAGGGCATGCCGATCCGGGCATTCAGCGCCGTGATCACGGCATCCGGCTCGCCACCCATGCGCGCCTTCAGCACGTCCCACTTGGCACCGATGGCCTGGCGGTTGAAACGCAGAACCTCAGGCATCAGCACCGCGTTCAGCGTGCCGTGATGCAGGTTCAGCGACCGGATTGCGCCGAGCGGATGCGTCAGCGCATGCACGGCGCCGAGACCCTTCTGGAACGCCATGGCGCCCTCGAGCGCGCAGATCATCATGTCACGACGCGCCACCTTGTGGCTGCCATCGGCCGTCGCCGTCTCGATGGCCGAAAGACCGCAATCAAGGCCATGGAGCGCGATCGCCTCGGCCGGCGGGTTGAAAGCCGGCGCCATGTAGGTTTCGAGGCAGTGCGAGATGGCATCCATGCCGGTCGCCGCCGTCAGCTTCGGCGGCAGGCCATAGGTCAGTTCGGGATCGCACAGCGCGATCGTCGGCAGATTGAACGGGGAGAGAAGCCCGAGCTTGCGACCATCCGCCGTGATGATGACGGCGGCGCGGCCGACTTCGGACCCCGTGCCGGAGGTGGTCGGCACCGCAATCAGCGGGCAGATGCGGTTGTGGATGAGCTTCACGCCACCATTGACCGCAGCATATTGGCCGAGCGGCGCGGGGTGACCGGTCAGGATGCGAACGGCCTTGGCAAGATCGAGCGAGGAGCCGCCACCAATGCCGACGATCCCGTCACAGGCGCCGCCTTCATAAGCAGCATAGGCCTCGAGAACGGCTTCTTCCGTCGGATTGGCCGGTGTGCCATCATAGACAACGGCATCAGGAACGAGGGACAGAATGCGGGCGACAAGTCCGGTGGCAACGAGACCACGGTCCGTGGCAATCAGCGGGCGCTTGATGCCGAGCTCGGCGAGGAAGACGGGAAGCTTCTGGATTTCGCCCTCGCCAAACTCGATGCGGGTGAGATAGTTGATCGTGCTCACCGTGGCGCTCCGGGTCCGGTATGCGTTCTGCTCGAAACCATGTCTGACATCTCCTGCGTGGACCGAGACCAACTGATCGTGCCGGTCGCTCAATGCGCTGCACCCTGCAACCAATATATCAGTTTGTCAATCGACCCTTTCGTGTCCTTGCCATTTCGCGACTTATGTGCGAATTTCATCGCGGAAAGGGTGTGGACATGGACGAGAAGCCAACACAAAAGGCGCAACAGATATATGAGAAGCTTCGTCGCTCGATCATGATGCTGGAGATGGCTCCGGGATCGGCGATCGTCGAGAAGGAGATTTGCGCTGCCACCGGCATGTCGCGTACGCCGGTACGGGAAGCCGTGCAGAAGCTCGCCGACGAGGGCCTTGTCAACGTGATCCCGCATTCCGGCACCTATGTGAGCCGTATCTCCGTCAAGACCGCCGAGGAAGGCTTCATCATCCGCCGCGCCCTTGAAGTCGAAAGCGTGCGCCGGGCCGCCGAAATCGACAATCCCGCAAGCTCGGCCGAACTCGACGCGATCATTGCGCATATGGATGCGATCGTGGCCCGCAAGGCGCACACAACCTATATCGACACCGACGATGCGCTGCACAGCGCCATTGCGCGGCGCTCCGGCATCAGCCGGATCTGGAAATTCATCTCGATGGCCAAGGTCGACCTGGACCGCATGCGCCAGCTTTCCTCGCCGATCCCCGGCCATCTGGAAAGCGTGACGGAGCAGCATCGCCAGATCGTCGAGGCGATCAAGCGTGGCAAGCCGGACCAGGCCGAACTTGCCATGCGCATTCATCTTGAGACCTCCTTCGAGGTCATGGCGGGGCTGATTGCCCGAGGGGAAGGCATCTTCCTCGAGGAGACGGAGAAAGTGACATCATGAGTGCAGACGCAACGACCGCCCCCTCGCCCGCGGCCACCCCGGCGATTTCGCCGATCATCCTGCTCAATCCGGCCGACAATGTTGCCGTCGCCCGCTCGGCCATTCGCCCCGGTGAAACGAGCGCAATCGATGGCGTCAATCCGCTGCGGATGATCCCGCGCGGCCACAAGATTGCCCTGAAATCGATCGCCAAAGGCGATGCCGTGATGAAATACGGCCAGATCATCGGCTTTGCTACGCAGGACATTCCGGCAGGCGACCATGTTCATGTGCACAATCTGACCGTCGGCGAGTTCGGCCGCGACTACGCTTTCTGCGTCGATGCGAAGCCCGTCAACCTGCTGGCGCCGGAAGAGCGCGCCACCTTCATGGGGTACAAGCGCCCGGATGGCCGCGTCGGCACGCGCAATTTCATTGTCGTGATCTCCTCCGTCAACTGCTCCGCCTCGGTGTCGCGCGCCGTCTGCGCGCATTTTTCCGCGCCCGGCGTGATGGATCGCTATCCAGGCGTGGATGGCGTCATCGCGCTCACCCACGGCGGCGGCTGCGCGCTCAACACGAAAGGCGAGGGTTACGATTACCTGACCCGCACGATCGCGGGCTATGCCACGCACCCGAATGTCGGCGGCGTTCTGATGATCGGGCTTGGCTGCGAGACCAACCAGATCCCAGCGCTTCTGGAGCGCGAGGGGCTGGCGGAAAGCGACCGGCTGCACACCTTGACCATCCAGGCGACCGGCGGCACGCGCAAGACGATCGCCGCAGGGATCGAAGCGGTCGAGAAGATGATGCCGATCGTCGGCAAGGCCGAGCGCACGAAGCAGGACGCCTCCGGCATTGTGGTCGCGCTCGAATGCGGCGGCTCGGACGGCTATTCCGGCATTTCCGCCAATCCTGCGCTCGGGCATGCGGCCGACCTCATCGTGCGGCATGGCGGCACCGTGGTGCTGTCGGAGACGCCGGAGATCTACGGCGCCGAACACCTGCTCACGCGCCGCGCCGCCCGGCCGGAGGTCGCGCAGAAACTGCTCGACCGCATCGACTGGTGGCGCGACTACACCACCCGCAACAATGCCGAGATGGACAACAATCCGTCCCACGGCAACAAGGCAGGCGGCCTCACGACCATCCTTGAAAAATCGCTCGGTGCCGTTGCCAAGGGCGGCAACACGACGCTGGAGGCGGTCTACGAATATTCCGAGAAGGTAACGGCCAAGGGCCTCGTCTTCATGGATACCCCCGGCTACGATCCGGTCGCCGTGACCGGCCAGGTGGCAGGCGGCTGCAACATCATCTGTTTCACCACGGGGCGCGGGTCGGTGTCGGGCTTCAAGCCGGCGCCGTCGCTGAAGCTTGCCACCAATTCGGAAATGTTCCGCCACATGGAAGAGGACATGGACCTCGATTGCGGCACCGTGGTCACGGGCAGCGAGACCATCGAGGAACTGGGCGAGCGGATTTTTGCCCGCATTCTGGAAACCGCCTCAGGGCGCCAGACGGTGAGCGAGGAACTCGGCTACGGCGACAATGAATTCGTGCCGTGGCAGGTCGGCGCGGTGATGTGACCCCGCAGCCGGGAAGGCCGCACATTCGATGACAAGGGCGCCGTCATTCGGCGCTGTGGAGTGAGGATCGACCGAGAAGACCTGCCGGCCCGCGCGGATTGTCCGCCTGTGGCTGCCGGTCACCGGGAGGAGGAAAGACGATGCAGGAAATCGACAGGCAATATGATGTGGTGATCGTCGGCGCGGGCGTCGGCGGAGGCGCAATGGCGAACCGGCTTGCCGAGACGGGAGCGCGCATCCTGATGATCGAACGCGGCAACTATCTGCCGCGCGAGGCCGACAACTGGTCGGTGAAGGCGGTCTTCCACGACAAGAAGTACACGACACGCGAAACATGGCGTGACCGGTCTGGCAAGGAGTTCAACCCCTCGACCTACTACTACGTCGGCGGCAATTCGAAGTTTTTCGGCGCAGCCACCGTACGCTTCCGCACCCAGGATTTCGAGGAACTGCAACATGAGGATGGCGTGGCGCCGGCCTGGCCGGTTTCCTACGCCGATTTCGCGCCCTACTATGATGTTGCCGAGCGGCTGATGGGCACCCATGGCACGGCCGGCATGGATCCGATCGAGCCGCCGCGCTCCGGCCCCATGCCCCACCCTGCCATCGGCCACGAGCCGGAAATCGAGGCGATTGCCGAGAAGCTCAGGAAGAAGGGCCTGCGCCCCTTCCCCCTTCCCATCGCCATTGACCGGCACGATGGCGGCGCCTGCATCCGCTGTGCGACCTGCGACGGTTTTGCCTGCAAGCTGGGCGCCAAGAACGATTCCGAGGTCCGCCTCGTCGGCCCCGCACTGAAGACCGGCCGCGTCGATCTCGTGCTCGATACCAAGGTGGAGCGCCTGTTGACCGATGCCTCCGGCAAGCGCGTGGTGGCGATCGAGGTCACGCAGGGCGGCCAGAAGCGCACCATCGAGGGGGATCTCTTCATCTCCTCGGCCGGCGCAATCAACTCCACCGCGCTGCTGCTGCGCTCGGCCAACGACAAGCACAAGCGCGGGCTTGGCAACAATTCGTCCGACCAGCTCGGCCGCAACTACATGGCCCACAACAACACGGCCATGATGGCCATCAACCCGCTGCGCAAGAACAATGTGAAGTTCCAGAAATCGCTCTGCATCAACGATTTCTACCTGGCCAACGCGGTGAAGCCCTATCCGATGGGCAACGTACAGGGCCTGGGCAAGCTGCAGGGCGGGATGCTGACGGCCAATCTCAAATGGGCGCCGCGCTTCCTGATGGACTGGTTCACCACCCGCTCCGTGGACTGGTGGATCATGTCGGAAGACCTGCCGGATCCGAACAACAGGGTAACTCTCGACAATGACGGCAAGATCCGCGTCAGCTACACGCCCAACAACCTGAAGTCCCACGGCGATCTCGTCACCCACTGGGGAAATCTGATGCGCTCGATCGGCTATCCGCTGATCATCACGCAGAAGATGGATATCACGGTTGCCATGCACCAGTGCGGTACGGCACGCTTCGGCAAGGATCCCGCCACCTCGGTTCTGGATACGAACTGTCGCGTCTGGGACGTCGACAATCTCTACGTGGTCGACGCGTCCTTCCTGCCGAGCTCGACCGGCTTCAACCCGTCACTCACCATCGTCGCCCAGGCGGTGCGCACCGCCGAACATCTCGTCAAGGACGTCCTGAAGGCGAAGACGGCGGCCTGACGGGCTGCCGGATAGAAACATTAAAATCAGCGGGGAGGAAACCATGGCTGAAACCACAAAGAAAAACCGGTTCGACCTGACCGGGCGCGTTGCGATCGTCACGGGAGCTGCACGCGGCATCGGCAAGGCGCTGGCGATCGGGCTGGCGGAAGAAGGCGCTGCCGTCGTCGTCAACTACGCGCAGGCCGCCGATCGCGCCGCCGAAGTGGTAGGAGAGATCGAGGCACTCGGCGGTCGTGCCATCGCCATCCAGGCGGATGTCTCGAAAGAAGACGACGTCGCACGCCTGACGGCGGAAACAATCGCGGCGTTCGGCCAGATCGACATTCTCGTCAACAATGCCGGCATCATCTATCCCGGCAACGCCGAGGACTACCCGCTCGACAGCTGGCGCAAGACCATGGCGACCAATCTCGACGGCGTCTTCCTGATGTCGCGCGATGTCGGCCGTCACATGATCAGCCGCCGCACCGGCTCGATCATCACCATCGGCTCGATGTCCGGCCGCATCGTCAACTGGCCCTTCCGCCATGCCGCCTACAACGTCTCCAAGGCCGGCGTCCACATGCTGACCAAGGCGCTCGCCACCGAATGGGCCGAGCACAACATCCGCGTCAACGCGATCGCACCGGGCTATATCCGCACCGAACTTACCGACCAGGTCTCGAAGGAACACCCCGACGTCGTCAACCAGTACTGGGAAAAGGGCGCCGTCCAGGGCCGCATCGGCACCGTGGACGAATTGATCGGCGCCACCGTCTACCTCGCCTCGGATGCATCGAGCTTCACGACGGGCGAGATCATTACGATCGATGGTGGCTTGACGTTGCGATGACGCGCAGCCCCATCAACCTCGGCTAAAGCCGGTCGCCTCCTTAAGCTGTCATATCCCTCGCGCAGACGTCAGCGCGAGGGCGCTTCCTATGGGGAGACCGTGCATTCCTCCCGCACCGCAACCTCATAACGCACTGCAAAACAAGAATTCTTTGGCACTCCCCACCTTCGACTTGACAAAATACGGATCATCATCAACAAATGTCAAAGTGACCGGTTGAGGAACCGCGAAGGTCACACATCGCCGCCGCGGGAGGAGCCGTGGGCGGTTTTTTGGAGGAGATCCCAATGACTGCAGATTCCGGTGGAAAGACCGGCACGCGCTTTGTCGTGCCGCGCAGAACCATTCTGAAGGGCGCGGCGGTGGCCGGCCTGACGGGCGCGTTCTCTGCCCCCTTCATCAATCGCCTGAAGGCGCAGGAGAGCCACCCGCTCGCCGGCAAGAAGATCGACATGAACATCCTCGGCATTGCCGGCTGGCTGCCGTCTTCGCTGGGCGTGAAGATGTCGCCGCTGTTTGCCGACTACGTGAAGGAGAAGTACGGCTACGACGTCACCTTCGGCTTCGCAGAAGCGCCGTTCGCCGACCTCTTCCAGAAGGCCGCCACCTCGCTCGCCACCAAGAGCCAGGAATACAACATCATCATTTCGGACAGCCAGTGGCTGGGCGCGCTCGCCAAGCCGGGCTGGATCCTGAAGCTCAACGACATCATTGCCAAGAACAAGAACCTGCAGCTCGACTGGTACTCCGACACCGTCGTCAACACCTACATGAAGTATCCCGACGGCAGCGAGGACATCTGGGGCCTGCCGCAGGAAGGCGATACCAAGGCACTCTACGTACGCAAGGACCTCGTCGAGGATCCCAAGGAACAGGAAGCCTTCAAGGCCAAGTACGGCATCAAGCTGCCCTCGACCTTCGAGGAATATGAAGAGCTCGACGCCGAGACCTACGAGAAGATCATGGAGTTCTTCACGCGTCCGGACCAGGGCCTCTGGGGTGCGGCCTGGCAGTACAGCCGCGTCTATGACTTCTGCACCTGCCCGCTGCTGTCGATCATGTGGAGCCGCGGCGGCGACATCTGGGATCCGAAGACCGGCCAGGTCGAGGGCATCCTCAACACCGACGCCAATGCCCAGGCCATGGAACTCTACAAGTCCTGGCTGAAATACATGCCGCCGGGCGCGACGAACTTCGGCATTGCCGAGGAAATCGACGTGTGGACGCAGGGCAAGGTCGCGACCTGCCTGCAGTGGGCCGCCGTCGGCCTCGCCATGATCACGCCGGAGAACAAGGACAAGGTTCTCGTCGTGCCGCCGCCGAAGTTCGGCAAGGGCGCGGAAGCAAAGCGCGTCTACTGCATGGGCGGCCAGCCCTGGGTGATCAACGCCTTCAATGACGATGCCAAGATGCGCGTCGCCATCGACTTCATGAACTGGTGGTATCTGCCGGAAACCACGCTGGAATTTGCCAAGCGCGGCGGCAACCCGACCGACAAGGCGACGCTTTCCAGCCCGGATTTCGACAAGATCAATCCGTGGAACCGCGCCTACAAGTTCATGCTGGAAACGGGCCGCTCGCGCGACTTCTGGCACCACCCGCGCTACTCGGAAATGCTGGCGGTCCAGCAGGAGGGCTTCACCTCCTACATGACCGGCACCACGGCCTCGGCCAAGCAGGCGCTCGACTACATCGCCTGCCAGCAGCAGCAGATCCTCTACGACGACGGCACGGCGGCAACCGCCCCGTCCGACGCCTGCGGCTCGACCAGCCTCTAAGGGGCTGCCGCATGCGAAGCGCCGTCGCCCGGAAAGGGCGGCGGGCTTTTGAAAGGGTCTCTCCCGGCGGCGGTTCGCCAATCCCATTGCGGGCCGCCGCCACCCCCACAGGCTCAATGACGGCAAAGCGGTTTACCCGTCCGGCGAGGACGGAACGATGCGCTGCGCCCTCGCCTCGCCGGACCGATCGGCTTGCCGCAGGCCCGGACAGATTTGACCGCATCGTCCGGCCGGGGCCATCCCGGATCCGCGATGCCAAGACGGATGGAAGACAATGGCGTCATCACCCGGCCAGTCCGCCTTCAAGGACAATCGTCGCGTCATCATTTTCGCGCTTCTGGCGCCGGTGCTCGCCTTCTTCATCGTGTTCAACACGATCCCGACGCTGTGGCTGCTGGGCCTGTCCTTCCACAAGTTCTCGCTTCTGAACGGCATGCCGCCGGAATTCTTCGGCTTCCGGAACTTCCAGGACATCTTCCGCAACCGCAACGGCATCTGGGGCGATCTCGGCCGCACCTTCACCTTTGTCGGCGTCGGCGTGCTGGTCCAGACCACGCTCGGCATCCTGCTCGGCTTCCTGTTCTGGGGCTCCAAGGACATGCCGGGCCGGCGCCTGGCGCTGACGCTGCTTTTCACACCGATGGTGCTGACGCCGGTTGCTACCGGCACCTTCTTCCGCTTCATCTACGACCCGACCTTCGGCGTGCTGAATGCGCTCGTCGGCTGGATGTCGCCGACCGGGACGATCGATTTCCTCGGCAATCCGCAGATCGCCTTCTGGGCGGTGCTCGCCGTCGATTGCTGGATGTGGACGCCCTTCATGACGCTGATGACGCTGGCGGCGCTGGGCTCCGTGCCGAAGGCAGAGCTGGAGGCGGCCGAGATCGATCGCCTCTCCTGGCCGAAGCGCGTCTCACTCGTCATCTGGCACCACGGCAAATTCATCCTGATGCTCGGCATCCTGCTTCGCACCATCGACAGCTTCAAGACGCTCGACCTCATCATTCCCATGACCAAGGGCGGCCCCGGCCAGACCACGCGCCTCGTCGCCGTCGAGCTCAACAAGCAGAGCTTCGAGAGCTTCAACATGGGCTGGTCGTCCGCCTATTCGGTACTGCTGCTCCTCATCTCGATCGCGATGACCTCCATGTTCATCTTCATCCTCAACCGTCGCCGGAAAGGACGCTGACATGTCCGAGACCCTTCGCGCCCGCCTCTATCACGTCGTGCTGTGGATCGTGTCGCTGATCTTCTTCTCGCCGGTCGCCTGGATCATCCTGTCGTCCTTCAAGACACGCGAGGACATTCTCGCCACGCCGCCGAAGCTCGTCTTCACGCCGACGCTTGCCAATTATGCGGATCTTTTCGCCACCAACACGTCGTTCCTGCTGCAGCTCGCCAATTCGGTGATCCTGTCGGTGACGGCCGTGGTCATCGCCGTCTTCGTGTCCTTCCTCGCCGCCTTCTGCTTCTCGCGCTTCAAGCCGAAGGGCACGGACTTCCTGATGTTCCTGCTGCTCTCGATCCGCATGCTGCCCGGCCCCGCTGTCATCCTGCCGGTCTACCTCATGTATGTGGCCTTCGGCTGGAAGGACAATCATCTGGCGATGATCCTCTTCTATGCGATGTTCTCGATCCCCTTCTCGGTGTGGATCCTGAAGGGTTTCCTCGACGGCGTCTCGACGCGCTTCGACGAGACCGGCCGAGTCAATGGCGGCTCGTGGCTGCACATCATCTTCCGCGTGGTGCTGCCGCAGGTGAAGCCGGGGCTGATCGCCGCCTTCATCTTCAACATCATCTTCGTGTGGAACGAATTCCTGTTCAATTTCATCATCGGGGGCGTATCGACCCAGAACATCCCCTATGCGCTCGCCGTCGGCGCCTATTCGGACGGGGGTCTCAACTGGACTTTCATCTCGGCGCTGACCTCGATCTACATCCTGCCGCCCGTGCTCTTCATCTACTTCTTCCAGAAGTATCTGCTGGTCGGCATGACCTTCGGCACCGTACGCGGGGAGGTGTAACATGGCATCCCAAGACAACGGCACGTCGCCGCAGACCGACGCCCTCGAAGAGATCGCGGCAAAGCCCGGCTTCATCGACAGGCTGGAAAGCATCCTGATGGCGCTCATCCTGATCGGCATCGTGCTGGTCGCCCAGCAATGGTCGGTCGCGGTCTACCGGGTGGGGCTGTCGATCCTCGTCACCGCCACGCTGGTGCAGATCGCGGTCGGAAACGTGCCGCGCGATCTCTCGGTCGCCCGCAGCCTGCTGCGCATCGTCATCCTGCTCGGCGTGGTCGCGCTGATGTTCGGCATCGGCATCCTGCTCGCCCCCATTTTCGCACAGATTGGACGCTGACATGCATGCGGTGGAATTTCTCTCCGTCAGCAAGGCCTTTCGCGGCAAGACCGCGCTGGACCAGGTGACGCTTTCGGTGGGCGAAGGCTCGTTTACCGTCGTCTGCGGCCCGCCGAAGGCCGGCAAGTCCGTGCTCTTCCGCCTGCTGGTCGGCCTCGAACAGGCCGATGGCGGCCAGATCCTGCTCGCGGGACGCGACATCACGCACGCGCCGCCGTCCGAGCGCAACATCGGCTATGTGCCGCAGAGCTTCGCGCTCTACCCGCATATGAGCGTCTACGACAACATTGCCTACCCGCTGAACCTCTCCGGCGCGCCGCGCGAGGAGATCGCCCGCAAGGTGGATGCGACGGCCGGCATGCTGTCGATCACTCACCTCATGAAAAAGACGCCGGACCAGCTCTCCGGCGGCGAGAAGCAGCGCGTGGCGGTCGCCCGCGGCCTGATGAAGGACGCCAAGGTCTTCGTGCTCGACGATCCCCTCGTCGGCCTCGACTACAAGCTGCGCGAGCGGCTGATGGACGAGCTGAAGCAGCTCTGCGAACAATTGAAGACCACCTTCCTCTACGCCACCTCGGATTCGCTCGAAGCCCTGACGCTCGCCCAGTCCATCGTCGTGCTGGAGAAGGGCCGGATCGTGGAACATGCGCCGGCCATCGATCTCTATCTTCAGCCGCAGCATGTGCGCAGCCTCGATATCGTCGGCTTCCCGCGCGCCAACATCGTCGATGTTTCCACCCGCAGCGGCACGGTGAGCGTCGCGGGCTTTTCCTTCCGCCTGCCGGCCGGCATCGCGGCGCCGGCCGTCACGCTCGGCATCCGGCCGGAACATATCAGCGTCGGCACGCCCGGCGGGCGCACGGGCCGCGTGGCGATCGTGGAGCATCTGGGCTCGGAAATCGTGCTCTATGCCGATGTCGAGGGCACGCAGCTGACCTCGGCCTATCCGGCGTCCAACGTCACCGCGCCGCCCATCGACAGCCCCGTCACCGTCAGCGTTCGGCCCGAGGACGTGATGGTCTTCGACCGCGACACCGGCCGTTTCCTCGGCCGCTGCACGCCCGCGACGGAGGCTTAAGGAGAGGACCATGGCCAGCATTGTCATCGAAAACCTGACCAAGACCTTCGGCACCTTCACCGCGATCAAGCAAATGAACGCGACCTTTGCCGATGGCCAGGTCACCTGCCTGCTCGGCCCCTCCGGCTGCGGCAAGACCACGCTGATGCGCATGATCGTCGGGCTGGAAAAGCCGACATCCGGCCGCATCCTCTTCGATAATAGGGACATGGGCCATTTGCCGCCGCGCAAGCGCAATGTCGGCATGGTGTTCCAGTACCCGGTCATGTACCAGACGCTGTCGGTCGAGGAAAATCTCGCGCTGCCGCTGGAGCAGGATAAGTCGCTGTCATCAGCCGAGCGGGCCCGCCGCATCGACGAGGTGCTCGACGTTCTCGACATGCGCGACAAGCGCCGCCTCTTCATCGGCGATCTCGACGCCGGCAGCCGCCAAAAGGTGGCGGTGGGCCGCGCCGTGGCGCGCCGCTCCGACATCGTGCTCTTCGACGAGCCGACGACCAACGTGGAGGTGCATGCGAAACTCCTCCTCATCCGCGCCTTCAAGCTCGTCACCCAACGCCTGCGCCAGACCATCGTCTACGTCACCCATGACCAGACGGAAGCCATGACGCTGGCCGATAATGTGGCGCTGATGAAGGATGGCAAGATCCTGCAATATGATACCCCGGCGGCGCTCTACGAAACGCCGGCCACGGAATTCGCAGGCTGGTTCCTCGGCAATCCCGGCATGAACTTCCCGCCGGCCGAACTGTCGGGCGCCACCGTGAAGACGCCGCTCTCCTCGCTCCCGCTGACGGCCGGCGCATCCAACATGCCGAAGGGCGAGTACCGCATCGGCGTGCGTCCCGAGCATGTGGATGTGCTGGTTGCTCCCCGCCCCGGCAGCGTGCCGGCCGTGGTGCGCGACATGAACGTGACGATCGCCGGCCGCTTCATCGTCACGCTCGATGTCGGGGGTGCGACGGTCAAGGCGAAGACCAATGGAAGGCCGCCCGTCGCCGTCGGCGCGCCCGCCCATATCGGCATCGACCCTGCCCATGTCAGCCTCTATCGCGACGGTGTGCGCGTGGCTGACGTGACCGGCCATGCTGCGTGAAAGAGGCCGCGTGAAGGAGAAGACCATGCATGATGTGTCCGTGATCGGGCTTTACATTCTCGACGTGCTGGGACGTCCGGTGGATGCCATTCCGCCGGGTGGCCGGGTGGATTTCATCGAGGAAATCCGCCTGACGGTCGCCGGCACTGCCGGCGGCACGGTGGTCGATATCGCCAAGATGGGGCTGAACTGCCTCGCCGTCGGCGCTGTTGGCGACGACGAGAAGGCCGACTTCATGCTCTCGACCATGCAGAAGTTCGGCATCGACACATCAGGCATGCAGCGTCTTGCCGGCGTGCCATCCTCGGCCACCATCCTCAACATCCGCCGCAACGGCGAGCGCCCGGCGCTGCACCAGCGTGGCGCCTCGGACCATTTCGACGTGCCGGAAAGCGCGCTCGATACGGTGCTGGCCCCGCCGATCATCCATCTCGGCGGCACGGGTCTCTTGAAGAAGCTCGACGGCGAGCCGAGCCGCAGATTGCTCGCCGAAGCCAAGAAGCGCGGCCGCACCGTGACCTTCGATCTGATCGCCGCGACCGCCGAGACGATCACGCTGGTCGAGCCGCTGCTGCCCTACATCGACTACTTCATGCCTTCGATCGAGGAAGCCTGCGCCATGTCCGGCCAGACGACCGTCGAGGACGCCGCCCGCTTCTTCCTCGACAAGGGCGTAAACGCCTGCGTCTTCACGCTTGGTGCGGACGGTGCCTTCTATGCCGACCAGGCCGGCAACCGGCTGACGAAGCCGGCCTACGTGATCGATGTCGTGGATACGACCGGCTGCGGCGACAGCTTCGATGCCGGCTATATCGTGGCACTGCATCACGGCATGGATCTCGAAACGCGGCTGTCCTTCGCGCAGGCGTCCGCCGCGCTGGTGGCGACCGGGCTTGGCTCGGATGCCGGCATCCGCTCGTTCGACCAGGTCATGGACTTCATGAAGACGCAGCCGGTAAAGGCCGGCTGATAAAGACTTATTCAGTTTGACCGCCGGCAGCCCCCGACCCACAATCTACGGGCGAACCGGCGACAGCACGGAAGGGAGGGTCCCGATGCAGACCAAGAAGATCATCAATGATGGCGCGAAGGCCGTCGATGAAATGGTGGACGGCATTCTCGCCGCCCACGGCGATATCCTGACCTATGTCGAGGACAATCCGCGCGCCGTCGTGGCAAAGAACGGACCGCGCCAGGGCAAGGTCGGCATCGTCGTCGGCGGCGGTTCGGGCCACGAGCCGACCTTCGTCGGCTTCGTCGGCAAGGGGCTGGCCGATGCCTGCGCGGTCGGCAATGTCTTCGCCTCCCCGCCGCCGGACCCGATCATGTCCTGCACGCGCGCCGTCGATGGCGGTGCGGGCGTGCTCTACCTCTACGGCAACTATGCCGGCGACGTCATGAACTTCGACATGGCGTCCGAAATGATGGCGCTCGACGACATCCATGTGCGCACGGTGCTGACCACCGACGACGTGGCCTCCGCCCCGCGCGACCAGCGCGAGAAGCGCCGGGGCGTTGCCGGCAACTTCTTCGTCTTCAAGCTGACGGGCGCTGCCGCCGACAAGATGATGTCGATCGACGAATGCGAGCGCATTGCCCGCAAGACCAATGACCGCACCTTCACGGTCGGCGTCGCCACCTCCGCCTGCTCGCTGCCGCAGACGCGCAAGTGGAATTTCGAGATGGGCGAGGACGAGATGGAGGTCGGCATGGGCATCCATGGCGAGCCCGGCATCGTGCGCGAAAAGCTCGGCACGGCCGACGAGATCGTCGACAACATCATGGACCGCATCTTCGCCGAACTGGAAGCCAAGGCCGGCGACAAGGTGGCCGTGCTCGTCAATTCGCTCGGCTCCACGCCGCTGATGGAACTCTACATCATCAACCGCCGCGTCAGCCAGCGCCTGGCCGAAAAGGGCATTAAGACCCACAAGACCTGGGTCGGCACATATTGCTCGTCGCTCGAAATGGCCGGCGCCTCGATCACCGTCCTGCATCTCGATGACGAACTGACCGAGATGCTCGATCATCCCTGCGACTGCGCGATGTTCCAGGTGAAGTGAGGAAACGGCGATGCAACTGACCGCAAAAGACTTCACCGCCATGTTCCGCCAGATCGCCACGCGCATCGAGGGCGAGCGCAATCATCTGTGCGAACTGGATGGCCATATCGGCGATGCCGACCACGGCATTGCTATGGAGCAGGGCTTCGGGGCCATCGTGAAAGCGCTCGACACCTCCGAGCCGGCAACGCCGACCGATGTGTTCAACACGGCGGCGAAATCCTTCCTCAACGCCGTCGGCGCCTCCTCCGGCCCGCTCTATGCCACCGCCTTCCTCAGGGCAGGCGCAGCGTTCAAGGGCAAGGAGACGGTGGAGATCGATGAGGCACCCTCCGTCATCGAGGCCATGGCGCGCGGTGTTGCCGAACGCGGCAAGGCGGAGCTTGGCGACAAGACCATGATCGACGCCTGGAAGCCAGCAGCGATTGCCATCGAACAGGCGCGCGCGGCCGGCAAGCCGCTTGCCGATGTGCTGGCAGCGGCCCGCAAGGCGGCCGAGGATGGCGCCGAAGCCACCAAGACGATGGTCGCGAGCAAGGGCCGCTCCTCGCGGCTCGGCGAGCGCTCGCTCGGCCACATGGACCCGGGCGCGGCCTCGGCAGCGATCATCGTTGCGGAAATCTGTGACTTCCTGTCGAGCTTATAAAGGATGAGGCGGACGACCCTTCCGCCCGCCTGCGTTTGACCACATAGGTAAAATGGTGCGGTGCACGCGGATCTTCCTTCGCGCGCAGGGGCGACGTCGTGCCTGCCGCGTCTCGTATGGAGGCGTGGCAGCGCTTGCAGCAGGTGGGTGGCAGAATGGCAAGGGAAAAGCCGGCCGACAGCGGCGCAAGCGCCGTCATGGACATTCCGCTTCGCTTCGGGGCGGACCCTTACGTCTGGGCCTGCTGGCTCTATTACGAGGAAGGGCTGACCCAGGGTGACATCGCCAGTACCATGGGCATTTCCCGCGCCACGGTGAATGCCTACCTCGCCGATGCCCGTGAACGCGGTATCATCCAGATCACGCTCGACCCCGCCCGCCTTGCCTCGCTTCACCTCGCGCAGGAACTGAAGCGCCATTTCGGCCTGCACGACTGCATCGTCGCCCCGACACGCGATGACGGGGAGGCGCTGATCGACCGGTTGGGCGCCGTCGGTGCGCAGGTCCTGGAAAAGCTGATCCGCTCGGGTGATCGCCTCGCCGTCGTCTGGGGCCGCACGACGCTGGCGGTCGGCGAGCGACTGAAACTGAGCGGCCTGCAGGACGTGACCGTGCTGCAGGCGACGGGCGGAACCGGATCCTCACTGAATTCCACCCCGCAGCAATGCGCGTGGACCTTCGCCGAGGCCGTCGGCGGGCGCTGCGAGAACATTCTTGCGCCCATCGTTGTCTCCTCGCCGGCCGTCAGGCGGATGCTGGAGGACGAAACCCTGCTGCGCACGCAACTGGAACGTCTTTCAACCGCCAACAAGATCATCTTCTCGATCGCATCGCTCAGGCCCAACTCCACCGTCCACCAGAGCGGCCTCCTGGACGAGCCCGGAACGCTCCAGCACTACCTCTCCAACAAGGCGGTCGGAACGCTCACCGGCCACTTCATCGACGAGCGCGGCCGGCGCGTGGCGGGTCCGCTCGACGACCGCGTCATCGGCATGGGCTTCGAGCAGATGAAGGCGATCCCGACCCGGATCGGCGTTGCCGGCGGCACGGACAAGGTGCCGGCCATTCTCGCGGCGCTCCGCGGCCAGCTGATTTCCGTGCTGGTGACGGATGCGGTGACCGCGCGCGGTATCCTGCGGGCCGACGGCGTCGGCGACATCGACGCCCGGCTGTCGCCCCGCCCGCGCGCCGAGCCGGTCGCCTTCACCCAGCGCGACAAGGTCAAGAAGTTCATCAACGACCCGCAGGATGTGATCGAGGAGATGATGGCGGGCGCCGTCGCCGCCTACCGCTCCCACATGACGCCCCTGCCCGGCTATCCGCGCGCCCTTGTGGCAAAGGACGGACCACGCAACGGCAAGGTCGGCATCGTCATCGGCGGCGGCTCCGGGCATGAGCCCTGTTTCTTCGGCTATGTCGGCAAGGGGCTGGCAGATGCGGTCGCGGTCGGCAACGTCTTCTCATCGCCGCCCCCCGATCCGATCTTCGAATGCGTCAAGGCGGTCGATCGCGGCGCGGGCGTGCTCTTCGTCTACGGCAACTATCATGGCGACGTGATGAACTTCGACATGGCCGCCGAAATAGCCACCGAGGCCGGCATTCCCGTCCGCACGGTCATCACCACCGATGACATCGCCTCCGCCAACCGCGAGGATCGCGAGGGACGGCGCGGCGTGGCCGGCAACGTCTTCGCCTTCAAGATCGCCGGAGCCGCGGCCGATCGCGGCCTCGATCTGGAAGCCTGCGCGGCCGTCACGCGGCGCTGCAACGACCGCACCTTCACGCTCGGCGTGGCGCTCGAACCCTGCTCCCTGCCGCAGACACGGCGCTACAATTTCGAGATCGGCGCGGAAGAGATGGAAATCGGCATCGGCATTCACGGGGAACCCGGCGTGCTGCGCGAGGCCCTGACATCCGCCGACGAGATCGTCGACATGGTCATGGACAAGATCTTCGTCGAAATGCGGCCCAAGGCCGGCGACCGTGTCGCCGTGCTCGTGAATTCCTTCGGCTCGACACCGATGATGGAGCTCTTCATTCTCTATCGCCGCATCGAGGAACGGCTTTCCGCCAAATCCGTGACGATCGCCGCCAACTGGATCGGCCACTACTGCACCTCGATCGACATGGCCGGCGCCTCGATCTCGGTCCTGCATCTGGATGCGGAGCTGGAGGATCTGCTCGCCCACCCCTGCGACGGGCCGGCGCTCCGGGTGGGTTGATTGTTCTCGCCGACATAAGAAAACACCGGCCGGCTCCAAAAAGCCGACCGGTGCACATGCGTGGAATAAGAGACCGATGCCTCAGCCGCGGGTCGTGGTTTCCACGTCGACGCTGGCCTTGATGGCGTTGGAATAGGGGCAGATGTCGTGGGTGACCTCGACGAGCTTCTTTGCCTCGTCTTCCGGCATGCCCGGCAGGTAGACGTCGAGCGCGGCGGTGATGCCGAAGCCGCCTTCCGAGCGCGGGCCGATGCCGATGGTCGCCGTCACGGTCGTGCCGTCCGGAACCTTGGTCTTCAACTGCTGGGCGCCGACGCGCATGGCGCCGAGGAAGCAGGCGGAATAGCCGAGCGCGAAGAGCTTTTCGGGGTTGGCGCCGTCACCGCCCGGGCCACCGAGTTCCTTCGGCACGACGAGGTCGAGTGAGAGCGTGCCATCGGCAAGAGAGGTCTTGCCGTCACGGCCGCCGCCGTTTGCCGTCGCGGAGGTCTTATATTTTGCATCAACTGACATAGGTCTTCTCCTTGTGGTGCTCTCGGATGTCCGGATCGGGGGCGAGACAGATCTTCACCCCAAATTCATTGTTCAAAATTTTGTTGTACGCAACATAATGCGAGACAGCACGGACGTCAATGGCTTGCAATCATATTTTGCGCAATCTATCATGACGGCATGACGACATCCGACGAAATCGACGCCTTGCCGCTGGAGGACATGCTGTGTTTTGCCGTTTACAAGGCAGAGCAGGCTTTCGGTCGCGTCTACCGTCAGGTACTTGAGCCGCTGGGACTCACCTACCCGCAGTTTCTGGTGATGCGTCTGCTGTGGCGCGAAGGAAGTCTGCAGGTTACGCAGATCACCGATCGCCTCGGCCTTGATACCGGAACGGTGACGCCGCTTCTGAAGCGCCTGACCGCAATGGGACTGGTGAAAAAGACACGGCGCGAAGACGACGAACGGCGCGTCGACATCTCTCTGACAGCGGCCGGCAAGGCCCTGAAGGCGCAGTCCGAGGAGGTGATGCGCTGCATCGGCGAGGCCATCGGCATGCCCGAGCCTGAAGCACGGGCGACACTCGACACGGTGCGCCGCCTGACCGGAAACCTCAAGGCTGCGGCCGGCTGACCCGCTGCAACGCGCTTCGACGAAAGCGCGCCACCCACTTCTGAGATACACGGCCCAGCAAAAAGCTGGCCGGCTCCCGCCGGCCAGAAGTGGCCGCTGCGACAGCTTGACGTGTGCAGCAGCGCGGTCTCCGACCGCCGGTGGGACGGTCGGGGAGGATTGGGATCTCCGGCTCAGATGCTGCCGGCCGACATTTCCTTGGCGATGTATTCGGCCTGCCGAATGGCCAGCGACACGATCGTCAGCGTCGGGTTTTCAGCGCCACCCGTCGTGAACTGGCTGCCGTCGGAGACGAACAGGTTCTTGATGTCGTGGGTCTGGCCCCATTTGTTGACGACACCGTCCCTGGCCTTCTCGCTCATGCGGTTGGTGCCGAGGTTGTGGGTGGACGGATAGGGCGGCGTCGGGAAGCTGCGGATGGCGCCGACCGCCGAATAGAGCGCCTGGCCCTGCTTGTAGGCATGGTTGCGCATCGCCTCGTCATTGGCGTGGTCGGTGAACCAGACATCCGGGATCGGCATCCCGTACTGGTCCTTCAGCTCCTTGTGCAGCTTCACGGCGTTCTGTTCCTGCGGCATGTCCTCGCCGACGATCCACAGGCCCGCCATGTTGGCGTAGTTGTCGAGCGCGGAGGTAAACGAACGGCCCCAGCCGCCCGGATCGAGGAAGGCCGCCATGAAGGGCAGGCCGAGCGAGAGCGTTTCCAGCTCATAGCCGCCGACGAAGCCGCGCGAGGGATCGTGCCGCGCCTCGTCCCGGATGACGCCGGCCATGGTCGTGCCGCGATACATGTGCACCGGCTTTTCGAACACGGCATAGACCGAGCCGGTCGTGTGGCGCATGTAGTTCTTGCCGACCTGGCCCGACGAATTCGCCAGCCCGTCCGGGAACATGGACGAGGCGGAATTCAGGAGCAGGCGCGGGCTTTCGATGGAGTTGCCGGCCACCGCCACGATGCGGGCCTTCTGCTCATGGATCTTTCCGTCCTTGTCGGCATAGACGACGCCCGTCACCTTGCCGCTCTTGTCATGCTCGATCTTGATGACATGCGACTGCGGCCGGACTTCCAGCTTGCCGGTCGCCTCCCCCTTCGGGATTTCGGTGTAGAGCGTCGACCATTTGGCGCCCCACTTGCAGCCCTGGAAGCAGAAGCCGGTCTGCTGGCAGCCCATGCGGCCGTCGCGGTCGGCGGAGTTGATGGCCATGTGGCCGGTGTTGCACTCCTTGTAGCCGAGCTTGGCGGCACCGGCGGAGAAGACCTTGAAGTTGTTGTTGCCCGGCAGGCCCTCGATGCCGTTGGTGCGCGTGACACCCATCTTGTCTTCGGCGCGGGCATAGTAGGGCTCGAGATCGGCGAGCGTGATCGGCCAGTCGAGCAGATTGGCGCCTTCGAGCTTGCCATAGTGGGTCAGGGTCTTGAACTCGTGCTCCTGGAAGCGCAGCGAGGCGCCGGCCCAGTGCGTGGTCGTGCCGCCCACGGCCTTGACGATCCAGGCCGGAAGGTTCGGGAAATCCTTCGAAACCCGCCAGCCGCCGCCGGTGGTGCGGTGATCGAGCCAAGCGAGCTGGGCGAAGCTGTCCCACTCGTCGTTGATGAAATCCTCGTGCTCGATGCGCTTGCCGGATTCGAGCACGACGACGTCGATGCCCTTCTGCGCGAGTTCGTTGCCGAGCGTGCCGCCGCCCGCGCCCGAACCGATGATGACGACGACGCTGTCGTCCTTGAGATCATAGGGAGCTGCCATGTTTTCCTCCGAATGGGTCGCTCGTTGCCGTGACTGTGCCTGCCGGGCGCGGCCTCCTCGCCGCCGCCCGTGGTCGTGCGGTCAAGCCGCCGTCACAGCCATTCGATGTCGTTGAAGCCGCGTTCGATGTATCCGCCCTTGGAATAGCTCTCGCCTTCGTAACCGAAGATCGGCCAGATCTCTTTCTGGTTGTAGAGCGAGACCACGAGATCGCCGCGCACCGCCTGGAAGAAGGGCGTCTTTTCGATCTCGCGCAGATGGGCGACACGCCCGTCTTCCCAGCCGATGCCGCGATAGCCGCCGGCGCCGGCCCGCTTGTCGAGATCGGCGATACCGTCTTCGATCAGCGTCTTGTGGGCGGCGTCCTTGGCCGCGCGCGCATCCTGGCCCTTGACGGCGATCGCGTAGAAGCGGTCGGCCAGGTTGTCATGCGGGTAGATGTCTCGGGCGAGCTGGATCAGTGTTGCCATGGTATCCGGCTTCAGCGTGGTGGATTCCAGCGCCCAGGCATTGGCGGGACAGAGCACGCCCTTCGCCGTCACGACCAGTGCCGCGCCGATCGTGCCGCGCTTCAGAAGCTCGCGGCGCGAAAGACCGGCCTTGCCCTCATGAGCATGCTTTCCCTGATGTATGGTGACCATCGTCGTCTCTCCTCCTTGATGGCGTGGTCGGCGATGCCGGGGACCAAGCGGCCCGGCATGCCGTCATGGCGCCGCTCCTCAACAGCGCCTTCGTCCGTCGTCGTCACCCGCCCCGCGACCTCCCGTCACGGGACGAACGGTCTTGCGGTCACTGGAAGCGGCCGTGCCGCTGCAGGACCTCGATCTTGTATCCGTCCGGATCGGTCATGAAGAAAAAGCGGGCCAGCAGGCCGCCATCGCGATTGAACTCGACGATCTTGCCGACGGTCAGGCCAAGGGCGCTGACGCGGGCGTGTTCGGCATCGAGATCATCCACCGAGACCGCGAAATGGCCGTAGCCGTCGCCGAGATTGTAGGGGTCGGTACGGCCCTTGTTGATCGTCAGCTCCAGCTCGAACGGGCTGTCGGCATTGCTCATGTAAACGAGCGTGAAGGTTTCGAAGTCCAGCCGGTCGGCCACCGCCAGGCCGAACGCCTTCTCGTAGAAATCGACCGACCGTGCCTCGTCGAGCACGCGGATCATGCTGTGAATTGCCTTTGCCAAGAATGCTCCTCCGTTACCGTTGCAGGTTCGAATATGCCCGCATGGGAGGAAATGTGAGGCGGATTCGGGCGATGCTGGTAGCAGCCCGTTACCGCAGCCAAAAATTTCTCAGTAACCGCCCATCCGCCATGGCTAATTTTCCGTAGGCCTCCGACGAAGGGACGATTTGACCAATGGCAAGGATCGCCCCATACTTTTCTCAATAAGAAAAACGGAGGAGCATCTGCCATGTGTGAAGTCTTCGCGGGCCAGGACCCGCATCGCTATCGCCCCGTCAACCGCTCGGTCCGGATCGGAGGCCACTCGACTAGCATCCAGCTCGAATCGGCCTTCTGGGCCCTGATCGACGAAATGTCGGCGGCCCAGGGACTTTCGACGTCGCGCTTTCTGTCGCTGCTGCATGACGAAGCGCTGGAGATCAACGGGAGCGTCTCGAACTTCGCCTCGTTGCTGCGGACCAGCTGCCTGATTTATCTCGCCAATCGTGCCGTGACCCCGGAGACCTCCGCTGAGACGCGCTATGATATGGTGGCAGCGGAATAGCGCCAACACCCGGCCCCGCCGCCCGTGATCCGGCGGCGAGTGCCTGCCGCTCGATCATCGGCTGCCCGGTGACGGTTGACATCCGCCACCGGGGGTGAGACGTGGCGGTCATGCCATCCGGACAGATGAACAGGACACTGATGCTTCGCGTCGACGGTCGCCGACCTGTCGTCCGCTGGATGCTTGGCATGGGACGGGCCAGACTGACCATCTGCCTGACGCTGTTGTCGGTCGCAATATCGAACACCATCGCCTTTGCGGTCTGCCGCCTGTTTTTTCCCGACATGGCTTTCGGGCCGGCCTGGTACATGACGGCGACACTTGTCCCGATGTTGGCCGCACCGTTCTCCTTCTTCGTCATCATCACCCTGCTGTGGGAAATCGAGACGAAGAACCAGATCCTGCGCCGCCTCATCCACCTCGACGACCTGACGGCGACCTTCAACCGGCGCCATTTCCGCGAAGAAACCGAACGGCTCGCCAACGGGCTCGTCGGCCGGGGCGACTGTGTGTCGCTCATCCTGCTCGACATCGACTTCTTCAAGAAAATCAACGATCAACACGGCCATGCCGGCGGTGACGCAACCCTGGTTGAGATCGCGCGGCGCTGCCAGCGGGCGGTGCGGCGCGACGATATCGTCACGCGGTTCGGCGGCGAGGAATTCGTAATCCTGTTGCCGCGGACGGATACGGAAACAGCCGGGCAGATCGCCGAGCGGGTCCGTGCGGCGATCTGCGAGACGCCGATCGTCCATGACGGCGGAACGATCACCGCCACCGCAAGTCTCGGCATTGCCTGCTCCAGCGAGATCGATGGCAGCGCCAGCGTCGAGACCTTGCTGCGGATCGCAGATACCCGCCTCTACCGCGCCAAGGCCGGCGGCCGCAACCGCGTGGTGGCAGCCGAAGAAGCCGCCTGATTTTCAATGTGTTGCTGGCACTTGCGGCGTCGGCCATGAAAATGCTGTCACGACGCACAAAATTCGGGACGCTGGCAATCCGTTGCCTTTGACGGTGCGTAGGGCATCTGCATAACGCGGAGTTCGACGTGCCGAGCCTGAAAATTCCTGTGAAGTCGCTCCCGTTTATCGTTGGCGCACCCTCAAGACCGCATGCCAGAGAAGAGGCGCACACGCCCCATGGATCGGAACAGCGCGCAGCGTGGGATTATCACCATGTTCCGTGACCGCTCCCTCACACTGCTTCTCACCTATGCAGGCGCCCTGCCCTTCTGGTTCACTGTCGCCGCGATGTTCGCGGGCGTGCTGCAGGTCGAAACGGGTCTGCGCATCTTCCTCGCCTACGGCATGGTGATCGCCGCCTTCATGGCCGGCACCATCTGGACGGCGGCGCATTGGTCCGAGAACCGATCTGCATGGCTTTTGATGGCAAGCAACGGCGTTGCGCTGGCCGTGTTCTTTGCAGCCGCCCTGCAGATGGATCCGGCTTTCATGCTGATCGTCCAGGCAGCAGGTTTTCTCGTCCTGCTCGGACTCGATTTTGCCATCTACCGCAGCGGCGATCAGCCCAAGTGGTATCTGTTGCTGCGCGCGCGGGTGACGACGATCGTGATCCTGGCTTACGCTGCCATGGGTCTCGCGCTGACATTGCTTTGAACGTACGGGTCGCAATGCCTGCACTCCGGGCAGGCATGCCGCTCAGGCTGAAATCCGCATGAGCTGGAGGATGCTGGTGCAATCCTCGATAACGTGGACGGCCCTCTGGCGCGCCAAGGGCTCAAGCGGTGCGATGGCCTGCGCCACGCGCTCGGAAACCCGTTCGATTTCCGCAAAGCGCCAGGCGAGGTTTGCAAGATCCAGATCACCGGAAACCGTGTCGTCGTTTTCCGCCGCCGCACGGGCAGCAGCAAGCTGCTCGATAAGCATCGACTTTTCCGTCATCCAAGCGCGCAACGCCGGTTGGAAAGTGTCAGCTTCCTGACGTCGAAGGATCCTCATGCCCCGTCCTTGTCTCGTTCCGTTCCCATCATTGAACGTCCACTCGCGACGCCGATCCCATTAACCGAATTCGCAGAGTCCCGCGATTGCATATTCTAGGGAGTAGACAAGAAAATTCGGTAAAGATTACCACATTAGAAGTATCTTCAATGTGACGTCAGAACAGCGCGTCCTCGAAGAGATCCTCGTCGCTCTGCGGCGCTGCAGGCGTGGCGACGCTCTCGCCCAGGGGCGGGCCGGGCAGGAAGCGCAGGTGGATCTCGCGCTCCTCGACCATGGTATAGATCGCGTGGATGCGCGCACCGAGGACCGCGGCATAATCACCGCACGGGTCCATCGGCAGATCGTCGGCCATGTCTGTCGCAAGTTCGGAGCAGGCGGCGAGAGTTTCGCCGAGTTCCCGCTCGAAGTCGAGCGAACGAACGGCCGCGGAGATGCGACCGAAAACGGCGTTGCCCTGCTCGTCCAGCGCATGGAACCCGTCCTGCATCTCGCGTGCGGCCTCGCCCACGGCGGCGCGGCTTTCTTCCAGCGGCTGGGCAAGGGTTGAAAGCGTGCCGCCGCTCTTGGCGCCGACCAGCACGCCCGCCGAGCGGGAAATGGCATGCATGCTTGCCACGACGGCATCCGCAGGCTCTTCCAGGCGGCCTGCGAAGCTGCGCAGCTCGGCGCTGACCACGTTGACGGAGCGGCCTTCATCGCCAAGCCGCGAGCACCGCAGGTTGGAATTCAGCGCCATGTAGTGGATGTCGATCTTGATGGAGCGGATCGTCTCGATGGAGGCGATCAGGCTCTGGACCGAGGCAGCGACCGACTGGGCCAGGCGCGTGGATTCACCGCTGCGCTCCTCCACTTTCGCTGTCAGTTCGAGGGCTGCTCCCAGGTCGCGTTCCATCTGCACCAGCGTGCTGTCGGCCTCGCCCGACCGGGAGGCGGAAAGATCGGATCGCAGCTGCAGGATACGTGCCGCATCCGCGCTGAACGATGAGATCGTCGCGGAAATGCGGGCGCATTTCTCGCGGAAATCAGACAGGGTCTGCTCGATCTGCGCATTGACGAGATGGGTGACGGCGGCTTCCAGGTTGGCACGCTGGTCCTGGCCGAGCGCCAGGCCTTCGGGTTCGGACAGGAAGGCATCCAGGAGGTCGAAGCTCGACTGGATGTGTTCGATGCGCTGACGGGTGATGTCGCCGATCTGAAGCGCCGAGAGGGTCTGGGCGATCTTCGCCTGAACTTCGCCCGCAACGGCCTTCACCTCGCGAGCAAGCTTCGCCATCGCGTCATACTCGCCCTTCATGCGGGCGGCGTTACGCTGCAGATTGGCCGCGAGCGCTGGGATGGTCGTGCCGAATTCGGCGATGATGCCGCCCGACAGGTCGCGCGCGCCGTCCAGTTCCCGCCGCATGCCGCTCAGTTCGGTGGAGAACCGGTCGATCTCTTCGGCACCCGACATGATGCGATTGCGGATTTCATCCGCAAACTCGGCAAACTCGGCAAGGCCGGCACCGGTGATCTTCACGGTCGTTGCAAAGACCTTCAGGTAGCGAAAGGTTTCACGGATGTCGGAAACATGGGTGACGGCACCGCCACAGATGCCAGCGATATCGACGAAGGACTGCTGGCGTTCCGTCGCCGCCGCCGGGAGCCCCGCAAGTTCGCGGATCGCACGGTTCATGCCGTCGATCGTTGCGGTGGCCGTGTCGCCGTCGAGGGTTCGGCTGAACCGGTCGAGCGTGCCGACCATGCCGTTCACGAGATCCATGACCGACACCAGCGTCTCGCCACCTTCAAGAAACACCTTCTCGATGCGCGAATGCGCCGTCAGCAGGTGATTTCGAAAATCGACCCGGGTGCTGCGCGGATCGCGAAAGGTCTTGGCTGCAAGATTCACGAGGCACCTCAATCGACGTGTGTGTGACTATGGATCGTCTTTTAAACGATATGTCGGAATCTCCGGTAAAGTAGCAGGCTTAATTCTTCACTTCGACGAAGGCGCGTATTTTCATCAATCCGGCGGTTCAGCCAGCATGCACCGCGATGAAAATCCGCAGTACGACAGGGATTTTCCTTTTCCATCCGCTGTTTGTCGGGAATCCCCTTCCGTCACGTTCCGGCCGCCAAAGGACAGATCCCTAGTCCGGCGTCAGCGCTTTGTTTGCTTCGGCCAGATCCGTTTGAGCGAAAATGAAACAGCGTGCCGAGGCGCCGGTAAACAGACGCAAGACCCCGCCCGCGCTTTCAGCGCGAGCGGGGCCCTAAAACCGTGTGCTCGGTCCGGATCGCCGCCTCAGACGGGGCGAGGCGCATCCGCAGCCGCGCCGTCACGCACGATATGCCGTTCGATCTTGCCGAGGAGACGCTGGATATCGACCGGCTTGGTGTCGAAATCCACACAGCCGACTTCGAGGCTCTTCTGGCGGTCGCTGGACAGGGCATGGGCGGTCAGGGTGATCACCGGAATGCCGGCAGTGCGGGGGTTGGCCTTGATGTGGGTCGTGGCCTCCCAGCCGTCCATTGCCCCGAGTGCAACGTCCATGAGGATCAGGTCGGGCATTTCGCGTTCGGCCGATTCGATGCCGGTCGCCCCGTCCACCGCCACGCAGATCTCGTAGCCATAACGCTGCAGACGGCGCGTCAGCATGTCGCGATTCATTTCGTTGTCTTCAACAATCAGGATCTTCGTCATGTCCCTTATCCCCATTTGCGCTCTTGGGATGCCGTTTCGCCAGCCGCGTCGGACGGCTCGATCATCGGATCCATGGCGCGTGCGATCGCAAGCGTCTTTTGCAACTCATTGACCGGCTGCAGCGCCACCGAGACCTTTGCCGGCACGGTGATGGTGAAGCAGCTGCCCACGCCGGGCTGGCTCGTCACCGTCACGTCGCCGTTCATCAGGCGGCAGAGCTGGCGCGTCAGCGCCAGTCCCACGCCGGTGCCGCCATATTTCGTTGCCGTCTCATCATTGACGACCGCAAACTTTTCGAAGAGGGCGGAGAGCTCGGGCTTGTCCATTCCAATCCCGGTATCCTGCACGCGAATCTCGATCATGTTGCCGGCCGCTTCGGCACGTTCGCTCACATGCACGGTGATCTCACCGTTCTTGGTGTACTTCGTTGCGTTCTGCATGAGGTTGGTCAGGGCGTTGCGCAGCTTGAGCTCGTCGCCGTGAATGTAACCGATGCCCGGCTCGATGATGGCATGCAGGCGATTTCCGTTCGCCGCTGCGGCCTGGGTCTGCTCCCGCACGGCGTCGTTGACCATGTCGACGAGGCTGAAATCCTCGCAATAGAGCTGCATGTGACCGGCTTCGATCTTCGAGAGATCGAGCACATTGTTGACGAGACGCAGCAGATGCTGGCCGGCAGCGTGAATGCGTTCGAGATCGACGAGATCGTCAGGGTTGCCGCCGTCCTCTGCCTCTTCGATGAGGATCTGGCTGTAGCCGATGACGGCGTTGAGCGGCGTGCGCAGCTCGTGGCTCATCTTGGCCAGGAATTCCGACTTGGCACGCGTGGCGCGGTCGGCTTCGAAGGCGGCCTGGCGAAGGTTGCGCGCGGTGGTGATATGGTGGCGCATCACCGCTTCCAGCTCCGCCTGGGACGCGAGAGCACGGGCATAGTAGATGGCCATCATCGCCACGTAGAGCGCCGCGGCAATCGTCGAGATGATGCCGAGACCCTGCAGTTCGGCCGACGGAATGCCGTGCCCGGGCGCGGGGATCAGGTACATGCAGAGGCCGAAGATCACCATGTTGACGCCGAACAGCGTCAGCATCGGACCGCGCAGATGCGGTGTCTCCCCGATATAGAAGAAGGCGAGCAGCGGGATCGTCAGCACCCAGGGCAAGGTCGGCGACGTGACGCCGCCATACCAGTAACAGCTCCAGAGGATGGCGAAGAGCAGGTTTTCAACCGAGATCAGCGCCAGGAGATTGTAGTGACCGTAGGTCTTGAGGACGAGCGGGAAGATCCAGAAGCCCGTGATCGAAGCCGCCAGGATCGCAACGTCCCATTGTGGATGCGGATCGAAGATATAAAGGGCGAGCGGCACCGAATTGCCGAGGAATGGCCCCAGCAGATGGCTGATCAGAAACATGCGGGCCTGCTTGCGCATGGCCCGGTCAGCCGCGATGTCGGGTGGGATGAACCAATCGACGAGACGGTCAAGCTTGAGGGAGAGAGAATTCAGGATCGCCATACAACGTCATCCGGCCGCGGGAGAGCTTTTCGGCCGGATTGTGGCAAAGGTCGATTGAAAAGACATTAATGCGGCGCCGTCGGCTTCCGGCGGCGCCTTGGTCCCGTCCGTCGTGTCGGATCAGAACTTGTAGCTCAGCGAGAAACGGAGCGCATGGGAGGTCGGCTCCTGGGTGCCCGTCAGCCCCGGGAAGGCCACCGTCGAGACGTTCGAGAACTTTTCGAACTTGGTGAAGCGATATTCAACGCCCGCGATCAGGTGATCGGTGATGGCGTAGTCCGCACCGGCACCCGCCGTCCAGCCGGTACGGGTGCTCTCGAACTTCTCGGAAATGCCAAAGGGCACGAGCGTGTAGGTATTTTCGATGCGCGCGACGGAAAGACCGCCCGTGCCATAGACCATCAGCCGGTCCATCGACAGACCCATGCGAGCCCGCAGCGAGGCCTGCCAGTCATACTTGTCGTCACCACGACCGATATTCTCGATTCGGTCGATGAAGGTGCCCTTGATATTGGTGAGTTCGAAATCGCCTTCGACGCCATAAACGAAGGAACCCGCTTCGAAGTTCACGCCAGCCTTCACGCCGCCGCTCATCCCATCGGGATCATAGGGGAAGGTAATGCCGCGCGCCGCGCCCGTGGCGGTGATGTATTCCGATGTCAGGTCCTTGTTCCAGTTATAGCCTGCAACACCGCCGATGTAAAAGCCCGACCAGGAGAACGTGTCTTCAGCGCGAGCCGCACTGCCTGATACCATCGCGGCGAAGGCGACGCCGGATGCCAAGCCGAGAGCGAGCAACCTCGAGCCCTGAAGCTTTGCAAGAAGACGAGCGAATGACATGACGATGACCCTTGTAAATCCTGATTTGCCTTAGACCTTAACGCGACATGGTTAACAAATTCTAACCCATCCGCCGCCGGGTAATGTCACGCAGGTTTATCGACCATCTCAAGGGACTGTTAAATATAGGAGAAACGAGCCCTCCCCGCTTTAACGCAGCTTTAAATAGCGACGGCAATCATCCCCCTGCAACAACAAGAAAACACAAGCACAACTTCAAAACAGGGATTACGATGAGCTACGATCCGTTCAACACGAAGATTCACACCGCACTGTCCGGCAGCATGCGCGACTACCGCGTCCAGACCGGCCCCGATCTCGCCACGCGCGGCGACGCTTTCTTTGCCTGGCAGAACAATCGCCGCGACAATGGCCTGTGGCCCTTCTCGCGCTCCACCGAAGCCGGCCCCGGCACGGTCTGCAAGGCTGCAGATGACCGCGGCAATGGCATCGAAGGCGTGAATTTTGCGTCGCAGGACTATCTGAGCATGTCCTCCCATCCGGCCATCAAGGAAACGGCGATCGAGACCATCAAGGTCTACGGCGTGCACTCTGCCGGCTCCTCCGCGCTCGTCGGCAACACCAATCTTTCCGTCGCACTGGAGCGTCGCCTCGCCGATGTGCTGCAGATGGAAGAAGCCATTCTCTACCCGACCGGCTGGGCTGCCGGCTACGGCATCATCAAGGGCCTGGTGCGCTCGTCCGACCATATCGTGATGGACCAGCTGTCGCATGTCTGCCTGCAGGAAGGCGCCAACGCCGCCACCCGCAACATCTACCAGTTCCGTCACCTTGACGTGGAACACTGCCGCGAGAAGCTCGCCTCCATCCGCGCCCGCGATACCGAAAACGGCATCCTCGTGGTCACGGAAGGCCTCTTCTCGATGGACTCCGATACGCCCGACATCATCGCGATGCAGGAACTCTGCAATGAATATGGCGCCCGCCTGGTCGTCGATGTCGCCCACGACTTCGGCGCCCTCGGCGACGGCACCGGCCATATCGGCCTGCAGAACATGCTGGGCAAGGTCGATCTGGTCATGGGCAGCTTCTCCAAGACCTTCGCCTCCAATGGCGGCTTCGTCGCCTGCCGCAGCCGTGCGCTCAAGGAGTATCTGCGCTTCTACAGCCCGTCGGCGACCTTCTCCAACGCGCTGTCGCCGATGCAGGCTGCCGTGGTCACGAAGGCGCTCGACATCATCCAGTCGGAAGAAGGCCGTCAGCTGCGCCAGTCGCTGATGGACAATGTCCACCTGCTGCGCCGAACCCTGACCGAACAGGGCTTCGAATATTATGGCGACCCGTCTGCGATCGTTGCGGTCAAGATGGGCTCGGAATCGCTCGCGCGCCTCGTCAGCCGCCGCATTCCCGGTCTCGGCCTCCTGTCCAACCTCGTGGAATACCCGGCCGTCGCCAAGGGTGCCGCCCGCTTCCGCATGCAGGTCATGGCAGGCCACACGCCGCAGAACATCCACAAGGCTGTCGGAATCCTGCGGGAAGCTGTTGCCGCGGCCCGCGAAGATCTTGCCGAGATCAATGCAGCACCGGCCAAATCTGCTTCAATTGCAGCCTGATCTTTAGACACAACCCTGACTACGGACCGCCGGCAGTGATGCCGGCGGCTCTTTCGTTTATACACATATTCTTGTGGAAAAGTCGTGCCCCACATTCGTAGCCGACAGCTTTAACGCTTCATTAACCAAGAAGTAGTTTAACTTCGAACGAAATCATCAAACGCGGCCGCCCGCATCCAGGCGCGTGCCGAGTGCGGGGAGCATGAGATGAAGAGCCTGGCAAAGTTTGCTTGCCTCCTTTCGGTCGTGGCCATGCCGGCCCTGGAAGCCGTTCCTGCCCATGCAGACGATTCCAATTTCTTCGTGCGGTTCGGGTCGGGCACGATCATGCCGAGCGAAGGGGCCAAGATCACAGCGGGCGGCGCTCCGATCGATGGCGGCACGATCCGGCTGAAGAACCACACGACCGGCACGATCGAGTTCGGCTATAACTTCACGCCCAATCTGAGCGCGTCCTTCACGGGCGGCTATCCCCCGACAATCGACATTTACGGCGGCGGCGTGCTGGCCGGCCTTGGTCGCCTCGGCGGCATGACCTACGGCCCGGCAACGCTGACGGCCCAGTACCGGTTTACCGATTTCGGCAAGTTCCAGCCCTATGTCGGCGCAGGTCCGCTCTTCATGTTCGTCTTTGACAACAAGGATGGCGCGATGTCCGACGTGAAGGTGAAGCCGGCACTCGGCGCGGCGATCCAGGTCGGTTTCGACTACATGGTCACCGAGAAGTGGGGCATCTACGTCGATTTCAAGAAGAGCTACCTGCGCACCAAGGCGACCGGATCCCTCGGCGGCGCACCGGTTTCGGCCGATGTGCGTCTCGATCCGGCTGTCATCGGCGCGGGCCTGACCTTCCGCTTCTGACATCCCTTGCGGTCACGACGACCGTCGTGCCCCGCAATACCTCAAGCAAAAGGCGGAGCCTTCACATCGAAGGCTCCGCCTTTTTGCATCGGATGACGCTCTCCGTCCGCTTATGAGCCGCCGGCAAGACGGCGGTGATACTCGTCCATAATGTTGTCTTCGGGCAGGGCAAGGATATCGAGAACCTCTCCGGCCGAAATCGCCTTGCTGAAGAGCCAGCCCTGGACCTCGTGGCATCCTTCGTCCACCAGGCGCAGCAGCTGCTCCTGCGTCTCGACACCCTCGGCCGTCGTCGCAATACCGAAGCTGACACCGAGCTTGGCGATTGCATTGACGATCGCACTGCTTTCGACATCCTTGGCGATATCGCGAATGAAGGACTGGTCGATCTTGATCTTGTCGAAGCGGAACCGCCGGAGATAGCCAAGGCTCGAATAGCCCGTTCCGAAATCGTCCATGGCGATGCGAACGCCGAGCGTGCGCAGCTGCTCAAGGATGGCGATGTTCTGGTCTGTCTTTTCGAGAAGCACGGACTCGGTGATTTCCACTTCCAGCCGGTGTGCGGGAAGACCGGACTGGGCCAGCGCGCCCATGACGGTAGCGACCACGTTGCCGCGAATGAACTGCACGGTGGAGACGTTGACCGCGATGCGGACATGATCCGGCCATTGCACCGCCTGTCGGCAGGCCTCGCGCATGACCCAGTCCCCGAGCTGCACGATCATGCCGGTCTCTTCCGCAAGCGGAATGAAGTCGGCAGGCGAAACAGGGCCACGTTCGGGATGGTTCCAGCGCAGCAGGGCTTCGAAGCCGGCCACCCGCTTGTGTTCCAGCGAGATCAGCGGCTGGTAGAAGACCTCATACTCGCCGTTGGCAAGTGCCTTGCGCATGTCGAGTTCGAGAACGCGGCGGGCCTGCGCCTTGGCATCCATTTCGGGATTGAAGATGCGGTAGGTGCCGCGTCCATCCGCCTTGGCGCGATACATGGCGAGGTCGGCATTCTTTAGCAGCTGTTCTGCATCGTCGACACGTTCGAAGCTCGTGACGATGCCGACGCTGGCGCCAACGGTCACCGAATGGCCCTCGATCGTACGCTGCCGGCCGGCCGCGCGAATGATCTGTTCGGCCAGCTGGATCACGCTTGAAAGCGTTTCGTCGCAATGGTGCAGGATGGCGAACTCGTCGCCGCCGAGGCGGGCGATCAGGTCATGTTCGCGCATCAGGTTCTGGAAGTCGGCCGCAACGCTCTTCAGCAGCATGTCGCCGATGCTGTGGCCGAGCGTGTCGTTGACGCTCTTGAAGCCATCGAGGTCGATGAACAGGATGGCGATGCCCATATTGTCGGATCGGGACCGGTCCAGGACCTCGCCCAGGCGATCGCGAAACAGGATACGGTTGGCAAGGCCGGTCAGACCATCATGCAAGGCCATGTAGCGCGTCTCGGCTTCCGAGCGCTGGCGCTGCATGATCTCGCCTTCCAGCTGGCGGTTGATCTGGACGAGCGCCATCGTGCGCTCCTCCACCCGTTCCTCCAGCTTCTCGTTGGCCAGCTTGAGGGCGTCGGAGACCCGCTTGCGGTCCAGCTGGATGTTGACGCGGGCCAGTGCGATCGCAAAATCGACCGGCTTGGTCACGTAGTCGTTGGCCTGCAGCTCGAGAGCGCCGACAATATCCTCGCTCTGGCTCTTGGCGGTGCACATGATCACCGGCAGCTCGACAGGCGAGAACCGGGTGCGCAGGCGCCGGAGCACTTCCAGACCATCGATCTCCGGCATCATCACGTCGAGCAGCACCATGTCGAAGACATGCGTGTCGATCAGCTGGAGGGCGGCCGCGCCGCCATCCGCCTCGTGGACCTCGAAGCCACGCCGCTCGAAGCGGCGCACGAGGATTGTCCGGTTGTCGGCGACATCATCGACGATCAGAAGACGTGGCTTCTGGTCGGGCGTCTGCACAGGATCATGATTGGGAGAGGCTGTGTGCAAGGCCTGAGACATGGTGCTTTCGTTTCTCATCGGTTTCAAGCCACCGCCGCAATGATTGCCGGTGCCATCTTGGTGGCCGTTTCGGTGTCGGCGGAAGACAAGGGTGTCACGCGGGCCGTGTTCACGGGGATGCGAACGGTGAAGGACGTGCCGCGACCCAGCTCGCTGTCGACTGTGATGTTGGCCCCCATGAGGGCGCAGAGCTTCTGACTGATGGCCAGGCCAAGACCGGTGCCGCCATATTTCGCGGACGTCATCGCGGAGGCCTGCTGGAAATTCTGGAACAGCTTCGGCAGGTCATCCTTCGAGATGCCGATGCCGGTGTCGATGACCTGCATCTCGATCCAGTCGCTGATGCCGATGCTGCGATGGCGCGCGACGAAGGAAACCGTGCCGCCGCGCGTGAACTTGGCTGCATTGCTGAGGAGGTTGAAGATGACCTGGCGCAGCTTCGTCTCGTCGCCGACGATGGTTCCGAGACGCACCGGACGCTGGACGACGAAGTTGTTGCCGTTCGCCTTCACCAGCGGCTCGGCGGTTGCGACGACCTGGTCGCAGAAGCCGTCCACATCGAAAGGCCCCTCGACGATCTCGATGTTGTCGGCTTCGATCTTCGAGAGATCCAGCACGTCATTGACGAGCGAGAGGAGATGTTTGCCGGCAGAATTGATGCGGTTGAGATCCTGCCAGTTCGTCTTGCCGCGATCTTCGGGCTCGATCATCTCGAGCAGCAGTTCGCTGTAGCCGATCACGGCGTTGAGCGGCGTGCGGAATTCATGGCTCATCTTGGCAAGAAAGATCGACTTGGCGTGGTTCGCCGCCTCGGCCAGCTTCATGGCTTCCTGCAGCTTCTCGGTCATCTGCCCGTGCAGCTCCGTCTCGCGCTCGACAACGGAGCGCATCGACAGGACGTTCGCGTAATAGACGGCCATCCATGACATGTAGACCGTCGCGGAAAAGATCGAGATCCAGCCAACCGATGCCAGTTGCTCGATCGGCACCGTCTCCGGAAAGCCGAAGGCCGTATAGGCCGCGACCATCGACAGGAAGTTGGAACCGAAGAGGCAGACGACGAAGAGCGGCCGGTCGGACAGGTAGAAGAAGCCGAGAAGCAGCGCCACCAGAAGCCAGGGCAGGAAGGGCGAGCTGACACCGCCGTAGAAGAAGGTGCCGAACAGCGACGTGAAGGTCAGAAGCTGGACCGAGCAGAGGGCCGACACGCGAAGATTGTTCGTGGAACGATAGACGAAGGGCAGCGCCCAGAAGCTGCAGACGCTGATGAAGATGACCCAGAACGGAATGCCGGGATGGGCGACCGCGCGATAGAGATAGATGCTGATGCCCTGCGACAGAAGCGGGCCGATGAGATGCGTGAAGACGAAGTTGCGCGCCACGCTCAGTTCAGAGCGCTCCAGCAAGGGTGCGTTTGGAATGAACCAGTCAATGATCCGGAGGATCTGCTTCAACATCTCGGATAGGCCCTTCTTCTTGCACCGGGTGCACGGCGACACTAGGAACCACCGGATTGAAATTACGTAAATCGCAATGCATGCAGACGACCCTGTGCAGGCTTACAACCTCTGACAGACGTCTCTTAAATGCAGGAACGCACACGTAAGAACGTCCTGAAACGTTGTATTTTCAGCTATTAAGCCCCTCAGGACGGGCATTCTGGCCGATTTCGCAATTCGGTAACGATAAACAGATTTTGGGTCCGCACCCCGGAACCTTCATGGCCGGATCGCAGGACTGAAGCGGAAATCGACGGCTCTGACAGGAAAGCCCGCCCACCCTCCATGCGATACCATTTCCGCCCGCTGGCATGGGCGCAACGTGCGAACTTCAGACAACCTTAATGCAAATCCCGTCATATATGCCCGGCATTCGGGGGCATGAGCGTGACAGCAAAGATCGACACCGCGCCGGAGACGGCGTTCTGCGAGGAGGAGGACTCCGTTCCATCCGGCTCCGCGCAGAGTGGGTCTCCGCTTCGCGGTTCGCGCAATCCTTCGCCGCTCGATCGGGCGCGCCGGGCGGTCGCCTATGCCGATATGCCGATGCCCGAGGATCTTCCCGATCGCCTGGGCTTTGCCGCCGGTGTGCCGGCCGGCCTTCGCGCCGTCTGCGCTGCCGAACTTTCGTCTCCCGACATCCGGTTCCGCGACACGATCACGGCCCTGAAAGATCTCTTGCCGCGTGCCTCCGGCGTGGACGCGGCCCGCATCGCCTTCATGATTGATACCGCCCAGGCCTGCGACATCGACAGCCATGACCACTTCTTCCGGATCCGCCGCAGCGCAGGGTCAGCGCCGGTTGCCTTCCTCGCCAGCCAGATCCGGACACTGCATGTCCTCCAGACCGAGCTGAAGAGCACGCCGACCACTCTCGATCCGGCACGGCTGGTGGCGATGGCCGATGCGATCCGCGGCACGATTGCCTTTGCAGTTGGCATCGAAGCACCGGCAGGCGCCGCACTGGCCATCACCGGCACGGCACCGACATCCGAAGCGGACGGGTCGATTTCGCGCTGGGTGCGTGGCCACCAGATCTTTGCCGCCCTCAGCCAGGGTCTGATCTTTACCCTTGCTGCTCTGGAGCAGGCAGAGCGCGACGATGACGCCGGCACGGTTTCGCTCACCGCCGGTCTTGTGATCGAACTGCTCCACGCCAGTGCCACCGCGCTTGAACTCACAGGGGATTTTCCAGCGGCGCGCTACAATGCCAGCATCCGCATCAGCATGGACACGCCCTATTTTCCGGCCGGCTTTTCCGGCGTGCTGTCGCGCGATCACCGCCAGCTGGTCGGACGCATGAAGATGATGCGACCGGCGATCGAAGCCTTCGAGCGGCGCGACCCCGGGCTTCACGCCCGGATCGGCGTCGCCCTATCGGCCGTCTATGCCAGCCACAAGCATGTCTGCGCCCGCTTCGTGGAGCCGGACGCCGCAAGCCTGCTGATGGCCGCGACCGCCGAACGACCGGCGACGGAACAGATCGACCGGTTCCGAAAGATGCGCCTGCGCGCCTGGCAGACGACATCAGGCGACACGCCATCCCGGGACGACGAGGCGTGAGCGGGACATCCGGGTCGAGCGACCTGATCGTTGCAATCCGTCATCTCTCGCGGGAGCGCTCCCGTCTCGACGACCGAGCCTCAGGCCTGCCGGACGCCGAACAGGCGGAGGCCGCCCGGTATATCCGCCGCGACGATCGCGACCGCTTTCTTCTCGGACGGTTGCTGCTGCGCGAGACGATCGCCTCGGCGACCAGTCGGGCCGCCGCAGACTTCACCCTTGCACGTGACGGGAACGGCCGGCCCTTTACGCCGGATGTTCCCGAGATCGACATCAACCTCTCCCATTCCGGCGATTGCGTCGCTGCCGTCGTCGGGCGCGGCCTGTCTGTTGGCATCGATGTCGAGCTGCACCGTTCCGGCATCGACATCGCAGCCATCGGACGGCAGGTGTTCACGCCCCATGAACGGGCACACATTCTTGCCGCCGGCAGTGGCAGCGTCGCAGCCTTTTTCCGGCAGTGGACGCTCAAGGAAGCGCTGGTGAAGGCGCTCGGCCGCGGTTTCCTTGACGATCCGCGCCGGATCGAGATCCGCCATGAAACGGGAGGCGTCTTCACGCCCGTCTTCGTCGGCGAGGGGCCCGACGATCTCGGCAGCGGCTGGACGCTGCGGCTTCTCGACTGCGGAGACGACCATGCAGGCGCGCTTGCCTTCCGGCCGCGCCTCGGCTCCGCCTGAAGGCCGACCGCTCCCGTGGCGGCGGGAGAATTATGGTTAACGAATTGTTTTTCTCTTGGCCCTAATACTTCCGGACAGACGATCGACAGGCGCTTCTGGCGACCGCCAGCCCGGATAATCCGTGATGATGAAGACTGCTCTCTGCCTTCTGACTGCTGCGCTGCTCTCCGGCTGTTCGCTGGGGCCGCGCGTGCCGGAGCGGCAGGCGGCTCCCCTGCCCCCGGCCTATTCCGAGACGACCGGTGCGATCCCGGCACGGACGCCGCAGGCCGGTGACGACTGGTGGCGCGCGTTCCGCGATCCGCTGCTGGACCGTCTGATCGCCGAGGCAGCGCTTGGCAATCTTGACATTGCCCAGGCGGAGGCGCGAATCCGGGCGTCCGACGCCGGTATTACGGCTGCCGGCGCCGGCGGCCTGCCTTCGCTGACACTCGGGGCCTCGCACACGACGCAACGCCAGAATGGCTCGATGCGCACCGTCGATGGCACGGTGAACACCACCGGCGGCAGCCTCTCCGCAGCCTGGTTGCTGGATCTCTTCGGCGAAGTCCGCTCGCAGGTGGGGTCGGCGACAGCCAGCCGCGATGCAGCCATCGCCGGGGCGGCCGTGGCGCGCCTCGCACTCGTTTCCGACATTGCCAGCGCCTATGTGGACGCGCGCTACTACCAGTCGCTGAAACGGCTCTCGGAGGCGCGGCTCGCCTCCACGAAGCGGACCGAAGACCTGACGCGCGCCCGCATGCGCGAGGGCCTTGCCTCCGAGCTCGACCTGTCGCGTGCCGAGGAGGCGAGCGAGGCGGCTGCCGGGGATATTCCGCTCTACGAGGCAAGCTTCCGCCGGTCCGCCCACCGCATCGCCACCCTGATGGGCCGGCCGGCCGCCGATCTCGTGCCGCAATTGGAGGCGGCGTCCGGCCAGCCGGCACCTGCCTATGCGGCGGACGCCGGCGTGCCCGCGGACCTCTTGCGCAACCGGCCGGACATTCGCCGCGCCGAAATGGACTTCGAAGCCGCTGTCGCGGATATCGGCTATGCGTGGTCGCAGCTCTTCCCGTCCATTACGCTCTCAGGCTCGGTGACACCGACCTATGTCAACACCAATGCCAAGAACGGCAGCCTCACCACCTGGTCGTTCGGGCCGCAGCTGCGCCTTCCGATCTTCGATGGCGGGCGACTGCGCGCCAATGTGAAGATTGCCCAGGCGAAGGCAGAGGAGAAGGAAGCTGCCTGGCGGGCGGCGGTGCTGAAAGCGGTTGAGGATGTCGAGAATGCGCTCGTCTCCTATAACAGGCAGAAGGAAGCACTTGCCTCCGGCACCGCACGGGTGGCGCGGGCGCAGAAATCCCTTGCGCTGGCGCGGGCCACGGAACGCGAGGGGCTGTCCTCCCTGTTTGAAACGCTGGACGCCGACCGCAAGCTCAAGCAGGCCGAGGCGGATCTGGCAAATGCCCGGCGCAACCTCGCGCTGCAGTATGTCGCGCTGAATGTGGCCGCCGGCCGCGGCCTCCCCGGTCCGGGCCGCCTCCATGTTGAAGCTGATTCCGGAGAAAGCATCGACGCGCAGGCAACCGGCTCTGTGAAGAGCGATGCGAAAGCCCCCCTTGTCAAAGGCTGAGGCGACCGCCATCTTCGGGTTCCGGCCAAAGAACGGCCAACCCCGGAGACACGAGCCATGCCGCGTGGCACCATGAAGGACGATGCCGCCCGAGCGTTGGACGCCGAGCCCGTTGCCCTGCCCCGCCGTCGGTTTCTCGTCGCCGTGGGCCTCGTTCCTGCCGTGGCGCTTCTCAACCGGCCGGCGCTCGCAGCCGTGCGAACGCCGGAGGCCATCGAGGGGCCGTACTACCCGATCCCCTCCATGCGCTTCAAGGACGTGGACAACGATCTCGTGCGCATTCAGGGCCGCAACCATACGGCGGAAGGCAACATCCTGCTGCTGACCGGCCGTGTCCTCGACCAGAACGGAAGACCCGTCTCCGGCGCCCGCGTAGAGATCTGGCAATGCGACGCGCGCGGTCGCTACATCCATACTGGCGATTTCAGCTTCAAGCGCCGCGACCACGGTTTCCAAGGCTTCGGCTTCGACATCAGCGATGAGCGTGGCCTCTACACGTTCCGCACCATCGAGCCTGTCGCCTATCCCGGCCGCACACCGCATATCCATGTGCGCGTCATCCATGGGGAGCAGATGCTGACGACGCAATTCTACGTCGCCGGCCATCCCGAAAATGGCCGGGACCGGATCTTTCGCCGCCTGAATCCCGCCGAGCAGAAGGCCGTCAGCATGACGCTGCGCAAGGGACGGCGAAGCCTGGAAACGGCCGTGGACATTCGCCTCTGACAGCCGGAAGGACTGTCATCCGCAAGTAAAGTGCGGGTAACATTCGGTTCACGATAAATTCCAAATAGCTTATGTGCCGGCCCCGAATCGGCCCGGTCTCACGCCTGCGTGAACCATTTCGAGAGAAAGGCGGCGCAAGTTCCCTCCCAAACCGGCATGAGCGCGTCTGCGCGCCGGATGCGTGTCGAGAGGGAGTTCCGTCGCATGGCCAGCAACAAGGCGAAGTCGCCGTCTACATCCGCAGTCGCCGCCACGTCAGCCCCCATGCCCATCGCCATCATCGGCGTCAGTGGCCGTTATCCGAAATCGCCGGACCTCGACACGCTCTGGCAGAACCTCACCGGCGGCGTCGATTGCGTCGGCGAGGCGGACGGCACGCGCTGGGATCTCGGCTTCCACGTGAAGGACAGCCATTCGCCCTCCCGCATCTACACCCGCGCAGGCGGCTTCCTCGACCGGATCGACCTGTTCGACGCGGAATTCTTCGGAATGTCCCCGCGCGAGGCGCGACAGGTGGATCCGCAGCACCGGCTGCTTCTGGAACTGACCTGGGAAGCGCTGGAAGCCTCCGGCATCGTGCCGGCCGACATCGCCGGCAGCCGCACCGGTGTCTTCGTCGGCATTTCCGGCAATGACTACGCGACGCTGATCGGCAACCACGTGGATGCCTACACCAATATTGGCAGCGCGCTGTCGATCGCCTCCAACCGCATCTCCTACATCTTCGACCTGCACGGTCCCAGCATGTCGATCGACACGGCCTGCTCGTCGAGCCTCGTTGCGCTGCATCAGGCCTGCCGCTCGATTGCCTCGGGCGACTGCGGCATGGCGCTGGTCGGCGGCGTCAACATCCTCGCCGGCATGCGCCCCTTCGCCGGCTTCGCGCAGGCATCCATGCTGTCGCCGGACGGCCGATGCAAGAGCTTCGACGCCGACGGCAAGGGCTATGTCCGCGCCGAGGGCGGCGGCATCGTGATCCTGAAGCCGCTCGCCGATGCCGAGCGGGACGGCGACAACATCCTCGCCGTCATCAAGGGCACCAGCGTCAATTCCGATGGCAAGACCATGGGCATGGCGCTGCCGAGCGGCGAGGCGCAGGAAGCGCTGCTGCGCCAGATCTATACCGACTGCGGCGTGACGGCCGAAGAGGTCTTCTACGTGGAGGCCCATGGCACCGGCACGGCAGCGGGCGACCCGATCGAGTGCGGCGCCATCGCGCGCGTGCTCGGCGCGCCGCGCCAGGACGGCTCCGTCTGCCATATCGGCTCCATCAAGTCCAATATCGGCCATCTTGAATCCGGCGCCGGCATGGCGGGCCTGACCAAGGTGCTGCTGTCGATCCGCAACCGGCAGATCCCCGCCAACCTGCATTTCAACACGCCGAACCCGAAGATCGACTTCGAGGGCGGCCGTCTCAGCGTCGTCGCGACGCCCCTGACCTTCCCGGCCAGCGATAGGCCGCTGGTCTTCGGCATCAACTCCTTCGGCTTCGGCGGCACGAATGCGCACTGCATCCTGACCGAATACCGCGCGCCGGGAGCCGCAGCGCAGCCGGCGCAAGCGCCGGACGACGGCTGGACAAGGCTGCTCATGCTGTCGGCGCAATCCACCGAGAGCCTCGCCCTTCTCGCCGAACGCCATGCCGAGGCGCTGGATCAGCTGCCGCAGGCTGACTGGCACGGCTGGCGGGCCACCGCCGCGCGCAGCCGCGCGCGCCAGCAACATCGTCTGGTGCTCGACGCCGGCACGCCCGCCGAGGCGGCCGGCAAGCTGCGCCGCCATCTTGCCGGTGAAGCCGTCTCCGGCCTGTCCGTGCAGCGCGCCACGGGCGCAGGCCGGCTCGGCTTCGTCTTTTCCGGCAATGGCCCGCAATGGTGGGGCATGGGCCGCGAACTGCTGGCCGGCAACGCCGTGTTCCGCGCCGAAATGGAGGCCATCGACGCGCTTTTCGCCCCGCTCGCCGGCTGGTCGCTGATCGAGATGATGGGCCGGCCGCAGGATGAGGTGAAGATCGCCAGGACCGAGATCGCCCAGCCGCTGCTGTTTGCCCAGCAGGTCGCGCTCGCCGCTGCCCTGAAGGCGGCCGGCATCGTGCCGCAGCTTGCCTTCGGCCACAGTGTCGGCGAGGCCGCGGCGGCCCACGTGTCCGGCGCGCTGTCGCGCGCTGAGGCCGTCAAGGTCATCTATCACCGCAGCCAGATGCAGGCGAAGACCGCCGGCCGTGGCCGCATGGCCGCCGTCGCCATGAGCCCGGACGAGGCCCGCGCGGCGATTGCCGGCACCTCCGGCTGGATCGAGCTTGCCGCCATCAATGCGCCGAAGGCCGTCACGCTTGCCGGCGATCCCGAGGCGCTGCAGGATCTCTGCGACCAGCTGACCGACGAGGGCCGTTTTGCCCGCATGCTGCCGCTGAACTACGCCTTCCACACCTCGGCCATGGACGACATCGAGGCACCGCTGCGCGCCGCCCTTGCCGATCTCGCGCCGCAGGAAAGCGCCATCCCCTTCGTCTCGACGGTGACGGGCGATGTGCTGCCCGGAGAAACGCTCGATGCCGACTACTGGTGGCGCAACATCCGCGCCCCCGTCGCCTTCGAGCCGGCCGTGCGCCAGGCGATCACCGCGCATGAGATCGATGTCTTCGTGGAGCTTGGCCCGCATCCGGTGCTGCGCGACTACGTTCTGCAGACCGCCAAGACCACCGACCGCACCGGCATCGTCGCCCTCCAGACGCTGCGCCGCCCGAGCGACACGACGCCGGCACCCGAGATCGAAACCCTCACCAACGCCGTCTGCGCCATCCATGCAGCCGGCGGCGGGACCCCGGAACGGCTCTACACCCGCCCGGCCCGCCCGATGCGCCTGCCCGCATACCCCTGGAACCGCATCGTGCACTGGCGCGGCGGCTGGGACCTGCCGGACGCGCACACCGCCACCGAGCGCGATCACGTGCTGCTCGGCCACCGCACCCCGTCGGCGGAAGGGTTGTGGACCAACACGCTGCAGGCCGTGCACACGGGCTATCTGCTCGACCACGTCGTGCAGGGTTCGGCGATCTTCCCTGCGGCCGGCTATATGGAGCTGACCTTCGCCGCCGCCCTCTCTCAGGGCGAAGGCCCGATCGATTTCGAGAATTTCGAAATCCTCAAGCCGATGGTGCTCGGCGAAGGCGTAGAGCCGATCGTGCAGCTTTCCCTGGACAGCGCCGACGGCACCATCGCCATCCGCTCGCGTCCCGATACGGCCGCCACCGCCTGGACCGACCATGCGCGCGGCCGCATCAGCCGCCCCGACAGACCGGAGGAGGCAAGCGAGCGGCTTGATCTCGCCGCGCTCGCGGCCGCCCTGCCTTTCGAGATCGACGCCACCGGCCATTATGCCGGCTGCGTCAGGCGCGGCATGGCCTATGGCCCTGCCTTCCAGGGCGTCGTGTCGCTGAAGATGTCGGACCCCGAAAGCGGCAACCGGACCGGGCTCGGCGAGATCCGCCTGCCCGACCTCGACGGCAAGCTCGAGGGCTACCGTTCCCACCCAGCCGTCTTCGACAACTGCCTGCAACTGCTGATCTCGATGATCGCCCAGACCGATCCGCGCGACTGCGCGACGATTCCTGTGCAGGTCGGCCGCATCCGCAGCCTCGCGCCGCTGCCGGCCCATGTCTTCTGCCAGGTGACCGTGACCCACGAGAACAGCCGCACCGGTGTCGCCGACATGGTCGTCACCGACACGGATGGCCGCGTGCTGATGACCATGACGGAGGGACGCTTCCAGAAGGTGGAATTCCGCCCCGGCACCCTGCCCATCACGGCCGAGGACTGGCGCCCAGACCCGGCCTGGGTCGTGCGTCACGCCTCCCCGCTCGTGCTCCCGGCTCCGGCCGAGATCGCCGCAGGCGCTGCCCCGGCTCTCGCCGCCGTCATGGACGCGACGGCCCGCGCGGCCCATTATGACGGCCCGGCCGCGGGTCTCGACCGGCTGGCCGGCGCCTATGCCGCAAAAGCCCTGCGCAGCCTGCCGACCTGCGACAAGCCCTTCACGCTTGCAGCGCTTGCCCGCGAGGCTGGCATTCCCGCCGACAGGATCGAGGCTCTCGAGGCCTTCGTCGAGATGGTCGCCGCCGACGGGCATCTCCTGAAGAGCGCGACGGCGGAAGCACCGCTCTATGCGTGGACCGGCGACAGGGGCGAGAGCGACGGAGGCGAAGGCGATCCCGAAGCGCTGCGCCGCGATCTCATGCTCGCCTATCCCGGCTACAGCGCCGAAATCGTGGCGCTCGGCCGCGCCGGCGGCGCGTTGGCCGGCTGGCTCACGGGCGAGATCGAGACCTTCCCGGCCATCGCCATGCCCGAGGCGATGGAGGATACCGCGCCCTTCCGCCTCGTCTACAACCGCATGGCAGCCGAAACGCTGCGCAGCCTTGTCGCCGGCTGGCCGGCCGGTCGCGGCATCCGCGTGGTGGAACTTTCAGGCGCGACGGGCGGCCTCTCCGCCTCTGTCCTGCCGGTGCTGCCACCGACGAAGAGCGACTATCTGTTTGTGGATCACTCCGAACAGGCCACCACACGCGCCGGCAACCGCTTCGGGGCCCATCACATCCTGCGGACCGAAGCCGTTGCTCCGGAAGCTTTGACCGAAACCGGCTTCGACATTGCGCTGTCTGCCGCCGACGTGCCGGCATCCTCGCTCTTTGCCGCCCTGACGGCCGGCGGCATCGTTCTGCGTCTCATCGCCCGCCCCGGCCGCGTTGCCCGCCTGCTCGACCCTGCCGGCCCCCACCGGCCGGTCGATGTCGTCGCGGCAGAGATGGCTGCTGCCGGCTTCGAGGTCGCGCCCGAGGTCAGCGATACAAAACTGGCCGGTGGCGCGGAGACACCCTTTGCCCTGCTCATCGCCCGAAAGCCTGTCGATGCGCCGGCGCAACTCGCTCCCGTCACAGCCGTCGCCCCGGCCAGCCGCGTGCTGGTCACCGGGCCATCCGAGGCCGGCAGCCCCTTCGTCGCGGCTCTCACGGCCGATCTCGAAGCGGCGGGCCAGACGGTCAGCGTCCACGCCCTCGACCCCGCCGACCTCTCCGACGATGCCTTCGCCGCGCTGGTGAAGGCTGAGACGGGTGCAGCCGAATTCATTCATCTCGCCGGCTTTGCGGAGACGGCCGATGGCCTCTCCACCATCCTCGACCGCCAGGACATGCGCTGCCTTTCGGCCATCGCGCTGTCGCGCGCCATCGAGCTCCGCCCGCTGGAGGATACCGCAGACGCACCCGCCCCGACGCTGACCATCGTCACGCGCGGCGCCTTTGCCACGCCCGGCGGGGCCGCCCCGCTTGATCCGTTCCAGGCGACGATCGCCGGCACGGCGCGCGTCATCGCCAATGAGCAGGTCGCCGTCGGCGTGCGGCTCATCGACGTGCATGCAACGCCGGATGATACCGTGGCTGCAACGGTTCTCGCCGAAGCGCTGCTGTCCCGCGACGAGGAGACCGAAACGCTGCTGGTCGATGGCCGCCGCTATGTTCATCGCGTGCGCGCCTCCTCCATTGCCGAGCAGACCCGCATCGCGAGCTTCGCGGAAAAGCCCGTCGCCCGGCCCTTCCGCCTCGATTTCCTGCCGTCAGGCGGCCTGGACTCGCTGCATCTGCGCGAGATCACCCGCCGGGCGCCCGAGAAAGGCGAAGTGGAAATCCGCGTCCGCGCCGCGGGCCTCAATTTCCGCGACGTACTCTGGGCCATGGGCATGCTGCCGGAAGAGGCTGTCGAAAAGGGCTTCTCCGGCCCGACGATCGGCATGGAATGTGCCGGCGAGGTGGTCGCGGTCGGGGATGGCGTCACGCATCTGAAGCCGGGCGACCGGGTCATCGCCTTTGCCTCCTCGTGCTTTGCCACCCATGTGACGACCGATGCCGGCAGTGCGGCGCTGATCCCCGCCTCGCTCTCCTTCGCCGAGGCCGCCACAATCCCGACGGCCTTCGTGACCGCCTGGTACGCGCTCGACCATCTGGCACGGCTTGAGCCGGGCGAAACCGTGCTGATCCATGGCGCTGCCGGCGGTGTCGGCCTTGCCGCACTCCAGATCGCCAAGCTGAAGGGCGCAACCGTGATCGCCACGGCAGGTGCGGCCGACAAGCAGAAGCTCGTCGCCGCCATGGGCGCCGATCACGTCTTCTCCTCCCGCTCGCTGAAATTTGCCGACGACGTGATGCGTCTGACGGGCGGCAAGGGCGTGGACGTGGTGCTGAACTCGCTGGCCGGCGAAGCCATCACCAAGGGGCTGCAGGTGCTCAAGCCCTTCGGCCGCTTCCTGGAGATCGGCAAGCGCGACCTTTACGCCAACAGCCGCATCGGCCTGCGCCCCTTCCGCCAGAACCTCAGCTATTTCGGCATTGATGCCGATACGCTGCTGGTGGAGCGCCCGAAGCTCGCCGCCCGCGTCTTCGGCGAGGTCGTCGCGGCCCTCGAAACGGGCGCGCTGCGCCCGCTGCCCCATCTCGTCACGCCCATCTCGCGCGCCGAGGAAGCCTTCCGCGCCATGCAGCAGGCCCGGCATGTGGGCAAGCTCGTGATCGGGCTGGATGCCGAACCGCATGAAAGCCTGCCGATCGTCGCGGCAGGCACGGCGGTCGCGACCGGTGACGGCACCTGGCTGGTGACCGGCGGCCTTGGCGGTTTCGGGCTTTCCACGGCCGAATGGCTGGTGGCGAACGGTGCCCGTTCGCTCGCCCTCCTCAGCCGGCGCGGTGACCAGACGGAAGAGGCCCAGGCCGGCCTTGCCCGCATCCGCGCATCCGGCGCCACGGTCCGCGCCTTCGCGGTCGATGTCGCCGATCGCGCCGGGCTGGCGCGCGTGCTGGCCGACATCCGGGCCAGCATGGCGCCGCTGACCGGCATCGTGCATTCGGCCGCCCTCATCGAGGATGCGCCGCTGATCAAGGTGGACCGTGACCTGATGCACAGGGTCATGTCCGCCAAGATGCTCGGCGCCTGGCATCTGCATGAGCTGACGAAGGAGGATCCGCTGACAGCCTTCGTGCTCTACTCCTCCTCCTCCGTCATGGTCGGCAATCCCGGCCAGGGCACCTATGTGGCGGCGAACGCCTTCCTGAATGCGCTGGCGGAGCTGCGCCGCGCCGAGGGCCTGCCGGCGCTCGCCACCGGCTGGGGCGCCATCAAGGATGCCGGCTTCCTCACCCGCAACCAGCAGGTGGAGGAGATGCTGGAGCAGCGCGCCGGCATGGAGGCGACGCCGACCCGCGTCATTCTCGCCGAACTCGGCCGCCTGATGGCCGCAGGCGCGACGACCGTGTCTGCCGCCCAGTTCAACCTGCTGCGTCTCGGCCAGAGCCTGCCCGGTGCGCGCACGCGCCGCTTCTCCATGCTCATCCCCGAGGGCATGCAGATGATGGCCGAGGGCGGCAACTCCATGGCCGAGGCGCTCACCGCCATGGCCGAGGACGACCGGCGTGCAGCCCTGCTGAGCATCGTCGGCGAAAACGTCGCCCGCGTCGTCGGCCTGCCGGCCTCGCAGGTGGAATCGGCAAAGCCGCTCTCCGAACTCGGCCTTGACAGCCTCATGGCCGTGGAACTCGCCGAAGCGCTGGAGCAGACGGTGGGCCGGCCGGTCTCGGTCATGCAGATGATCCAGGCCGGCTCCGTGGCCGGCGTGGTGGAGGTGGTGATGCGCGCCTTTGCCGGCGTGCGCACCACAGAGACGGCGACCCCGGCCGCCGCGCCCGCCGACACTGCCAAGGCCGCCTGAGGCATGCGGCAGAGCGGGGGCGAAGGGACGGAGAGACGTGATGCCGGTGCTGTGCCGGCATCGACGGCGCAGGTGCGCAGCCGCCTTGCGGACGAAACCGGTCCGGCCGCATCCGCGCCATCCGCCGCGCTCGCCGCCAGAGGCTCGCAGGACGCCACGGACATGGTCTCCACACCCGGCCTCTTCCGCCAGGCGGCTCCGATGATCATCTCGCGGGCCGGCATTGCCGGCATGGCGATCGTCGATGCGCTGATGGTGGCACGGCTCGGCGCCGGCGAACTGGCCGCCACCACGCTTTCGGACGGCACCTTCGGCCGGATTGTCGATATCGGCATTTCCGGCCTGCACGCCGCCCTCGTGCTGACGGCCGCTGCCCGCCTGCCGGGGATGGCGCCGGAACGTCTGGCCGTGTGGCACCGCGCCAGTCTGGCGGGGCTTCTCGCCGGCCTGCTCGTCTTTGCCCTTTCGCCCCTTGCCGGCACGTTGTTGGCCCTGAGCGGGCAGGAGGCCGCCCTTTCGGCGCGTGCCGGAACCGTCATCCTCATCCTTGCCGCCGGGCTTCCGGCCGGGCTGATCGCGCTGGCCGCCGCGGTGCATCTGGAGGGCATCGGCAGGGCCGGCCTCGTGGCGCGCTGGATGATTGCCGCCAATCTCGCCAATGCCGGCCTCAACGCCCTTCTCATCGGCGGCATCGACCCGATCCCCGCGCTCGGTGCGGCCGGCTCCGCGACGGCCACGACGCTGGTGCGCATCGCGCTCGCCGTGGCGCTCGTCGCCACCGTGCGCCGGATCGAAGGCCCCGCGGCCTTCAGGCGCGCCGCAGTCGCCGATCTGAAACAGGCCGCCGCCAGCAGGCGCGACCATGTCAAGCTCTCCTTTGGCGCGGTCAGCACGTCCTGCGGCATGCATGCGCTCGGCGTCTGGCTTACCGTCTTCGCCGGCTGGCTGGGGGCTGCGCCGCTTGCCGCCTTTGCCTCCTGCTGGGTGCTGAACCTGCCCGGCCTGCTGCTTGCCGCGGGCATCGGCGATGCCATCTCCATGCGCGCCGCCACGCCAGGCACGCCGGCCAGCACGGCGAGGCTCTGGCGCGACCTTGCCCGCCTCGCCCTCGTGCTGGGCCCGATCAGCGCCGTCATCGTTCTGCTCGCCGGACCCATCGCCACGCACTATACGCCGGATGTCGGGCTTTCCGCCCTCCTCGCCATGCTGCTGCCGGTGACCGGCCTCGTGCTCTTCCTGGACGGCATGAGCTACGGGATCTTCGCCGCGCTCCGCGCCCGAAAGGATGTGGCCGTTCCGACCCTCATCCAGGTCGGCTGCATGGTTCTGACGGTCCTTCTCGCCGCCCTCATCGCCTTCCGCCTCGATCAGGGCGTCCTCGGCCTGGTCCATGCGATCATCACCACCAGCCTGCTCCGGCTTGGCCTGCTTTCTGCCCGTCTCGCCGTCGTTTTCCGCCCACAGTCCGTTTCAGAACCCCAGCCCGCGTGACCGCCATGACCGTACAGCCCAACGCCGCCGCCCGCACGACACCCCAGGGGACCGCCAACGACACGGTCGAGTGGTTCGGGCTCAGCCACGCGCAGCGTGCCGTCTGGCTCGATATGCGGCTGATCGAGGACAAGGCCGCCTATCAGGTCGGCTGCGTAGTGACCTTCGAAAGCGCCATCGATCCGGACCTCGCCCGGCAGGCGGTGCGCATGATGGTGGGCCGACACGAGGCGCTCAGGCTGCGCATCGACCGCGACGAGCCGCGCCAGCGCATCGAGCCCGCGGGCAAGCCGCCCTTCCGCGTCATCGACCTGACGGAGGAGACCAATCCGGAGGCCACTGCGCGTGCCCATGTCGAGGCCGCACATGCGGAAGGCTTTTCGCTCGGCGACGCGCCGCTCTTTCGCGTCGATCTGCTGAAGCTTGCCGACAGCCGATGGCACCTCGTGCTGCTCGCGCACCATCTGATCGCCGACGGCGTGGCGCTCAGCATCGCGCAGGCCCACTGGCTGAACGCCTATCGCACGCTTTCCGGCGAAGGCGACGATGACGGCAGCGGCACGGAGGCCGTCATGCCGCGCTCCACCTATCGCAATGTCGTGTCCGAAGACGAGGCCTATGCCGCCTCCCCCCGCCATGCCGAAGACCTCGCCTACTGGACCACCCGGCTTTCGCCCCTCCCCAGCCTCGTGCTCGACGGCGTCGTCAGCGGCCAGGGCGCATCGCGGCAGGCCGAAGCGCCGGTGACGCCGCTGCGTTTCGGGCCGGCGGAGCATGCCCTGCTCGATCAGCAGGCCAAGGCGCTGGGCACCACCATTCCGCGCGCCCTTCTGGCGCTCGTTGCAATCGGCCTTGCCCGCCGGTTCCGCCGCGACGACTTCACCCTCGGCATGGCGCTGCACCGGCGCGAGGCGACGACGCGCTACACGATCGGCATGCTGGCCGGCATCCTGCCGCTGCGCTGCCGCATTGACAGGAGCGCGACCCTGAAGCGTGCCGTGCTGGCGCTGGCCGCCGATGCGGATGCGGACCTGCGCCACCAGCGCCTGCCGGTCGATACGATCGGCCGGGCGCTTGCCACATCCGGCGCCTTCGACGACAGGCCGGAGCGCAACCTCTTCGATGTCGCGGTCACCATCATGCCGGCCATGCACCGCCCGGCCGTCAGCATTGGCGGGCGAACCGTGACCTCCATGCCGATCCGCGAGCGCGAGCGCTCCGGCCTCGGCCTCTATGTGGATGAGGAACCCGGAAGCTCAGGCTTTGCGATCGGCTTCGGCCATGATCCGGCCGTTCTATCCGCCGCCGATGTCGCGCATCTGAAGACCGTGCTTGCCGATGTCGTGCAGGCCTTCCTCAGCCAGCCCGACCGCCGCCTACAGGATATCGACGGGCTGGCGCCGGAAGAGCGCGCGGCGATTGCCGGCTGGTCGGCCGGCCGCACGATCCACGTCCCCGCATTGACCCTTCCCGATCTGTTCGAGCGGCAGGCCGCCGCCACGCCCGACGCCCTTGCCGCCCTCTCCGACAGCGCGTGCCTCGACTATGCCGGCCTCGATCAGGCCGCCAACCGGGTCGCCGCCCGCCTCGCCGCGGCCGGCATCCGGCATGGCGAAACGGTCGGCGTCTGTCTCGAACGCTCCCTCGAGGGCATCGCCGCCCTCATCGGCATCCTGAAGGCCGGCGCTGTCTATCTGCCGCTCGACCCCGCCTACCCCGCCGAGCGGCTTGCCGGCATGATTGCCGATGCGGGCGCATCCGCGATCATCACGGACGCCGCAAGCGAAGCCGCGCTGCCGCCGGACCTGGCGCGTATCCGTGTCGCGGACGGCTGGCCGCTGGCGGGCCCGGCCACAGCCGCTCCGGAAAGGCCCGGCCTCACGCCGGGGTCGCGCGCCTATCTCATCTACACCTCCGGCTCCACCGGCACGCCGAAGGGCGTTGCCGTCAGCCATGCCGCACTTGCCAACCTCGCCTTCGCCCGTCTCGACCACGACCCGATCGGCCCGGGCGACCGGGTGCTTGCCGCGATCTCCATCGGCTTCGACGTCTCGCTCGGCCAGCTCCTGACGCCGCTGCTCTTCGGGGCCGCCGTGGTGGTGGCCGGGGATATCAGGGGCATTGCGGCGACGCGCTTCTGGAACTTCCTGACGCGCCACGGCGTCACCCACGTCAACTCCGTCCCCTCGCTCTTCGAGGCCATGCTGCCCGATGCCCCGGAAGAGACCGCCCTGAAACAACTGATGCTGGGTGGCGAACCGCTGTCGGCGGCGCTGGCGGCGCGGCTTTCCGACCGTCTCGGCATTCCCGTCTGGAACATGTATGGCCCGACGGAAACCTGCATCGACGCGACAGCCTGGCGCTTTCCCGATGCCGGCCCGGCACGCGATGCCATGGCCGGCCGCCCCCTGCCCATCGGCCGCCCGCTGCCAAACTATACGGCCCATGTTCTGGACGGCGCCCTTCAGCCGGTCGGTGTCGGGATCGAAGGGGAACTGTTCCTCGGCGGGGCGGGTCTGGCGGAAGGCTATCTCGGCCGTCCGGACCTGACGGCCGAACGCTTCATCGACCATCCCGCGCTCGGCCGCCTCTACCGCACCGGCGACCGGGCCATCTGGAACAGTGACGGCACGCTCGGCTTCCTCGGCCGCAACGATGCGCAGGTGAAGATCCGCGGCTTCCGCATCGAGCTCGGCGAAATCGAGGCCGTGCTGCGCCGGCAGCCATCCGTCGCCCAGGCCGCTGTCATCGCCCGCGGCACCGGCGGCGGCGATCCGCGCCTGCTTGCCTATGTCGTTCCGGCTCCCGGCACGGACCCGGATGTCGATGCCCTGAAATCGGCGCTGCTCGCCAGCCTTCCGGCCCATATGGTGCCGGCGGCCGTGATGCGCCTCGACGCCCTGCCGCTGACGGCCAATGGCAAGCTCGACCTCAAGGCGCTGCCCGACCCGACCCTTGCCTCCGAGGCAGGCCAGCCCCCCTCCACAGCGACGGAAATCGCCGTCGCCGGCCTGTTCGCCGGACTGCTGGGAGCCGCCGAGATCACCACGGCCAGCCATTTCTTCGCGCTCGGCGGTCACTCGCTGATGGCAACGCAGCTGGCCTCGAAGCTGCGCGAGACACTTCACGTCGATCTTTCGCTGCGCATGCTCTTCGAAACGCCCCGGCTCGGCGATCTCGCCGCCCGGATCGACGCGCTGCTCGGCGTTCCCGCGGCGGCCGCAGCCGGCGCGATCGGCGCAACGCCCCGCCCCGCCACCCTGCCGCTCTCCTTCGAGCAGGAACGCCTCTGGTTCCTCGATCGCCTGGAGCCGATGAGCGCGGCCTACAACATCCCCGTGGTGCTGCGGCTGGACGGCGCGCTTGACCGCACCGCTCTTGCCGACGCCTTCGATACGATCGTCGCGCGGCACGAGAGCCTGCGCACCGGCTTTGCCGAGCAGGACGGCATGCCGGTGCAGGTCATCCATGCCGGGCGGCGCATGGTGCTTGCCGTCGAGGAGGGTCTGGACGCAGGCCTGATCCACGCAGCCATCGAGGCGGAAGCGCTGCGCCCCTTCGATCTCGAACGCGACGGCCTGATCCGCGCCCGTCTGCTGGCGGCCGGTCCCGAAAGCCATCTGCTCGTCGTCGTCACGCACCACATCGTCTCGGACGGGCTTTCGGCCGGCATCCTGATGCGCGAGCTGTCCGCCGCCTATCAGGCCGCGGTCGCCGGCACGAGCGCCGATCTCGCGCCGCTGCCGGTCCAGTATGCCGATTATGCGCTGTGGCAGCGCCAGTCGCTGACGGATGCCGTGGTGGACGAGGAAGTCGCCCACTGGCGCGGCGTGCTTTCAGGCGCGCCCGATGCCGTCGCGCTGCCGCTCGACCGGCCGCGCCCGGCCGTGCGCCGCAGCGCTGGCGCCAGCCTGCCGCTTCATCTGCCGGCCGAAACGGCCGCCGCCGTCAGCGCCTTCGCCCGCGCGGCGGGCACCACGCCCTTCATCGTTCTGTCGGCCGCCTGGAGCGTGCTGCTTGCGCGCTGGTCGGGGCAGGATGACATCGTCTTCGGCGCGCCGGCCGCCAATCGCGATCACCCCGAGCTGGAAGGCATGGTCGGCTTTCTCGTCAACACGCTGGTGCTGCGCGCCGAGCTTGGCGGCGATGCGGGCTTCCGGACCGTCACCGACCGGCTGACGGCACGCGCTGGCGAAGCCTTCGCCCATGCAGCGCTGCCCTTCGAGAAGCTGGTGGATGCGTTGAACCCGCCCCGCCAGCCGGGGCTTCATCCCATCTTCCAGACCATGGTGGCCCTGCAACCGGCCCTGCCCGCCTCCTTCCCCTTCGGCGGACTCACGGCCCATGCCGTTCCCCTGCCGGAGGCGGCCGCCAAGTTTGACCTGACACTGGTGCTGACCGAGGCGGAGGTGGGTTATGCCGGTGCCATCACCTATGCAACGGACATTTTCGACCGCGCCACCATCGCAAGGCTGGCTGCCCATTACGTCACGCTGCTCATGCAAGCCCTGAAGACACCGGACATGCCGTTCCGGCGCCTGCCGATGGTTTCGCCGACGGAGCACACCGCCCTGCTCTCGCTCGGCACGGGCGCGCATCGCGCAATCGAGGCCCTGCCGGTCCCGGCGCTGTTTGCCCGCCAGATTGCCGCACGGCCGGATGCGACCGCCGTCATCCACGGCGAAACGACCCTCAGTTTCGACAGGCTGAACCGGCTGGCGAACCGGCTGGCGCTTCACCTCATGGCGCTTGGCGCTACCGGGGGAAGGCCGGTCGCCGTGGTCGTCGGGCGCAATGCGTACCTGCCGGTCGTGGCGCTTGCCGTGATGAAATCCGGTGCTGTCTACATGCCGATCGACCCGGCAAACCCGGCTGAGCGCATGGCCGGCGTCTTCGAGACAGCCGCTCCCGCCGTGATCGTCACCGATGCGGCAAGCCGTCACAATCTGCCTGTCGGGCAGGGCGTGGTCCATCTCGATCTCGACGCCTTCGACTGGTCCGCCGGTCCCGACCACGATCCCTCGGACCGCGACGGGCTGGTGCCTTTCGGGCCGGCGGACCCCGCCTATATCATCCACACCTCCGGCTCGACCGGCCGCCCCAAGGGCGTGGTGGTCAGCCATGCCGCCCTCGCCAATCTCGCCGCCGCCCGCCTCGACCACGATCCGATCGGCCCCGGCGACCGGGTCGCCGCAACACTTTCCATCGGCTTCGACGTGTCGATCGGCCAGATCGTCACGCCACTGCTGTCGGGCGCCACCGTCGTGGTGCTGGACGATCCCGCGAAACATTCGGGCGCGGAATTCTGGGCGGAGCTGGCACGCCAGGGCGTCACCCACATGAATTTCAGCCCCGCCTTCCTGGATGCCGCGATCGAGGCGCCCGTGCCGGCCGGGCTTGCACTGCGGCGGCTGATGCTGGGTGGCGAAGCCTTCCAGACGGCCGTGGCGCGCCGGATCGCCGCCGCCCTGCCGGGCGTCGAGCTTTTCAACATGTACGGCCCCTCCGAAACCGTCATCGACGCCACCGCCTATCGCTTCCGGGGCACGGAAACCGCACCGACGCTTCCGATCGGCCGGCCGCTGCCCAACTACAGGGTGCTGATCCTGGATGCGGCCATGCAGCCCGTTTCCCCCGGTATCACCGGCGAGATCCATATCGGCGGCGCGAGCGTGGCCGATGGCTATCTCGGCCGTCCCGAGGAGACCGCAAGCCGCTTCCTGCCCGATCCCTTCGGCGGGCCCGGCGACCGCCTCTACCGCACGGGCGACCTCGCCCGCTGGACGGCCGATGGCGAGATCGAGTTTATCGGCCGCGCCGACGCCCAGGTGAAAATCCGCGGCCACCGCATCGAGCTCGACGACATCTCGGCAGCCCTTCGGGCCCATCCGGGCGTGCGTGTCGCTGCGGTCGTCACGGCGCAGCGACAGGGCGAAACCGTACTCGTCGCCTACGCGGTTGCGGACGGTGATGACGAGGCGGTATCGAGCTGGCGTAGCCATCTCGCAGGCCGCCTCCCCGCCTATATGCTGCCCCACGCGCTGGTCTGCGTCGACGCGCTGCCGATGACGGTCAACGGAAAGCTCGACGTGAAGGCACTGCCCGCGCCGGACTTCGCCGCTCAGGCCGAGACTTCGACGCCGCCGCGCGATGCACTCGATGCCACCCTGCTCGACCTGTGGCGCGACCTGCTCGGCATGGAAACACTTGGCATCGACCACAATTTCTTCGCTGCCGGCGGCCATTCCCTGCAGGCACTGCGCCTGTGCGCCGGCGTCAAGCGCATGCTCGGACTCGATCTTCCCGTGGCGGCGCTCTACCGCGCCCAGACGGTGCGCGCCCTTGCGGACGACATCCGCTCCGGAAAGGCCCTGAAGACCGGCGGCCCGCTGATCAAGCTCGGCGACGGCCCCGGGCGTCCCGTCTTCTGCTTTCACCCGGTCGGCGGCGCACCCTTCGGCTATCTCGGTCTTGCCGACGCGCTTTCGGGCAAGCGTCCGGTCTACGGCGTGCAGGCCACGGGCCTCGATGCCGGAGAGGCGGTGGCCGAAACGCTGGATGCGATGATCGATAGCTATATGGCGGCGATACGCTCCGTACAGCCCTCCGGTCCCTATGCGCTGATCGGCCATTCCTTCGGCGGCCTCGTGGCCTTCGAGATCACCCGCCGGCTGGAGGCCGCAGGCGAAACGGTCGAACGCCTCGTCATGATCGACACATCGCCGGCCGGCGAATTCTGGACCATGGAGATGGCCCGGCAGACGGCCGCCCGCATCGTGCGCCTGGAGCGGGACCGCGCCGGCTCCGATGCGCCGATCGACCCCGAACAGGAACAACGCGTGACGGATGTCGTGGCCAACAACATGCGCCTCTCCCAGTCCTACCAGCCGGCCCCGATCGAAACCCCGCTTATCTATCTCCGCGTGCGCCGCGGCGACCTGCCTCCGGATCCCTCGCGCGAAATCTACTGGACAAGCCGCTCCGCCCGGCCCGATCTCCAGCCATTCTGGGACGTCGATCACTTCGCCGTCCTCAACAGAGACAATGCAGCGAGCCTGGCGCGCTTCTTTTGATCCGCCACATGCTGCGAGGAGCCCATAAGCGCAAGACTTGAAGTCGAAGCCATTCGGGATTACGTTGCAGGAGTGCTGCCGGTCGCGCTAACGACCGACGGCCCTTCGCTCAGACTAGGAATTTGACCCGCACGCGAGCCAGCCAGCCCGTGCGGGTTTTCCTTATCTCAAGCATCTCAAGCGTGATGGTGATCGGGATGAATCCCATGACCGTCACTCCTGTTAGAGAGCAAAGCCTTTGCCAAAGTCGGGGCGGCTCATCCTCCCCGACGCGCCGGCTGGCACGGCGTATGCTGCTTCTACTCCCGATTGTCATTGGGTAGCATGGTGGATCGCGCGTGTCAGCCGCTGCCTCCGAGAACGTCTCGGCGCAGCCTTGAATTTCGGAGCAATCAGCGATAGCTTGCAGGAGTGCTTCCGACAGCGTCAACTGCCGGAAGCGTTTCGCCTAGATAAAGAGTTGGACCCGCACGCGAGCCAGCCAGCCCGTGCGGGTTTTCCTTATCTCAAGCGTGATGGTGATCGGGATGAATCCCATGACCGTCACTCCTGTTCGAGAGCAAAGCCTTTGCCAAGGTCGGGGCGGCTCATCCTCCCCGACGCGCCGGCTGGCACGGCGCATTCTGCTTCTACTCCCGATTGCTATCTGGTAGCACAGGCGCGGGTCGGCGTCATCGGATTCGGGAAGGCTGCCGCCGTCTATTCATCTCGCCGTGACGGGTGCCGGATCGCGCCGGTTCTGGTCTCGTCAACGAGGGCGGGCGCGGAGGCGGAGGGGCAGGTACGGGCGGCGTTTTCGGCGTCGAGGCCCGGCGTGCAGGCATCCGGCTGCATCAGGTGCACGGGGTCGAGATCCTGCAGAAGGGCGAGTGTTTCGGGCGAGGCGGAGATCGCCCCGCGCAGCTCCGGCTTGACGACCGGGACGACGGAGGTGACGTCGATCAGCACATCGACGCGCAGGTTGATCGGCACGACCAGGTTTTCCGGCAGAGCCACCATGACATCGAGCACGCGGGTGTCGCGTTTTTCCGTCGGCCCCTCGGCGGTGACCGTCTTGGCCCCGAGGCGCGGGCTGATGCGCTCCACCTTGCCCGTCAGCTTGCGTTCGCCGAAGGCGGCGGCGGATATGGTCGCGGTCTGGCCGACCGCCAGGGCGGCGATGTCGGCTTCATCGATCTGCGTGCGGACAATGAGACGCGAGGTGTCGGCGATCTGCATGACCGGGGCAGCGGCCTGCGAGGTGATGGCTTCGCCGGGCTCGCGGTAGCGGCGCAACACGATCCCGTCGATGGGCGCCCGGACATAGGATTTCTCAAGCGCCGCACGGGCCTCGGCCAGCTGGTTTTCGGCAAGGGCCACCTCGCCGCGCGCGGCTTCCACCTCTTCGGGGCGGGAGCCGTCCTGCAGGATCTTCAGGGCTTCTGCGGCAGAGGCGCGGCGTTCGCGGCTGGACGCCAGCGCGCTTGCGGCCTGGTTCATGTCCTCGCGCGAGACGGCGCCCTGCGCGGCAAGCGAACGGCGGCGCTGGAACTGCACCTCCAGAAGCTTGAGATTGCTCTCCTCGGCACGCAGTTGCGCTTCGGCCTGCAGGATTTCCTGCTGGCGCGGTCCCTTTTCGATGAGCGCCAGCTGGGCGCGCTTGATCTGAACCGTCGCCTCGGCCTGGGCGACCTTGGCCTTGAGATCCTCGTTGAAAAGCTGGGCCAGCACCTGGCCGCGCGTGACGCGGTCGCCCTCGTCCGCAAGCACGGTGGCGAGCACACCGACCATGCCGGGCGCGACATCCGTCGCGCCGCCCATTGGTTCCACTACGCCCAGCCCCGCCACCACGCGCGGCGCATCGGCGTCGGTCGCCTGCGCTACCAGCGGATTGGCGGGCGTCGTCGTGCCCGTGACCACCGGATCGATGGTGATGGCCATGGGCTTCGGCACATCCTGCAAAAGGGCGATCGCGGTCGCTGTGGCAACGAAGAGGACGGCGAAGCTCGCCGAGGTTCTGGACGCAACAACCATCAACGCACACTCCTGCTCAAGCCCGATGGCGCATCCCGCACCGGCCCGGCTTCGGCGACGACGAGACCGTCCTCGATGGTGATCGAGCGATCCACGAGATTTTCGACACGCTGGTCATGGGAAACGAGCACGACGACGCGATCCTTGTCGCGCGCCAGACGCCGGAAGGCCTCCACCACGAGCGCGCCCGTCACGCCATCGAGGGCGGCGGTCGGCTCGTCGGCGAGGATGACATCGGGCTCGTTCATCAGCGCACGCGCCACGGCCACGCGCTGGCGCTGGCCGCCGGACAGCTGGCCCGGCTTGTGGTGGGCGCGGTCCTCAAGCCCGACTTCGGCGAGAAGATCGCGGGCGCGCCGTTCGGCCGTGCGGCGATCGACCCCGCGGATGTCGAGCGGGATCGCCACGTTCTCCCAGGCCGTCAGCGTCGGGAACAGGTTGAAGAACTGGAAGACGAAGCCGATGCGCTTGAGACGCAGGCGGCGCAGATCGGCGGCAGACGCGCCATCCGTCGTCTCTCCGCAGATGGTCACGGCCCCCTTGTCCGGCACCTTCAGCGCGCCCATCAGTTGCAGGAGCGTTGTCTTGCCGCTGCCCGAGGGGCCGCGCACCATCAGAACCTCTCCGGGCGCGGCGACAAGCGACACGCCGCGCAGGGCATGCGTGCCGGTTTCGCCCTTGCCGTACCAGAGATGGGCGTTTTCCACGCGGATGGAGCGATCGGAGAGCATCATCGGAAAACGCTCGTGGGATCGATCGTCATCAGCTTGCGGATGGCGACAAGCGCGGAGAGGCAGCACATGACGATGGCCGCAAGGCCAAGGCCGAGAAGGGCTGTCGGCGACAGGAGGATGGCGGCCGGCGAATTGCGGGCGAGAAAGGCGACGACGCTCGCGATCACTGCGGCGATGGCATAGCCGACGCCGCCGCAGATCAGGGCCTGCTTGAGCACGATGGCGTTGAGATAGCCGTGGCCGGCGCCGATGGCCGAGAGTGTCGCATATTCGCCGATCCGCTCCAGCGTCGCGGCGTACAACGTCTGGGCAAGGATCACCACACCGACGACGGCGCCGAGGGAGGCGCCGAGCAACAGGGCGGTGCCCGCGCCCGTCGTGAAGATCCAGTAATTGCGGGACTTGTCGGCGAAGGCCTGTGCCGTCATCACGTCCGTATCCGGTGCGACGGCCTGCAGGCGGGCGACGAGATCATCGATCGCCACGCCGGGCGCGGCCTTGACGAGCACATAGCTGGCATCGCCATCCTGCACGTCGGTGTAGCGCAGCGCATTGTTGTAGGTGGTGAAGACGTAGGGAGCCTGGGTGAAGGTGCGCGCTCCCTCGGTGAAGCCCGCGACGATCGCGCGGCGGCCGTTGATCTCGACGCGGTCGCCGATCTTCGACACGCCGAGCTTGCCCGCATAGAGACGATCGATCATCACGGCGCCCGGCGCGGCCAGATCGGCGACACTGCCCTCCACCACGTTCCACGGGCCGGCAAGATCCGTCTGGGGATCGAAGCCGACGATGATGATGAGCTGCGACCCGCCCTGCGGGCGCCGCCAGGACACGAAGCGAACAATGTGGCGGCTGACGGTCTCGACGCCCTCGACCTTCATGGCGCGAAACACGCTGCGCTGCGGCTGTAGGGAGGACTGGTCCACATTCGTCGTGCCGCGCGGCACCATCCAGATGTCGGCGCGCGCATTTTCCACCAGCCCCGCCGTGGTCACGGAAAAGCCGATGAGCATGCCCATCTGGATTGCCATGAGCACCACGGCGAAGACAACGCCGATCAGGGTCGCGATGAAGCGAACCGGCTCATGGACGAGATTGCGCCAGGCAATCAGGGTGGTCATGCGGTTACGCGCTCCGCGATTCTTCGGGCAGGATTGACCTGCGGCGCAAACGCAACGCCTGCTGCGGCCAGTATCCGGCCTCCAGAAATATGAGAGTATAGTAAACAAACGCATAATTGCAGGGTGGATACCGCCTGCGGACGCGGTCGAAGTCGCCTGCAATCAGTCGGCGAAGATCGCCGACGGCTTGGGCAGGCGGCGTTTTTATCAGCGAATTTTCATGCCCATTGCCCTCAAATTAGGCAGTGCTGATGATTGACGCGGAAGTATACATCCCCTAGCCTAAGCATCGACATAAGGCCGGATGGCCGACGGCAATCGAGCCCCGAACCCGCAAGACTGCGGGTCGGGGCTTTTTGTTTTTCCAGGCGACCGAGACGCTCGGCGACGACACATGAAACGGATTTCGAATGGCGCGTGACACGGTACCGGTGTCGGTTCTCTATTCCACCACGGGCGCTTATGCCGCCTATGGGCGGGATGCGTCGGCCGGAGCCATGGCAGCCATTTCCGAAATCAACGCGGACGCCTCCCTGCCTTTCCTGCTCAAGGCCCATGTCAGTGATCCCGGGGGCCACGCGGAGCGCCACGCTCAAATGGCCAAGAGCGCGACCATGGACGGCTGCCGCCACATCATCGGCTGCATCACCTCCTGGAGCCGCAAGGATGTGCTGCCGATCGTTGAGCGGCATGATGCACTCCTGTGGTATGCCTTCCCCTACGAGGGATATGAGGCGAATGAACGCGTGATCTATCTTGGCGCCTGCCCGAACCAGCACCTTCTGCCGCTGTTCGACCATGTGCAGCCGCGCTTCGGCAATCGTGCCTTCTTCGTCGGCTCCAACTATATCTGGGGCTGGGAGATCAGCCGCATTGCGCGCGAGCTGACGGAAACGGCCGGCGGGCGCGTTCTTTCCGACCGTTTCGTGCCCCTCGGTTCCGTCGAGGTCGATCATCTCATCCGCGAAATCGCGACGCTGAAGCCGGATTTCGTACTGACCAATCTTGTCGGCGCCTCGGCCACCGCCTTCATCGCGGCCTATGGTCTCTTCCGCGCCAGCCAGCCGGACGCCCCGCCGCTGGTCGCATGCAATCTGACGGAGATCGACCTCGAAACGCTGGCCCCGGCGGCACGCGGCGGCCATATCTCCACCTCCAGCTATTTCCATCGCCTCGATACGCCGGAAAACCGTGCCTTCAAGGCCCGCATGCAGGCCCGGCAGGGCGGCGACCGGCGCCTGTCGGCGGCTTTCGTGGCGGGCTACACCGCCGTGTCGGTCCTGGCCCGCGCCATGGTCGATGCCGGAACGGACGAGCCGGCTGCCATCCGAAAGGCCGCTACCGCGCGGATCTTCGAAACGCCGATGGGGGCGCTGACCATCGACCCGCGCCATCAGCATGCAAGGCTGACGCCGCATCTGGCACTCTCGGACGCGGATGGCGAGTTCGACATCTTCGACAGTGCGGCGGCGCCTATCGAGGCGGATCCCTATCTGGTCCGCTCCCTGCCCCGGCCCTGGCCGAAAGCCACGACGACGCCCGATCTCAAGGTGGTCAAATGAGCCGCTCCGGTCATCTTCCGCTGGCCTCATGGCGCGCCGTCATCCTGCATCGGGAGCATCCCTCCATTGACGCGCTGCGTCGCCAGCTGGAACTCCTCCACATCGACGTGGTGACTGTCTGGCCGCAGCTCGACGAAGCGCATGCAACGGCCGACGTCGTCTTCTTCGACGCCGACATGGGCCATGACGGGCAGTTTCCCTGGCCGGCCGGCTATGCGCCCATGCCGATGATCGCGCTGATCGGCACCGAAGCCCCCGGCCGCGTGCAATGGGCGCTGGCGCAGGGATCGAACGCCCATCTTCTGAAGCCGATCGGCTCCACCGGCGCCTACAGCGCGCTGCTGATCGCCCAGCACGCCTGGGAAATGGCCCGCAACCAGGCCAACGACATTCGAACGCTGGAAGACAGGCTGCGGCAGCGCCCCGTGGTGGTGCGCGCCGTGCTGAAGCTCATCCAGGGCGAAGGGCTCGACGAGGCCGGCGCCTGGAAGCGCATGCGGCGCATCGCCATGGACTGGGGCATGACCATCGAGGAGACGGCGGAAGCCATCTGCCGGGACGAACGCCGCCTGAAAGGCGGAAATGAAAAACACTGAAGGAGACAGTGACGTGACCACGATCACAGAGGGTTTTGCACCCTATGGCGAGTACAAAACCTGGTACCGGGTGACGGGCGACCTCAAGTCCGGCAAGCCGCCGCTTCTCGTCGCCCATGGCGGACCGGGCTGCACCCATGACTATGTCGACAGCTTCAAGGACATCGCCGCCACCGGCCGCGCCGTCGTTCACTACGACCAGGTCGGCAACGGCAAGTCCACGCATCTGCCGGAAAAGGGCGGCGACTTCTGGACCGTCGATTTCTTCAAGGCGGAGATGCACAATCTCATCGACCATCTCGGCATCCGCGACGCCTATTGCGTGCTCGGCCAGTCCTGGGGCGGCATGCTGGGTTCGGAATTCGCCGTGGATCAACCGGCCGGCCTGAAGGCACTTGTGATTGCCAATTCGCCGGCCTCGCTGCGCACCTGGGTCGCCGAAGCCAACCGCCTGCGCGCCGAGCTGCCGGAAGATGTGCAGGCCACGCTTCTCAAGCACGAGGCCGCCGGTACCACCGACAGCGCCGAATACATGGCCGCGACCGACGTCTTCAACGAACGCCATGTCTGCCGCATCGTGCCGATGCCGCCGGAGGTCAAGCGCACCTTTGACGCGATCGCCAGCGACCCGACCGTCTACCACACCATGAACGGCCCGAACGAATTCCACGTCATCGGCACCATGAAGGACTGGACCATCGAGGGCCGGCTGTCCACGATCAACGTTCCGGTTCTCCTGATTTCCGGCCGGTTCGACGAGGCGACCGAAGCCTGCGTGCAGCCCTTTGCCGACGAGATCCCGGACGTGCGCTGGACGATCTTCGAACAGTCGAGCCACATGCCGCATGTGGAAGAGCGCGAGGCCTGCATGGCCGTGGTCGGCGCCTTCCTCGACGACAAGGCCGCGTGATTACCGATAACCAGAAGCCGCCTGGAAAGGGCGCGAGACAACCAACCGAAAAGAGGGAAACGTAGAGATGACCACCATCAGCCTGAAACGCCTCGCCCGCCGGGCAGGCCTCATCACCGCCGGCATGCTGCTGGCCCAGACGGCCCTTTCGGGCGGCGCCCTTGCCGACGAACGTGCCGATCTCATGGCCAAGCATCGCGGCGGCACCATCACGCTGTCGGCCGTCTCGGCCGCCGGCACCGTCGATCCGATGATCAACTACACGGGCCAGTTCTGGCAGATCTTCCAGCTGACCTATGACGGCCTCGTCAAGTTCAAGCAGGCGGCCGGAACGGAAGGCTTCGACATCGTTCCCTCCATCGCCGAAGAGATCCCGAAGCCGACCAATGACGGCAAGACCTACGTCTTCAAGATCCGCAAGGGCATCAAGTTCTCGAACGGCAAGGACGTGACGCCGGCCGACGTCGTGGCCTCCTTCCAGCGCATCTTCAAGGTCAAGGGACCGACGACCGGCAGCTTCTACAACGGCATCGTCGGCGCCGACAAATGCATCGCGGATGCCGCGACCTGCACGCTCGACGGCGGCGTCGTCGCCGACGAGGCAGCCGGCACCGTGACGATCAACCTGACGGCCCCGGATTCGGAAATCTTCTCCAAGCTCGCCGTGCCGCACGCCTCGATCCTGCCGGCCGACGCGCCGCTCGCCGATGCCGGCACCACGCCGATCCCCGGCACGGGCGCCTATTACATCGACAGCTACAATCCCAACGAACAGATGGTGATGAAGCGCAACCCGCACTTCAAGGAGTGGAGCGTGGATGCCCAGCCGGACGGCTATGCGGACGAGATCGTCTACAAGTTCGGCCTGACGGAAGAAGCGACCATCAACGCCATCATCAACGGCCAGATCGACTGGATGTTCGACACGCCGCCCTCCGACCGTCTGGCCGAGATCGGCTCGAAATACGCCTCGCAGATCAAGATCGACCCGCTGGCCGCCTTCTGGTACGCGCCGATGAACACCAACCTGCCACCCTTCGACAATGTGAAGGTGCGCCAGGCCGTCAACTACGCGCTCGACCGGGACGCCCTCGTCGGCCTCTTCGGCGGCGAGGCGCTGGCACAGCCGACCTGCCAGATCCTGCCGCCGGATTTCCCCGGCCATGTGGACGACTGCATCTACACCGCCGAGCCCGGCCCGGCATGGGCAGGTCCCGACATGGAGAAGGCCAAGGCGCTCGTCGAGGAAAGCGGCACCAAGGGCCAGAAGGTCACTGTCATTGCCGAGGACAATGCCACCTCGCGCGGCATCGGCACCTATCTGCAGAGCCTTCTGACGGAGCTCGGCTATGACGCCTCGATGAAGGCAATCTCGCCGAACATCCAGTTCACCTACATCCAGAACACCAACAACAAGGTGCAGATGAGCATCTCGCAGTGGTACATGGATTATCCGGCGGCTTCCAACTTCCTGAACGTGCTGCTCTCCTGCGCCTCGTTCACGCCGGGCAGCGATTCCTCCATCAACATCTCCGGCTACTGCAACAAGGATCTGGACGCCAAGATGAAGGAGGCCATGACGCTGGCCCTGACCGATCCGGACGGCGCCAACGCCAAGTGGGCGGAAATCGACAAGGGCTTCATGGAACAGGCGCCGTTGGCACCGCTCTTCACGCCAAAGAGCGTCAACTTCACCTCCGCCCGCCTCGGCAACTACGTGTTCAACAAGCAGAACCGCTGGATCATCTCCCAGTCCTGGGTGAAGTGAGCCTGCCAATCGCCTGAAAGGGCATCCCCCGGCCTGACCGGCCGGGGACGAGGGACGCCCTGAAAGGGCCATTGCGGGAGGCGGACGGCCTGCGGACCACCGGCCGCCTCCCGACCTTTCCAAACAGTCCACGGCCCCTATCCGTGACGGATTGCGGGATCTGACCCGATCCGCCGGCAAGCCGCCGGCCGACAAAGCCTCTCGGGATTGCGATGACCGACGCCTCCACCTCTTCGATCCAGCCTGCGGAAATCCAGGCGCCCCCATCCGCCGGCTCCGGCCGACGCGCCGCCTCCAGCCCGGCCGCGCGCGCCTGGCGCATCCTGAAGCGCGATCGGCCGACGCTTCTGGCTGCGGCCGTGCTCTTTCTGATCGTGCTGTCGAGCCTCGCGGCCCCGCTTTATGCGACCTACGTCTCCGGCACCGATCCGTTCCGCTCCTCGCTCAGTGCCCGCATCGTGATCGACGGCCAGCGGGTAAAGGTCATGCAGGCCTCCACGGAAGGCCTGGGCCTCGGCGTCACGCCGATCGGCCCGACCTGGGGGCCGCAATATCTGCTCGGCGCCGACACGCAGGGACGCGATGTCGCCGCGCGCCTGCTCTATGGCGGCCGCAACTCGCTGCTGATCGCCGCCGCCTCCACAGCCATCTGTCTGTTCCTTGCCGCCATCGTCGGCATTTCCGCCGGCTTCTTCGGCGGCTGGGTCGACAAGGTGCTGTCGCGCATCCTCGACATCCTCTGGGCCTTCCCGGTCTACCTGCTCGCCATTTCCCTATCGATCGTCTTCATCTCGCAGGGCATCGTCATCGGCCCGATCGAGATCCACGCCGACAGCCTTCTCCTGCCGATCTTCATCATCGGCATCATCTACGTGCCCTATGTGGCGCGCCCGGTGCGCGGCCGTGTTCTGGCGCTGAAGGAGAGCGAGTTCGTTCTGGCCGCCCGCGGCCTCGGCATTCCCGCCTGGCGCATCCTCTTGCATGACATCCTGCCCAACGTCTCGACCATGCTGATAGTCTTCGTGCCGCTGATGATGGGTCTCAACATCATCATCGAATCGTCCCTGTCCTTCCTCTCGATCGGCGTGCAGGCGCCGGATGCGAGCTGGGGCACGATCATCCAGGACGGCCAGACGCTGCTCTATTCCCGTCCCGCCGTGGCGCTCGCGCCCGGTATCGCCATCGTGCTGACAGTTCTCGCGCTCAACGTGCTCGGCGACAGCCTGCGCGATGCGCTCGACCCGCGCACCAAGCTCGTCTGAGGAGGCACCTTGATGTTCTTTGCGATCCTCCAGCGCCTCGGACAGATGCTTTTCGTGATGTTCGGCATCTCCGCGCTCGTCTTCCTGATCTTCTTCGCCACGCCAGGCTCCGATCCCGCAGCCCGCATCGCCGGGCGCAATGCCTCGCAGGAAACGGTAGAGGCCGTCCGCAAGGAGTTCGGCTTCGACCAGCCCCTGCCGATCCAGTACGGCGTGATGATGAAGCGGCTCTTCGTCACCCAGGACCTCGCCTCCTTCGTCAATCGCGGCCTGCGGGTCGTGCCGGCCGTGATGGATGCGGCGCCCGTGACGCTCTCGCTGGTCGCTGGCGCGGCGGTTCTCTGGGTCATCGGCGGCATCTTTGTCGGCGTTCTCGCAGCACTCACGCGCGACACGCTGATCGACCGGGGCCTGATGGTGCTGGCGCTGATCGGCGTCTCCATGCCCGTCTATTGGCTGGGAGAAGTGATGAACCTCATCACCCAGAGCCGGTTTCACGACACGATCTTCTTCTCCTGGGTGCCGGCGCTCGGCTACAAGCCACTGAGCGAAGACCCCGTCGGCTGGTTCAAGACGCTCATCATTCCGTGGTTCACGCTGGCCGCCCTCTATATCGGCATCTACGGCCGCGTGCTGCGCGCCAATCTCGTCGAGGCCTATCAGGAAGATTTCATCCGCACAGCCCGCGCCAAGGGGCTCTCGCCGGCCCGCGTCATGCTGCGCCACGCGCTGCGCACCTCGCTGATCCCCTTCGTGACCATGTTCGGCCTGGATTTCGGCGTGCTGGTCGGCGGCTCCGCGCTGCTGACGGAGGTCGTCTTCGGCCTGAACGGCGTCGGACGCCTGACCTATCAGGCGCTCCTCAACCTCGACCTGCCGATGATCCTGGGAACCGTCATGTACGCCTCCTTCTTCGTGGTGATCGCCAATGCGGTGGTCGATCTCGTCTATGTCGTCATCGATCCACGCGTGCGGGGAGCCTGACATGAGCGACAAACCCATCCTTCTCGACGTCAACGGCCTTTCCGTCTCGTTTGCCACCGACAACGGCCCCGTCCAGGCGGTCCGCGACGTCTCCTTCCGTGTCCATGAGGGCGAAATCCTCTCCATCGTGGGCGAAAGCGGCTCGGGCAAATCCGTGACGCTGCTCTCGCTGCTCGGCCTGCATGACCGCAAGACGACACGTGTCGAGGGCGCCGTCTCCTTCAAGGGCCAGCCGATCCTCGACCTGCCTGCCTCGAAGATGCGGGCCATCCGCGGCAAGGAGATCGGGCTCATCTCCCAGGATCCGATGACGGCGCTGACGCCGGTCTATACGATCGGCTGGCAGATTGCCGAGCAGATCCGCGCGCATGAAGCGATCTCGGCGCGCGCTGCACGTCGGCGTGCCATCGAGCTTCTCGGCGAAGTCGGCCTTTCCAATCCCGGCGAAGCGGTGGACCGCTATCCGCACCAGCTGTCGGGCGGCATGCGCCAGCGCGCCGTCATCGCCATGGCGCTGTCATGCAATCCCTCGCTCTTGGTTGCGGACGAGCCGACGACGGCGCTCGACGTGACCGTCCAGGCACAGGTCCTCGACCTGCTTTTGCGGCTGCGCAAGGATTTCGGCTCCGCCATCATCCTCATCACCCACGACATGGGCGTGGTGGCGGAAGTCGCCGAACAGGTGGCCGTCATGTATGCCGGCCGCATTGTCGAACGCGGACCGACCGACGCGGTCTTCGGCGCGCCGCTCCACCCTTACACCTGGGGCCTGATGGCCTCCATTCCGCCGCTGACGGGCCAGCGGCTTCATCGCCTGAATTCGATCCCCGGCATGCCGCCGACGCCAGAGAGCATCCCGGCCGGCTGTGGTTTTGCGCCGCGCTGCGCCTTTGCCCGTCCCGCCTGCGCGCAGCGCCCGCCGCTGCGCAAGGCCGGCGAACAGGCCGCGCTCTGCGTGATTGACGATGACGAACGCCCCGCGCTGCGCCGCCGCGCCCTGCCGCAGGAGGAACTGGCATGACCCTGACCGACACGACGCCCGCGACCGCCGCGGCCACACCTCTCCTCACGGCGCGCAACCTGACGAAGACCTTCGTGGTCGGCAAGACCCTGCGCCCCGGCTCCGGCCGGCTGCTGCACGCCGTCAACGGCATCGATCTCGACGTGCGCCCCGGCGAAACGCTCGGCCTCGTCGGGGAATCCGGCAGCGGCAAATCCACGCTGGGCCGCTGCCTGACGCGGCTCTACGACATTTCCGGGGGAACGCTGACCTTCGAGGGGCAGGACATCACCCAGGCCGGTCCGCGCGACCTGAAGCCGGTGCGCCGGCGCATGCAGATGATCTTCCAGGATCCGTCCGCCTCGCTCAACCCGCGCCGCCGCATCCGCGACATGCTCGCCGAAGTGCTTCGCGTCCACAAGATCCGCGAGGGCGCGGCCATCGACGAGCGGCTGGAGGAGCTGATGGAGCTCGTGGGTCTCCGGCGGGAATATCTCGACCGCTATCCGCACGAATTCTCCGGCGGCCAGCGTCAGCGCATCGGGATTGCACGCGCACTCGCCGTCGAGCCGCAGCTGATCGTGGCGGACGAGCCGGTTTCGGCGCTCGATGTCTCCGTGCAGGCCCAGGTCGTCAATCTCTTCGACGAACTGCGCGAGAAGCTGAACCTCACCTATGTCTTCATCGCCCACGACCTTGCCGTCGTCCGGCATGTCTCCACGCGGGTGGCGGTGATGTATCTCGGCAGCATTGTCGAGACGGGAGAAACCGAAGCGCTCTACGCATCGCCCCGCCACCCCTATACGCGCGCCCTGCTGTCGGCGATCCCGCAGCCGCACAATCGCGGCCGGCGCGAGCGCATCCTGCTGACAGGCGAGATCCCGAGCCCGCTCAACCCGCCGCCGGGCTGCGCCTTCTCGACACGCTGCCCCAAGGCGACCGCGCTCTGCCGCGAATCAAAACCAGTGCTGGCCGCGCATGAACCGGGTCGTCAGGTCGCCTGCCACTTCCCTGAACAGTAAATCCATAGATCAAATTCCGTGATGTTGCCTAGGAAATGCTCACAGCGTTTGATTCCCGTGCAGCGCGAAATCAATGGTTTCACGTATTGGACCTGAAAAATTTGAGATAAATCAATTTTTTTGGCTAAAGACCTCACTAATGCAAGGTAGACTTTATTAGTTCTGCTAATTGACGCGATTTTTCGTTGCGAATTGCCTGTTTTTCGCGCAAAACTCGTCGCAAACAATTCATACAAGAGACGGTGTGCCGATGACGAAGAAATCCCCCCATGCCATTGACATCCACGTTGGCAACCGGCTTCGCTTGCGACGTGCAATGCTGGGTATGAGCCAGGAGAAGCTGGGCGATCACCTGGGGATCACTTTCCAGCAGGTTCAGAAATACGAGAAGGGTACCAATCGTATCAGCGCGAGCAAGCTGCAGATGGCATCCGAGGTGCTCGGTGTTCCCGTCTCCTACTTCTTCGAGGGCACCAGCCAGCCGCAGGTGCAGGAAACCAACTCGGGCTTCTATGCCGGCGACGACGTTCTGGAGTTCATTGCAACCCGCGAAGGTCTTGCCATCAACCGGGCGATCCTCGGCATCCATGACCAGCGCGTGCGCACCAAGCTGCTCGGCCTGCTGAAGAGCCTTTCGGGTTCTGCCGACGACGTTCCGTCGGCTGGCGATAGCCGTCACGACGAGGCTCAGCGCCTGTCGTGAGCCGCTTCCGGCTTCTCACATTCGGCGATCTGCGTCTTGTGGATGCAGCATGCCGTGATGTGCGGATGCCACAGAAGGCGCTCCTGCTTCTCGTCCGCCTTCGGCTTGCCGAGGGCGGAGAGCTCAGCCGGGACGCCGCAGCAGCCTTCCTCTGGACGGTCGATGACCATACGCTTGCGCTGGCAAACCTGCGCAAGATGCTCTCGCGCCTCCAGGTCGCGCAGGCCGAGTTGGGAACGGAACTGGTCGTCGCAGATGGTCGCCGGCTGAAGCTTGCCCCGCAGGCCATCGACAGCGATCTCGACATCTTCGACGACCCGACGGCCAGCATCGCAACGCTGGTGGAGCATGTCGAGCGCGGCTTTCTGCGCACGACCGGAGACGCCCAAAGCGGCGTCGAAGCCTGGGCGCATGCGCAACGCCTCAATCTTCTCGGCATCATTCGTCGCCGCCTGACCGAGCCCTCGCCTTCCGGGACGCAGCCGGTCGATTTCCTGACCTTGCGCAAGGCAGCATTCCTGCTGCTCGACCATTTCCCCGATGATCATGAAGTGCGCCACCTCGTGACCGGAGCCGATCACGCGGCGCGGCCGCCGCTGGCGTCAGGTCATCCGCCGGTCGTCGCGGTCACCGTCCCCGATCCTGTCGCGGCGCCACCGCCGAGAGGACTGAGCGGCCCGCGCGTGGCTCTGCTGCCGCCAGCGGGCGTCGCGGCCGACAATGAGGATGCGCTGCTTGCGGCGGCGCTGATCGACGACGTCTCGATCTGCTTGTGTGCCGTCCGCGCCTTTGCGATGGTCGCGCCTTACACTGCCGAGCGCATCCGGGCGAGTCAGGACAAGGCGGGACTGCTCGAGAAGCATGACATCTCCTATGTCATCGACACGCGACTGTCGCGGGACAGTCTGATGGTCCAGATCATCTTCGTTCCCGCCGACAACATCATCTTCGCGGATCGCTATCCGCTCAACGAAGCCAGTCTCGCCGAGTCGCGGCTGGCAATCGCCGAGGCGATCAGCGGCACGATCCTGTCGATCCTCGCACGCAATGAAACCGCCCATCTCGATTATGAACTCAACCCCAAAGCCTATCGCGGCTATCTGACGGGTCTGCGGCACCTGAACCGGCTGACGCTACCCTCCATTCGCGCAGCGCGGCGCACCTTTCGCGGCACCCTGAAGGAAAGGGCCGATTTCGCCTATGCCTTCGGGGGGCTGGCGCGGACCTTCACGGGCGAGTGGGTGCTGACGGCACGCGGTGACAACGACCTCTTGCTGAAAGCCGAGGAGGCCGCCCGCTCCGCCATAGAGAGCGGTCCCGCGGTCGCCTCGGGGTACAAGGAGCTCGGACGTGCGCGGCTGTATCTCGGGCAGCTGGATGAAAGCCTGGAAGCTCTTGACAACGCCGAGAAGTTGAGCCCACATTATGCTGATGCAATCTATACTTATGCTGACTCGCTGGTGCATGCATCGCGCCCGCGGGAAGGGCTTGAGAAGATCGAGCAGGCGATTTCGCTCAATCCGCTTGGGCCTGATGAGTATTTCTGGAGTGCAGCCGGCGCGAGTTATTTTGTCGGAGAGTATCTGAAATCCATCGACTACCTCAATCGCATGGCAAATCCCGCCGTTGCCTATCGTCTTCTTGCGGCTTCTCTTGCGATGGCTGGAGATCGCAAAAAGGCGCAGCACTACCGCCGAAAGGATCTCAAGGAGAATCCGCAGTTTTCCTTGAAGCAGTGGCTCGCTGTGCTTCCTATCCGGGAGCATTGGCAAAGGGAACTCTACCGTGAAGGCCTTCTCAAGGCCGGATATGAAGATTGACCCAACCCGTGACAGGAGACTTTCCCATGGCAAACGTGATCATGATCGGCGTACCGGGCAACAACACGCTTTACGTCGCCGACCTCGAGGCAGGAACCGTCAAGCCGGCCGACAGCGCCAGCAGTGCCCTTGCCGCCGCCAACCGTGCCGGCAGCCATGACGGCATCGTCGTGAAGGGCGTCGATTTCGCCGTCGCCGTCAATGCCGCCGATTCGGCCGCCGCAGGCCTGTTCGACGCGCACTGACACCATGCACGGGGAGAGAGCCTTACGCCCGGAGGAAACATTCTCGCGGGTGGAAGGCCTTCTTCCCGCCTTTGGCATTACCCGCGTCGCCCGCCAGACCGGGCTCGACCGGATCGGCATTCCCGTCTGGCTCGCCCTGACACCCAACGCGCGCTCCATCGTGGTCGCGCAAGGCAAGGGCCTCACGGATGCGGACGCCCGCACCTCCGCCGTCATGGAGGCCCTCGAACGGGCCGTCGCGGGCGCCCCGGCCACGCCCGTCCATTATGCGACGAGCGACGATCTGGCAGCGCGCGGCCAGCCTTTCCTTCTGCTGCAATCCCATCTCGCTCTGCACGCGGAATTGCCCCGCCAGGATGAACGGATCGCCTGGTTTTCGGGCCGTGATCTGCTGACGGGCGGGCGGGTCTTTGTCCCGGAAGATGCCGTCGTGCTTGATCGCAGCCGCCTGTCGGCCCGCTACTGGCAGTCTTCGGACGGGCTTGCCTCGGGTAACACGGCCGACGAAGCCATTGTACACGCCCTCTACGAGCGCATCGAGCGGGATGCCCAAGTCCTCTGGCAGATCGGCGACCATGCCGGCCGGGCCAAGACAGGGGTTGCCCGTGAGACCTATGCCCACCATCCCGACATTGCCGCGCTTCTCGGGCAACTGGATGCCGCAGGCATGCGCCTGCGCCTTTTCGACATGACGAGCGATATCGGCGTTCCCTGCTTCACGGCCTTCCTCGCCGAGGATGATCTTCTGACCACGGGCACGGCACGCTTCGTCGATGTCACCTATGGGGCGGGCTGCCATCCTGCGCCCGAACGCGCCGTGCTGCGTGCGCTCACGGAGGCGGTGCAATCGCGCATCACCTTCATCGGAGGGGCGCGGGACGACGCTTTCCCCGCTGTCTATCGCCGCCCGCTGCCCGAGTGGACACGCCGCCTGATGATGGACGATGCGCCGCAGGGGAACGCGCGGCGCGCCATCTTTCTGGGCGGACTGGGCGCGTTGCTTGCCCGTCTGGACGCCCTCGGTCTTGGCCCGGTGGTTGCGATCGAGCTTGGCGCGCGCCACCTTCCCTTTGCCGTGGCAAAGGTGCTCGTACCGGCCCTGGAAAATCCGGAGGGCCGGCGCGCCACGCGCTTCGGTGTCCGCGCGCTCGCAAAGGCGCTCAGCGCATGAAAATCCTCTTCGTCGGACCAACCCTTCCAGACGCGTCCCGCATCGCGCCGCCGGCAATCCTCTGTCACGGCCCGGTCGTCCAGGGGGATGTCTATCGCGCTGTTCAGGACGGGGCGAACGCGATCGGCATCATCGACGGCGGCTTCGAATTCACCGCTCCGGTCTGGCACAAGGAAATCCTGTTTGCGCTGGAAGCGGGCGTCAGGGTCATCGGCGCCGCCAGCATGGGCGCCTTGCGGGCGGCGGAGTGCGAAGCCTTCGGCATGGAGGGCATCGGCCAGATCTTCGAGGATTATCGCAGCGGCCGCCGCGTCGATGACGGGGATGTGGCACAGTTGCACGGACCGGCCGCGCTCGGCTGGCTCGCCCTCACGGAACCCCTCGTCAACGTCACGGCCACGCTTGAGGCACTTGTCGCCGACGAAACGCTCGACCCGACACTTGCCGATGCGCTGCAAAGGGCAGCAGACAGGCTGTTCTTCAAGGAGCGAACATGGCCGGCCATCCTGGCCGCCGCCGCAGGACTTGACGATGAAACACGGGCCCGGCTCGGCCCTCTTCTTGCCGCACGGCGGGTTGATCGCAAGCGAACCGACGCGTTGCAGCTTTTGGACGCCATGGCGAGCATGCCTGACAGTCGCAGGGACACGGCGCGCGGATGGCAGTTCGTCCGCACGGTCCTCTGGGACGAGATGCTTGCCCAGCGGCGCGATTGACCTCGCCGTCACGTGAAATGCAACCCACCGTTTTCACGGAAGGATTTTCTCTCTGCCAGGCTTCCGTCCAGCCGGTCCCCAAGCGTATATGCATTTCCACTTAAAGGCGTGTCACGCCGATGTCACGCCACAGGAAGGTTGTCTCCCCCTAGAATGGGTACCGACGGTAGACGGAGACCCAGCATGCAGCAGCCGCCCGACCCCATTCTCATGGGCGAACTTGATTCAGGTGATACAGAGACTGAAGAACTCCAGGCCATCACGCGGCTTGTGTTCTTCGCGCGTGCCAGCGCAGCAGCCATCCAGTCAGAGGAAGTGGTCTACTGCCTCGATCTCGCCTTGCAGCATCTGGCAAAGGACATTCGCGAGCGCACGACCCACTGGCCGGAGATGGCGCACTTCATCGATACGCCCGTCGTGCATCAATAACATCTGGAGTCAGCCGTCCAGCGCGGTGCGGCATGGCCCTTGCTGCACAGGCTGGCCGTGACCAGTCGCATATCGATGCTTCTCGGCGCCACGAAGGCCGGGCTGAAACCCGGCCGGAACGCTGCAGGGTGCTGCAACATGCATGACAGTTTCGGCAGCCGGATGCTTCGCTGGCGTGCGCTTCTCGCCACGACCACTGCTTCTCACGAGCCGACGAGAAGCTTCATGGCAATTAGCACCATCACGACGGCAATCACGCCGTCCAGAACCCGCCAGGCGACCGGGTTGGCGAAGACGTGACGCAACCGGCGTGCCCCAAAGCCGAGAGCGAAGAAGAACAGGCAAGAGGCTGTCATCGCGCCGGCGGCGAACGACGCCTCCTGACCGGGAAACCGGGTCGAGATCGTGCCGAGCAGCACGACCGTGTCGAGATAGACATGCGGATTGAGAAAGGTGAAGGCAAGGCACGTCGCAAGCGTCCTCGCCAGGCCCGCATCCTCCCCCTCCCCCGCCGCAAGAGCGCCTGAACCCGCTATGGCCGCACGCGCGCTGCGAAAGCCGTAGACCAGAAGGAAGACGGCGCCACCATACCGCATCACCGGATCGAGCCAGGGAAGAACGGCCGCAATCTGGCGGAAAGCCGTGACGCCCACGAGGATCAACGCAGCGTCCGACAGCGCACAGGTCAGACAGACCGCAAGGACGTGGTGGTTGCGCAGCCCCTGCCGCAAGACGAAGGCATTCTGCGCACCGATCGCCACGATCAGGCTGAGCCCCATCGTCAGACCCGTTCCGAAAACTGCAGCCGTCATCCCCATCCACTCCGTTGCGCCGCCTCCCTAGCGCCTCCGTCACCATTAAGATAGTTAACTTTTCTAAGAGTGATGAAGGAAAACTAATCAATGCTGGATTATGCGGCCTTGCGGGCCGTGGCCGCAGTCGTTGAGACCGGCAGTTTCGAAAAGGCGGCACGGCGCCTGAACGTGACGCCTTCGGCGGTGTCGCAGCGGGTCCGCCAGATCGAAGAGCGGCTTGGGACTGCGCTCGTGGTACGCGGCTCCCCCTGTCAGGCAACGGAGGCCGGGGACAGGCTCTGCCGGCATATGGAAACGGTGGGCTTGCTGGAAGCCGATCTTTTCGAGCGCCTGCCCGCGCTTGCACAGGCGGGGCCGGAAGGCGCGCGGGCAACCGTATCGATCGCAGCCAATGCCGACAGTCTCGCCACATGGTTCCTGACCGCAATTGCCGACTTCACACAGGCAACCGGTCATCTCGTCCATCTCGCCGTCGATGATGAGGAGCACACGGCCGAGTGGCTGCAGCGCGGCGCGGTGCTGGCCGCCGTGACGAGCCTCGAACAGCCCGTCATTGGATGCCGCCGGCTGGCGCTCGGCAAGCTGCGCTATCGCGCCACCGCAAGCCCCGCCTTCGTGGAGCGCCATTTTCCCGAAGGGGTGACGCGCGAGGCACTGGCCCGGACCCCTTCCCTGGTCTTCAGCCAGAAGGATCGGCTGCAGACGCGCTGGATGCAGTTGGCGGTGGGCGAGGACATCCCCGGACCAACCCACTGCCTGCCATCAACGCAGGGATTCGTGGATGCCTGCCTCGCCGGGATGGGCTGGGGGATGAACCCCGAAATGCTGGTTGCCGCGCACCTCGCCGATGGACGGCTGGTGGAGCTTCATCCGCAAATGCCACTCGATATTCCGCTCTTCTGGCAGATCAACCGGCTGACCGCAGACCGGCTGGAGACGCTGACGCGCGCTGTCCTGTCCGTCGCGCGTGAGGCGCTCCTGACCTGAAGGCCCGGAATCGAAACGGCGCTTCTCGTGACTGTGCGGTCACGAAAAGCGCCGTTCTATATCGATACCGACGTCAGCCGTGCGGCACGCGGCATTCAGGCCGGCTCAGAATTCCTGCCAGTCATCGGACTTCAGTGCCGTATTGCCGCGTGTAGCGGGAATGCTGGCGCGGCGCGGCGCGGCGGCAGGCCGGGCTTCCGTGTGGCTGCGGGCAGGTGCTGGCGCGGTGCGCGGCGCGGCCGATGCAACGGTGCCCGACAGCTCGAAGCGCGCGATGAGCTGGCGCAGGGTCTCGGTCTCCTGGGCAAGGGTTGCCGAAGCGGCATTGGTCTCCTCGACCATCGCTGCGTTCTGCTGCGTCACCTGGTCCATCTGGTTGACGGCACTGTTGACCTCGGACAGTCCGACAGACTGTTCGCGGGCGGAGCTGGCGATTGCCTGCATATGCTCATTCACCGCAGAAATATTCGTCTGGATCGTCTTCAGCGCGTCGCCCGTCTCGCTAACGAGCTTGACACCCGTCTTCACTTCTTCCGACGAGTTGCGGATCAGTTCCTTGATCTCCTTGGCGGCCTGGGCGGAGCGCTGCGCAAGTTCGCGAACTTCCTGGGCGACGACCGCAAAGCCCTTGCCCGCCTCGCCGGCGCGCGCTGCCTCGACACCCGCGTTCAGCGCCAGAAGGTTCGTCTGGAAGGCGATCTCGTCGATGACGCCGATGATGTTGGAAATCTGGTTGGAGGACTGCTCGATGCGGGCCATGGCGCCGACGGCATCGGCAACGATCCGACCGGAATGGATCGCACCGTTGTTGGCGGTTTCCGTTGCGCCGCGGGCATCCTCGGCGCGGCGCGAGGCGTTGTTGACGTTGGCGGTGATCTCGTCGAGAGCCGCCGCTGTTTCCTCCAGAGAGGCAGCCTGCTGCTCGGTGCGCTTGGAAAGATCCTGGGCCCCGTGGCTGATTTCCTGCGTGCCGGAGTCAATCTGCCCGATCGCGCGCGCGACGGCCGAGAGCGTGCCGCCAAGTTGCGCCACCGCTTCGTTGAAATTGTTGCGCAGCGGTTCGAATTCCGCAACGAAGGGACGGTCGATGCGCAGGGTCAGATTGCCGCCGGCGAGCTTCGACAGGCCGTCCCCGATCGTCTCGACGGCGTGAACGCGCTCCGTGACATTTGTCGCGAACTTCACGACCTTGGCGACCTTGCCCTTTTCGTCGAGGATCGGATTGTAGGAGGCGTTGATGACAACGCGCTTGCCGCCCTTGCCGATGCGGATGAACTCGGCAGCCTGGAAGCGTCCGGCGCGCAGTTCGTCCCAGAAGGTGCGGTAGTCGGGCGTGCTCGCATAGGCCGGATCGACGAACAGGCTGTGGTTCTTGCCGGCGATCTCGTCCATGCGGTAGCCGAGCGCGTCGAGGAAATTCTGATTGGCGCTCACCACCTGGCCTTCAGGCGTGAACTCGATGATGGCCTGAACGCGCGAGATCGCTTCCATCTGGTTGCGGAAATCGAGGTTGGCAAGACGGTCACGGGAATTGGCCCATTCGACCACGTAGCCGGTGACCTTTTCGCCGTCGCGGATCGGCGTAACGATGAGATCGAAGGTGTGTTTGCCGACGCGGATCGTCGCACGATGCTGGGTGCGCAGAGCCGCCAGCATGCCGCGCTGATGGGCGGGGTTCTTGTGGAAGATGTCGATGTTGCTGCCGATCAGCTTCTGCATGTCGAAGCGCGGCAGTTCCTTGCGCAGGTCGGCCTCCACTTCCTGCAACAGTCCCTTCACCGCCGTATTCATGTAGCGGATCTGAAGATCCTTGTCCGCGATCATGACGTTTGCCGTGATGATTTCAAGCGATGCCAACTGCGCCTTGTCTGCTTTCCACTGACCGAACATGCGTAGAAACCTTCTCCGAAAGAACACACTATCCGACGCCGCCCCCCGGCATGGGACATGCACGAAGACGGGTCGCCACGTGTCGGCATCGGGTCGTCGCTCACGAGAAAGTTAACGCCGGAACGATAGCGAAAAGTTAATTTTAGACGACACAAAAATGGTGAGATGCTGCTTATCGCGAGAAATCAGAAAACTTTCGTCTAATACAGACGCAAGATTCGCGTTTAGCGCGAAATACTGTTCACCCTTGCAAATCGGGGTGCTTTTACGTCATTCGGCCGGATTGGATCATAGAGAAATAATCATCTCCGCCGACCTGACCACCTTTCAGCGCGATCTCCAAACCGTCACAGTCGCCGCCATGGGCCACACAGAGAGGCGAGCCGGGTGTCTGCGGTAGGGGCATCTTCAAAGTCAGGGCGGCAATACCCATTTCGCCGAGCGCATGGCTCGATGTGTCCCCGCCCGCAATGACGGCGCGGGTAAGACCGGCCCGCGCGACGAGCGCAGCCTGGATACGGCCAAGAGACTGCCCGAGCCGGTGGCGCGCGCCCGCTGCAGCATCGAGATCGCCACCACGATCGGCGGAGGGTCCGAGCGCCGAATAGAGCACGACACTCCGCCCCTGGCCGAGATGATCGAGGCCATTTTCCACGGCTGCGGCAATTTCCGTCTCGGCCCCCTCCCCTGCCAGCGCCAAGGCATCAAGGGCCACCCCGCCGAAGCCGTGGTTGAGCGCGTGGCGGATCTGCCGTTCGGTGGTGGGCGAGACACTGCCCGAGACGACGGCGATCCGGTCAGCCGGCCCCGCCGCCTCGAAGAGCGGCTTTTCCCCGATGAGACCCAGGCGCCGCCAGGTCGGGATCAGCGCATATTCGACGCCGGAAGAGCCGCAAACGAAGCGGCTCCTGCCCCTCAGCCTGTCCCACAGAAGGGCACCGGCGGCCTCCTGCGTCGCGGCATCCAGCACATCGACGAGCAGAATGTCGGCTGTCTCCGGCTCCGCGCCGGAAGCGAGTGCAACGAGATCGAGAAGCGTAGAGGACAAGGCTGTCTGTCGGGCGAGATGGGTCAGCACATTCGCCTCGTCCATGGGCGTCACCGGATGGCGCGCCATCACCGGGTGGCGGTCGATGCGGTAGTTGCGCCCCTGATAGGCGGCGAAAAGCTCGCCGAAGGCGGTGTAGCGGCGGATCTGCGGCGCGCCGACGATGAGCGGGATCGTCGCAGGGCCGAAGACTGCGCGCCCGATCTCGATCGCCCGGCCGATACTGCCGACATGCGGAGCGGAATCGAAGGTAGAGCAGACCTTGTAGTGGCAGAGTTCGGCATGCCGATCCTTCAGCCAGGCAAGAGCCGCGCTCAGATGCACCTCCATCCATTCAGGCGTCTGGCTGCGGCTGGTGCCGGCAAGACCGACGGCGCGGGCATCCCCAAAACGCGCGATGAGCGCGTCATCGGGGATTTTGAGAAACAGCACGGTCTCGACGCCGTTGGACGCAAGCGCCTCCATCACATCCGTCGAGCCCGTGAAATCGTCGCCGTAATAGCTGATCAGCGGACGCTGCCGGGTATCCGTCATGGGTCAGGCTCCCTTGCCATCGGCAAATTTGGCGATGGACTGGGCGAGTTCGGGATGGTCCTTCGCATAGGTATCGAGCGGAATGCCCGCCGCAGCCGCCGCCCAGGCCTGCTGGACGGCCTTCACCCCTGCCCCGGGGCCGCCGGGATGGCTGACAATGCCGCCGCCGCAGAGATAGAGAAGGTCGGTCGAACCGCCGGTGGCGGCGATCGTATCCGGCGCCTGTCCGCCCCACTGGCCGGAACCGATGACGGGCAGCGCCACATCTGCGGCCGAAAACAGCGGCGTGGTCACGGCCTGGTACGAGCGGACGAAGCTCTCGTCCGGCTCCCAGTATTTCACGCGGATGCCGTTGATCTGGAACTGATCGACGCCGAGCAACCGCCAGAACTGCTGCCAGACGGAAAAGTCGAAACCGAGACCGGCATGGCGCGTGAGAATGTCCCAGCCGTTGCGGTGGGCATGCAGCACCAGCCCGGAGCGCTTGCGCAGGAACGCCATGCCGCCAAAGCCGATGGAATTGATGTTGACCACCGCGCAATTGCCGCCGGCGGCCAGCACCCGATCATGGTTGCGCATCATCTCGTCCGGGTCGGCATGGCTGATGCCGAAGGCATACATGACCTTCTTGCCCGTCTTCTGCTCGTGATCAAGGATCTTCGGCATGATGGCCGTGATGCGCGCCTCGAGCGAGGAATAGGCGGGGCTCATCAGCTTCTCGTCGTCCTTGATGAAATCGACACCGGCGGCGACGAGTTCGCCCACCATCTCCGCCGTCTCATGCGGCAGGAGACCGAGCGCCGGCTTGACGATCGTGCCGATGATTGGCCGACCCTGGACGCCTGTCAGCGCGAAGCTGCCGGCGACCCCGAACTGCGGGCCGGGGTGAGCGGCGGCATAGGCATCCGGCAAGTGCAGGCCGACGATACGGATGCCCGTCATGCCCTTGATGGAAAAGACCCCGCCGATCGCGATCGTCATCAGAGCCGAAAGGTCCGTGCCGACGGCATCCAGCGGGAAGGCGATATCGACATCGGCGCGGTGAAAAAGGCTCGCCCCTCCCCCCTCCTCCGGGAAAGAAGGCCGATCGGCGGGAGGCAGCGGGCGGATTTCGCAAACCCGCGCCGCCACGCGTGCCTTCAGCTCCTCCGTCTCGCCCGGCAGCGCCACAAAGGTGCCGGTAGACTGATCGCTGGCAATCTTCGCCGCCATGGCCTCGACAGAGCCGGGTGTCTCGATCCTGTAGGTGATGCGGATCATGTCCATGCTGGATGTGCTCCCGTGGCTCTTGCTTGCCGGTACCGTCGAACTGGTCTAATCATCACTTCATCACGACGTTGTCGGGCTTGCATCATGACGTCGAAATATCCCGGCCTTGAAGAACGAGAGACGTGATGATCCTTCCCGCCGAGCCGATCATTCGCAAAAAGCTCTCCGACGAGGTCTTTGCCCGGCTGAAACACATGATCGTTTCCGGCGAACTGAAGGCCGGCGACGAAATGCCGTCGGAGCGCGAGCTGATGGCGCGCTACGGCGTCGGCCGACCGGCGATCCGCGAGGCCATGCAGGCGCTGGCCGGCAAGGGTCTGGTGGAGATTTCGCAAGGGGAACGGGCCCGGGTGCTGCGCATCACCGCAGAATCCCTCATCCGCCAGATGGACCTTCCGGCAAAGCTGATGCTCTCCGGCTCTTCCGACATGCTGGAGCATCTGAAGAGCGCGCGGATCTTCTTCGAGCGTGCCATGGTGCGCGAGGCCGCCACGCACGCCACGGAAGAGACGGTCGCGACACTTCGCGACGTTCTCGACAGACAGCGCGCCAGCCTTGGCGATGCCGAGAGCTTCATCCACATCGACATGGAGTTTCACCACGAGATCGCGCTGATGTCCGGCAACCCGATCTTTGGCGCTGTCAGCTGCGCCATGCTGGGGTGGCTGAAGTCCTATCACACCGAGCTGCTGATCTGGACCGGCCGCGAGACGACGACGCTCGCCGAGCACGAGGGCATCCTTCAGGCCATTGCGGCGCGGGATGCCGAGGGCGCCGAACGTGCGATGATCGCGCATCTGGAACGCTCGCGCGCGCTCTACGCGCTCCAGGCCCGGAGCTGACGGCGTCACAGCACGACCTCAAGGCACGCATAGGGCTCCAGAGCGAGCGTCTGCGTTGCGGACACGGCGTGGTCTTCGAAACCGATCCCAGTCACCGAGCGGGGCGTCTGCGGCAGGCGGACCATTTGTGGCTGCCCAGTGATGTTGGCAAGAAGCAGCACGCCCTCCGCGCCAAGGCCAACGACCGCCTGGGGAGCAGCACTTTCAACCCGCAGCCACGGCTTGCCGCCGAACCGCGCAAGGCGCGCGATGACGTGGGCGAGCGGCCGCAGGGCCCCGGCCGGCTGGGGCTCCCCCTCGCCTGCCACGAGGCCGAAGGCGCCGGCGAGCGTTGACAGCGTCAGCACCTCGAGCCCCGCCGGCGCGACGGTCGCGGCATAGGCGAGCGTCCAGGCCGCACCGAAGGCGCCATTGTGGCGTGGATCGACATTGGCCATGGGAATACGGGCAAGCCCCGGATTGTCCTTTGTCACGCTCCCATAGGGGTTCTGCCGCATGGCGATGGTCGATGGACCGATGCGATAGGGCTTGTCACCATAGATCGCGCGCGTGGACGCGACCACGAAGGCCAGCGCCTCGAAGCTCTGCATCACCGAAAGATCATCCGCGGCATGCACGATCGGATTGGTACAGTGCCCGATATAATCGACGGCATCGGCCGGCACGCGTTTGCGATTGAGCTCCGTAAAATAGCTCATCATCCCGCCGCCGAGCCGAACGCCCGGGAAAGCTGCCCGCGCCGCGGCATAGACCGCTTCGAGCGGCGGACAGGCCGGCCAGGCGCTGCCGGGCGGCGTCGATTGCCGATCGACCGCGGGGCTGACGAAGAGCGTATCAAGGCACAGGCCGGCCTCGCGCACGAGCGCTGCGACCCCTGCAAACTCTTCCGACAGGGGCTGGCGGCAGGGAACGGCGAGTTCCAGCGTCACCTTCAGACCCGACGACGCGGCAATCCCCGCAAAGCCCCGGAGCGCTGCAAGGCCGTCGCCGGCAAGCGGATCGAAATGGCAGATGAGGTGCGGCGCGCCGATCGTGACGAGATGGTCGATTGCCGCCGCCTCGGCCGCCCCACAGTCCGGGCGAAGTCCGATGCCGATCTCCGGCAGGGCGATCGCCGTCGGATGCAGCGTGATCGCAATCACCCCCTCGCCGCGCGTCTGGGCAGTCGCGCCATCCTCGGCCGCGATCGTCAGGGTCACCGACTGGCGGAAGATCTCGCCGGCCGGCAGCCTGTAGGGCCAGGGCCGCGCCAAGGGCCGCACGTAGGTCTTGTAGGACGCATCCGTCCAGTTGCGCTGGTCTTCCATCTCGAAGACATCGCCCTCAAAATCCGTCGTGGCGACAATGCCGGATGCCACCCGATGGGTGATGGCCGCAATGTCCATGAAGGGTTGCCAGGGCTCGATCTGGTCAGGCCAGACCGCCTCCTCCACGCTGCCATCACCATGGCGCACCCGCACGGCCTGACCCGCAAGCCCGACGATCGGATGCAGCACGACAAAGCCGGCACGCGCCGTCTCGAAGTCTGCCGAACTCTCGAATGTCGCAGCGAAGGCCAGTCGGTTGCGCTCCCCCGATATCGTGACGTCGCAGGTCAGGCCCGCACCATCGGGCGCCTCGAAGCAGGCCCGGTAACGCAGGCTGAAGCGCTGATCATCCGCTTCGATCTCGACGGGGCCGATGCGCGGCGTGCAGGTGCCCCAATCCCGATCGCGGACCAGAAAGGCAATGCCGCGCAGCACCTCGTGGCCGCGAAAGCAGACCCCCTCCAGATTGCCATTGCGCAGCACAACGGACAGATCTCCGGCCCGCAGCAGCCGGCCCTCGGGCTCCGTCTGCCGCGTCCCGAAAAGGCGGAAGGCCGCACTGCTCATCGCTCCACACCCGCGCCAAGGAGATCCGCGAGCGCAACGGTCTCACCCCGCTCGGCGCTGAGATAGGCGGCCTCCACCAGCGCGAAGGTTTTCAGATTGTCTCGCCCGGATGTTGCGGGCTCCTGCCCGCTCACAAGGCAGGCGATCCAGTGCTTCTGGATCAACGCCACGCTTTCCTGGATATTATGCCAGGGCCGCGAGGCCCAGGGCAGAAGGTTGGGCGCAACCACACGCTCCGCGGTGCCGCCGGGGCCATGCACCGTCAGCCGATAATCCTTCGACAGGCGCAGCGTGCCGCGCGTCGCATCGATTTCCACCAGCGTCTCGGGAAAGGGTTCGACCGGCAGCTTCGTCGCATAGCTGACATCAATGATGGAGGTCAGGCCACCGATGTGATCAAGCAACATTGTCGCGACATCCTCGCCCTTGATCGCCGGATTGATGCGTCGTGTACGGGCCGTCATGCGAGTGGCATCACCGAAGAGAAAGCGGGCAATATCCAGCGCGTGGATGCCAAGATCCTCGATGATGAAACGCGTGCCCTCGGCAAGATAGGGCTGGCCGGAAAAGACATCGAAGCCGGAGCGAAAGGAGACGCGGCCCCAGAACGGATCACCGATCGTGCCGCTGTCCAGCACGGACTTAACCGCGAGAATGGGTGTCTGCCAGCGGAAATTCTCGTGAACCATCAACGAGATACCGGTGTCATCTGCCGCCGCGACCATGGCCTTGGCATCCGACAGCGTCGGCGCGAACGGCTTCTGGCAGATGGCCGGCACGCGGTGTCGCGCGGCCAGTTCCACCAGCGCGCGGTGGCTTCCAACGGTCGTGGCGATATCCACGAAATCGAAGCCGCCGGCCGCGAACATCTCATCGGCGGACGCATAGCGCCGCACCACCCCGAACTGGTCGCCTACGATCTGCAGGCGCTGCGGATCGCGGTCGCAGATCGCGACGATCTCGACATCGTCCATATCCCGCCAGCCATGCATCTGGTTGACGGCAAAGAAACCGCAGCCGATCAGCGCACCCGTGAACCGTGCCATGCGACAGGGCCTCCCCTCCCCGTTGGAAATCCACTCCGACGCAAAGACGTCAAGCGTCGAGGCCGGGCTGTCCCGCCTTACGTAATGCGGCGGATACTGTCCGCAATTTCCTGCGGCTCGAAGACGCGCTTCCAGTCATCGCGCATCAGTACCGGCTTTCCGAATTCGATCGCCTTGTTGCAGGCATCCGAAAAGACACCCGGCGTTTCCTCGAAGATCACGGCGCCCAGCACGTTCATGTGACCGAGCAGGAAGTCGCGGGCCGCCTCTTTTGGTACGCCACGGCGCACGCATTCGTCCATCGCCTCGCGCATGACCGACAGCAACGACGCACAGACGGTTTCCGAAAGGCCGGGCTCCAGAAGCGCCATCTGCTCCACGGTGACCCGGTGCGAGCGCATCACCGGCGCCCAGATGACTTTGGCGATCTCCTCACCGAGAGCGTAGGCCTCCTCCGGCCCCTGCATCAGCGCGGAGACGATATGCTGCTTGGCAGCAATACCGCCAAAGAAATCACGCTTTGCAGCCGGATCCGTTTCGTCGTTGAAAATCGGCGGATGGCACGGGTGTGTGACGAAATAGGTCAGGTCCGGCCGTGCCGGCAGATGACCGGCAAAGGGAGCGGCAGCATCCAGGACGATCACCATCGTCCCGGCCTTCAGCTTCGGCTCAAGCGTGGCTGCGACCTTGCCGATCGCGGTATCCGGGACAGCGAGAATGACGACGTCCGCACCATCAAGCGCTTCATCCGCCGACATCGTGGAAAGGCCGAGCTCGTCTTTCAGACGCGCCTTGCCGGCATCACTCACCTCCACATGGCGAACGGCAAAGCGTGAGCCAAGCAGGTTCTTCGACAGACGGCAGCCCATCTTGCCGCCGGCGCCGAAAAGCGCGATCGAAACCATCAGACATCCTCCAGACACGTCTATCAAGGAGGCGCGTGATCGCAACTCCGTTCCGGCTCACCTTATCCTTCACCTGGTATGACAAGTCAACAAGATGATATCCGTGCGTATCGGACCTCCTTTGGTCGAGACGTCTTTTTCGCCTCTGCCCTCACCTTTCGCCGCCAACTTCCAGGCAAAGTCAGGCCCTGCATCTCTCACATGACGCCAGAGCCTAAGCGAATGGTCGCTGAATCAATGCCTTAGTCCGTTGCCAGCTGACGACGGGCGATATCGATCCAGCTGTTGCGGCCAAACGATCATCGCGCCGCGCAGCCGATAGAAGCCGTTGCCTTGCTCATCCTGCGGCCTCCGCCACAGCCGCGCCATGGCTGCGAAGCAAGGCCATCAACATCGGGCCGAGGGAGAACTCACCGCGCTCGGCCCGGCGGGTGAGATCGCGCAGATAGCCGCCGGGCGAGGAAATGTGCCCTGCCCTCTCCAGGATCGCGGCCACTGTCGTTGCCGCATTCTCAGGCCCGAGTGCTGCGCACGCCGCCTCATAGGCCGACGGGCTGATACCCAGCATCGAGCGAACCGTCACCGCGGCACTCATCAGATCGCGCCAGTTATCGATCCGCCCACCCGGTCCGTAGATCATTACCTCCGGGCAGGCTCTCAAGACCAAGGCCAGCGGAAATGCCTTCATCGGTTCGCGCTGCCGTGCGCTCATCCCACTCGATCCCTCGCCCTGCTCTTTTCTAGAGCTAGGTTCAAATTCATCGATGGATTCGGTATTTGAATTCTGTTTGTGCTGACGACTTTCGACATCATTGGCGCCGGATTTTTGGGAATTCAACTGCATTTCCATGGTGTTCACGCATTCATCGCGGAGAAGTTCAAGGTCTTCGAGAATGCTTCCCAGAAGCTCGGCATCCCGCGCTGTCCGCAAGCGCGCGACTGCCGCGATGTAATGCGCCTCAATCGTCGTCCAGTTGCCGGCAAGTCCCTCTTCCATGGCAGCAGAGATCAGTTTGCGCACGTCACGCCGCGCAAGCGTGATCCGCTCCTTGACGAGTTTCAGAGCGCGCTGTTCCCGTGCCACCTCCTGGGCCATTGCCGCAAGCTCCTCGGCACGCGCGAGAAGCGGGGCCAGGCTGAAGCCGTAGGCCGTCTCGATTGCGCCACTCTTGTCCTTGCGCGCGTAGCGTTTGCCATTCGGGCTGTCATGACGGTGGATAAGGCCGGCCTCGACCAGATGTGCCAGGTTTTCACGCAGCGTCGTGCCCGCGATCCCGTTGGCTCGCGTCGTCAACTGGGCATTCGAAGGGAAGACGATGAGATTGGCGCCCTCGCGAAGCTCGTTGTCCGGATAGAATGTCAGCAGCGCATTCAGCACCGCCAGCGCACGATCGCGAAGCCCCAGCAACGTGCGGGCGTCGCAGGCATCGCGATAGACTTTCCACTTGTCAGCCGTCTTGCCCTCACGGATGTCGGCTGTCCGGATTTGCGATGCGACCAGCGCAAGTGTCACCGGCCGCCGCCCGAAAGGCGTCGTCACATGTCCATTCTGCATCTCTTTCACCTTTTCACGGGCAAAAGAAATCCGCTCACCAAAACGGCGCCAAAAACGCTTGACTGGGATTCATGGAAATGCGATTCTCGGGCTGCTAGACCTATGAGAGAGGCTTCCATGACGGCAACGTCGGGGGGCCTTTTTCTTTTGCTGTCTTCCTATCCTCGCTATTGATCTGACGGGGGCGTTTCCGCCCTGTAGCTTTCGTAGAGCGACGGCAGGCGCTCCATGAGGAACCGCGCGAAATCGGCATCGCGGTCCCGGTTGATCTCGATCTTGCAGTTCCGGCCGGCAACAGACATCGTGGCGATGGCCTCGCCCGCCGGAGAGCGCGCAATCAGCTTCTCCGCCGGCTTTGCCGAGGGGCGATCCTCACCCGCCTTCAGTGCCTTCAGCACAGCGAGGAAGCGGTCATCCGTCGCCTTGTGCGCGAACACCACATCCTCTGTTATCTTCCGCGCCCGTCGCTCGGCACCGGCCGTCTTCAAGAGGTCGGTCAGTTCCTGCCAGCGTGGCCGACCGACCTTCGGTGCGCGACCGATGGCGTTGACCAGCCAGGCAGGTACGGCACGCGCCACGCTGACCAGCCTGTGCGCCTCCTGCCGATCGACTGAAAGCGCGGTCTGGATCAGGCTGCGCTGAAAGCCGCCATCCTCGAGCCTCAAGGCAAAAACCGCGCGCTCGATAAAGGTCAGATCCTCGCGGGCCGAATTTTCGATACCCTGAGCAACGACCAGCCGATCATCATCGAGGTCGCGAATATAGGCCTTGACCTTGAGGCCCAATGCGCCGGCAGCGCGGACACGACGGTGGCCATAGGCGATCTGGTACCGGGCGGGCGCAGACGGATGCGGACGCAGGAGCACAGGAATTTCCTGTCCGTGCTCGCGCATGGAGGTCTTCAGCGCCTCGACGGCTTCGACATCCTGATCGGCAAATCGGTCAGCAAAGGGGGAGGGATCGATCAGCTCCGGATCGATCTCCACGGGAACGGCGCCCTTCGCAACCTGCCGCTTCAGCTCCTCATAATCGCGCTCGACCTCCGAGAAGGTGTCCTTCAGCGAACGCACGGCGCCAGATGCCACCCGTTGCACCGGCTGGCGCGCCTCGTCCGTCGGCGGCTGTTCGCCTCCGCCGGCAAAGAGGGAGCGGATCGACTGCGTGCGCTTGCTCATGGGGCCACCTCGCGGCAATCCCGGCAGGCCGCAGCAGAGCCGTCGTCAGCTGACAACATGCTAAGTCTTTGTTTTATCGAGAACCAACTGGCTATCATCGCCCCCAAACCTTGTTCATGAGGTCGATGACCTCCTGGTTGACGGCGTTGATGGATTCCATGGCCCGGTCATAGGTCGACCGGCCGACGGAGCCGCGGGAGAGCTCGTAAAGGGACTGTTTCGTCAGGCCGGCATTGGCAATCGCGGTCGATTTCCAGGCGGACGCGGCCATGACATCGCCGGGGAAGACATCGCGCAGCAGGCCGACAATTTCCTGCTCGGGCACATCGCGTGGATCGTGACGCGTGACGAGGAAGCGGAGAAAATCATAGTCGAGGCGACCACCGGCTTCCTCGATCACGGAGACCAGATCGGAGGTCATCAGCAGGAACTGGCTCATCGACGCCACGTCCACCATCTGCGGATGGACCGTGACGATCATGCCGGTGGCGGCATTGAGCGCACCCATGGTGAGAAAACCGAGCTGCGGGGGGCAATCGACAACCACGACGTCGAAATCATCCTCGACCTCGGCGATTGCCGCAGCGACGCGGCGGAAAAACAGATCCTCAGGCCGGCCGCGGTTCTGGAGCATGTAACGCGGCGTCTGGTGTTCGAACTCCATCAGCTCGAGATTGCCCGGCACGATGCTGATGCCGGTGAAGTAGGTCTCGCGCACGACATCCTTCATGCTCACGCGCTGTTCGTCATATCGGATCGCACCATAAATCGTGGTGTTTTCCGCCACGTCGAATTCCGGCTGGTAGCCAAACATGGCCGACAGCGATGCCTGCGGATCGAGATCGATCGCCAGCACCCGAAAGCCCTGCAGGGCCAGACCCTGAGCGAGATAGACGGAAGTCGTCGTCTTGGCCGAGCCACCCTTGAAATTGGCCACCGTCAGGATCTGCAGCTTCTCCCCATCGCGCCGGCGCGGCCAGAAGCGCGTCGCTTCCTTCGGGCGCGCCGTTGCCAGATAGGCGCGCAATTCGTTGATCTGCTCCAGCGTGTAGGAGCGACGGCCGGCATTGCCGACGTCGGGGGAAGGGCCGAGACCGTCGAGCGACAGCTGACGCAGATAGCCGTCGGAAACGCCGACGATTTCGGCCACTTCACCGGATGTAAACGAGCGCAGCGACTTCTGGGCCGTCGGCGGAAAGGCACGCTCACCCACGCTGCGCAGACGCGCCGACAGCGCTTCCGCCCGCTGCGTAATATGGGCGGATGTCGATGCTCGGTTGATGTGCCGGTCGATCACGTTCACTCTGGCCTCGAATTCAGACGGTTTATCGGCGTCAGACGCGCTATTTCCGTCTCAAGCTAAGCCACGATTCTGATGCCACCGCAAGGAGAATAGGGTTAACGCTTCCTTAACGCGCACATCGCCACGCAAGCATCCCCCGGAGAGGGGCGAAATATCGCAATCCTGTCATTGTGTTAGCGACTTGATCGCCGCCGTCAGCAAAGCGCTTCGCAAGGGCTGACAAACACACCCGCACCTCTGCCAATGGATCAGCCGCGCTCCGGCCAGCGCCGTCAAGCAGCCAACGACTCAGCACCGGCAATGCAGCCGGCGCGGATCCTAGGACGAAAGCGGGCAGGCGGGGAGGGGCGAGGGACGACTGCGATAGCCCCGACGAACCTTCCGCGACGCGAGCGCCTGCATGGCCGCTGCAGCCTCGTCTGGCGAGACAAAGACATCCGCGCGCTCGCGGCCCCGCGTGCCGATTCGTCCCCACCGCCGGACCAGAAGCGCCTCCCCGAACAAGGAGACGTCCAGCGACAAAGCGTAGAAGCGGGCCATGTTGCGCACGGGATCGTGGCGTTCAAGATGAAGAGGCGCAGGGTTCTGTTGCATGTCCGCAGTCTGTCCAGACAGACCGCAGGCGTCCAACGAATGATTGGAATCGATCCGGTCGGATCGATTCATGGCGTTGATGATTTGACCCGCCTTTTCCGGATCGCATCAACAGGAGCGGAGGAGGGCAATGCTCACTGCGGGAAGAAGCGGGGGCCGACAATGCGCACGGGGCGGGTCGCCGATGAAAGCGTGGCAATCGTCCGGTTCGGATCGCGCAGAACCCACCTGGAGGATTGAGCGCTGACAATCGCAAGTGCGTCCGCCGGCCGATCTACCGACGCTGACGCCGTCATCCTGGCGTCCGGCGTGGAAACATTCTGTCTGTCCGCGATAAACCGGCTGTAGCCGGCATGATTGCAGCGCATCGCCGTCTCAGCCGTGCGATAGGCGCCGGCATTCGGCAGGTCCGAATAGGGCTTGCCCGTCGTCAGGGAGATCATCGTATCATCGTTGCGTTCGGCGCCGTCCACGCGGAAGAGATCCATCTCTTCCGTTTCGCAGATCATCCGGCATTGCGCCAGCACGTCCGCCACCCGCAGGCGCGTCGCGAAGCCGGCATTGGGGGAGGGGAAGAGGTACCCGTCCGAGAGGCGAACGCACAGCGTGGTGCGCGGCACGCCGCCGATGCTGCGGCCCGTCTGACGCGGACTGGCGGCCTTTTCCCGTGAGAATGTCGCCAGATCGAGGCTTGCCCCGCAGCCGGCCTGCGCGAGCGCACGGCGGGCCTCTGTCAGGCGCTGCTGATAGCCGCCGCAACGGGAAAAGACGCCGCTTTCCATGCCGTTGCATCCGTGGGTCCGCATCTGGCCAAGAATGGCCGTCATCTGGCGTTGGGCCCCCTGAACTGCGGAGGCGTCGCACGCCTGCGCCACATGCGGCAGGAAAAGCCCCGCCGCCATTGCGAGAAGAAGGGCCGCACGCCTGGCCCAGAACCGTACTGCCTTCGCCATCCTGTCGAACCGCGCCCCCACCCGGATCTCCTGTCCCACCGCGCCGGCGGCGGTCGAGGAGACGCCGCGCGGACTGCGGCCCATTCCCTACAGGAGGAAACGGAGGTAAAGAAGGGAACGCTTATATTTTTCACCACTTACGGTTAAATGGCATAGGGAACACCCGCGCCGCGATGGCCGTTGCATCGGGCTGCGCGGGCGGGTTTCCCGATAGAGTGGTTCCGGCGCAAACCGATCATCCGACATCTTCGATGTGCCTGCTTACCGCCTTGTCCGGCGCTGAAACGAGCAGGCTTTCGCTCATCGGGCTTCAGTGCGCCATCATCTCTTCTCGGATTTCATCGCCGCTCATGCCCGTCGGAAAATAGGTCGGCCAATTCGTGAGTTCGGCCAGGACTTTTGCCCGGTCATTGCCCCAGTACAGGTGATAATGGCCCGCTTTCTGCGGCGCGATGATGTGGTCGCTGAATTGAATGTACTCCGGCGCGCCGGCGTCGCCGCCACTCTTGCGAAAGATGAAGCGGACGCCGCGATTGCCCTTCTTGTAGGTCAGAATCTCATGACCGTCGGTGACATAGTCGCCGCTGACCACCTTGTCGCCTGCATAGAAGGTCACCTTCTGGCCGGCGATCAAGATGCGGTTGGTCTCGGTGCGATAGCCTGTCTCGTAATAGGCCCGGTATTCGGCAGCCGTCATGCCGCCCGCCTCAGCCTTGTGTGTCCAGACCGGGTCGAGCGTACCGTCTTTCAGGTAGGGATAGATCGACTGCCAGTCCCCTTCCCAATCGGAAAGTTCGCGCGCCTTCACCTGGCTGTCATAGAAGTAGCCCTTGCTGGCCGATCCGGCCTGGCCATGGTCATGGGCATGGGCATGGGGCTTGCCGCTCGCTGTTTCGGCCGCCTGCACGGGCGAAGTCGCCAGCATCGCGGTCAGCGCCAGAGCCCAAGCCAGGGTGATCGTCTTCTTCATCGGTCCATCCTTTCGTGACGACTGCGGATACAGACGCCAATATGTAATAACATTACATAAACCGCCTACAGCGATGCGCGCGGGAAGGCAAGATGCCGCTGACAGAAGAGCGCTACATCCACAGCCCTCAGGGCAAATCGCAGGGGGAGGGGGGGAAGGACCGACGGGAGAAACCCGTCACAAAGATCCCTCCTTGGCAGGAGGGTGAAGGAGCCCGACACGGAAACGAAGAGGAGGGGAGGGGAGGACACAAGCCGACAGGACGCGGCCCCCTCCCCTCTCCGAACGTCAATCTCGGCGAGGAAGAAGGAAACGCTGGGCAATGCTGAACGCGCGCGCGGTTGTCATCATTGCGGTCCGTACGGAGACGTGACGGTGCGCCGAGGTCTGCAACCTCCGGCCCTCTGGCGATCCCGGCCTATGCCAAGACAGAACCGCTCAGGCGGCAGAGGCCTGCGGCATCAGGACTGCGGTCGCACGCGGGGCGGCGGCGGCGTCTGCGCTGCGGTTGCGCAGTGCGGCTTCAACCTCGTCGGCATAGCGCTCGGCATTGAGAACCGCCTTGTCGAGATTGCTGACGCGGGCCGGATCGAGCCTGTGCAGAAAGGTCTTGTATTCGAACATGTCCCGGAACGCCGCTCGTTCGATAATCGGCGTATCCAGCATGCGGACGTTGCGCTCGTTCAGAAGCTGCTTGACCGCCTGCAGGGCCCTCGTCGTCACCATCGAGTTGACGCGCGAGAGGAGGACCGCATGCGGAATGCGGATCCTCGCCTTCTGATCGAGATAGGCAAGAAGCTCGATCACCTGCGCTCCGCCCTGGGCATCCATCGAACTGCCCTGGATGGGAATGATAACGAAGTCGGAAAGGCCGAGGGCGGTGGCAAGCAGCGGGGATTGCGCGCCGGGCAGATCGACGATGATGTAGTCGCATTTCGACTTGTATTCCGCCACGGTGCGGGGAAGCGCCGCGAGCGATACGTAGGTTGCGACCGTCAGATTGGCGACGGGGTCCGCCCCCTCGAACCAGCGGGAAATCCACCGCTGCGGATCGGTGTCGATGATGGTGATGCGATGGCCGCGGCGCACCAGTTCGGTTGCCAGCAACAGCACGGCCGTGGTCTTGCCCGCGCCACCCTTGGTATTGGCAAATGTAATGATCGGCATCGTCGTGCCCCGGCTGGGCAGGGAAAGGGCCTGCCATCCTGTCTGCGGAACCCTTGTTCCGTCATGCGCATCTTGCGACTTTATGGTTAACGAAACCTCAAGACCACATACCGGAGATCGCAAGGCAGGGCGGGCAAGGCCGGTTCAGCGGCGGCGATCTTCCGTCTGGATCTCCGCCGCCAGAAGGTTGAGCGGCAGGATCTTGTCGACGCCGCCACGGGCGATCGCTTCCTTCGGCATCCCGAAGACCACCGAGGACGCCTCGTCCTGCGCCACGGTGTAGGCGCCTGCCTGATGCATTTCCAGCATGCCGCGGGCGCCGTCGTCGCCCATGCCCGTCATGATGACCGCCATGGCGTTCGAACCGGCCGAGCGCGCCGCCGAGCGAAACAGCACATCGACGGAGGGACGATGGCGCGACACCAGCGGTCCGGGGCGCACCGACACGTGATACCGCGCGCCCTGCCGCTCCAGCAGCATGTGCTGGTCACCGGGCGCGATCAGCACATGGCCGCGCAGCACGGGATCGCCATCCACGGCTTCCTTGACTTCGACTTCGCAAAGCCCGTTCAGCCGCTTGGCAAAGGCGGCAGTGAATTTTTCCGGCATGTGCTGGACGATGACGATGCCCGGCGAGTTGGCCGGCAGGCGCTCGAGAAGCTCACGCAGGGCCTCCGTGCCCCCTGTGGAGGCGCCGATGCAGACCACCATTTCGGTGGTGCGCGCCATGGCCTTGCCGGAGGGGGGAGGGAGCATGGCGTCGGCCGTCAGCTTTTCCTGCGGCACCAGGCGGCCTTCCTTGCGCGGCTCGCCCTGGGCGGCACCGGCCAGCGCGCCGGAACGCCGGCCGAGCCGGGCCTGCGCGGCACCTTTGACCGCCTCGCAGATGCGCGCGCCCTGTTCGGCCAGGAAATCGGCCGCGCCGATCTTCGGCTTCAGGATCACGTCCACCGCGCCGGCCTCAAGCGCCTGCATCAGCGTTTCCGTGCCCTGTTCGGTCAGCGAGGAACACATGACGACCGGGATCGGCTTCTGGCTCATCAGCTTGCGCAGGAAGGTGATGCCGTCCATGCGTGGCATTTCCACGTCCAGCGTAATGACATCGGGGATCTCGTCCTGGATGCGCTTTGCCGCCATGAAGGGATCGGACGCCGTGCCGATCACCTCGATTTCCGGATCGCTTTGAAGAACGGAGACCAGTGTCTGCCGGACACTGGCGGAGTCATCGATGATGAGAACCCGGATCTTCTTGGCTGCCACGGATTAATCCTTCACGAAGATGGTGTTGGCGATCTGGCGGATGGGGAGTTCCATCGCGGTGACCGACTCGGAATGGCCGATGAAGAGATAGCCACCATCGGCCAGGCACTTGCACAGCCGCGTCAGAACATGCTGCTGCGTCGGCTTGTCGAAATAGATCAGCACGTTACGGCAGAAAATCAGGTGCATGGGCTCACCGACCGTATAGGCGTCGTCCATCAGGTTGAGGCGCGTGAAGCCGACCTTGCGGCGCAGGTCCGGCACGATGCGCATTTCCGGGCGGCGCGGATCGAGGGCGCGCATCACGTAGCGGCGCATCATCGCATCCGGCACCGGCTCCATCATCGGTGCGGGGTAAATCCCGCGTCGCGCCCGCTCAAGGACATCGGTGGAAAGATCAGACGCAAGGATCTGGTAGTCGGGACCGCGCTTGTCGCGCTTGAAGTCCTCCAGCACCATCGCCATCGTGTAGGGCTCGGCCCCGATGGAACAGGCCGAACTCCAGGCCCGCACCCGCCGCAGGCCGGCCGCCGCAAGAGCAGGCAAGGCCTCGTCCCGCAGGAAGTCGAAATGGTTCGGCTCGCGGAAGAAGTCGGTCTTGTTGGTGGTCACGACATCGATCAGGTAGATCGATTCCTGCTCCAGCCCGCCCTTGTCGAAGATGAAGTTGCAGTAGTCGTCGAAGGAATTCTGGCCGGTCGCCCTGAGCCGGCGGCGCAGACGCCCCTCCAGCATCGTCAGCTTGCCGGGCGGCATCTTGATGCCGCTGTAATTGTAGATATAGGCCGAGAGTCGCCGGAAATTCCGTTCGCTCAGGCGATCATGCTGAACTTTAGACGCAACAGCTGACACGGTACTCGAATTCCTCACGCAATTTCGCGGGTCTGGACACCGAAGCTCGCAAGCGCCGCGCCGTTGTCGGAGAAGAGGCGGGCGAGGTTGACGATGACCACGAAGTCACCGTCGCGACGCACCACGCCTTCGATATATTCGGAGTTCCAGCGAACGCCGATGTCGGGCGCGGCATCGATCGCCTCATGGCGGAACGGCACCACCTCGAACACCTTGTCGGCCACAAGACCGATCGTCAGCATGCGGTGGGAGAAGGGAATGTCGAGCACGAGAACGCGCGTATGGGCGGTCTTCTCCATGGCCGTCATGCCGAGCCGCAGGCGCAGGTCCACGATCGGAACGCCCTGGCCGCGCACGTCGCGCAGGCCCATCAGATAGTCCGGGCCGTGCGGAATCTTGAAAACATCCTCGTGGTCGAGGATTTCGCGCACTACCGTGACGGGCACGGCGAAAACCTCGTTGCCGAGGGCAAAGGTCACGAACTGGGATTCAGGACCGGCCAAAGTCTGTGTCGTCTTCATCATCTCAACCTGCCTCATGCCTGGCGGTGCATATCGTCGTCATCACTATCGGGCCTTGCGGATTGACGGGCCGTCCGCAAGCGATGAACCCGGTGCCGACCAGTGGCTGGCCGGCGCCGGGCTGGGGTCGGCATCAGGCCGACTGTCGGAAGTCGTCATCCTCGCTGTCCGGCCCGCCCATCGACATGTCGAGGGCAAAACCCTTGGCGCGAGCCTGCTGGCCGGCAACCGAATGGTCCTGGGCCGGCTTGCGGGATGCGCCGGCTGCCTGCTGCTGCACCCGGCCGGCCGGCTTTGCAGAGGCCGCGGCACGGTGCGCGGCAGCGGCGGGGCGTGCCGACGGGCGGGCATTGCTCTCCTCGATGCGGAAGAAGGCGATGGATGCCTGCAGTTCCTCCGCCTGGGCGGCGAGTTCTTCCGAGGTCGAGGAGACCTCTTCCGATGCACCGGCATTCTGTTGCGTGACCTTGTCGAGCTGCTGGATGGCCTCGTTGATCTGCGAGGCGCCGATATCCTGCTCACGGCAGGCAGCCGAGATTTCAGCCACCAGTTCCGCGGTCTTGCGGATATCCGGCACCAGGCGGTTCAGCATGTCGCCGGCTTCGGTCGCGACCTTCACCGTCTCGCCGGAGAGGCCGCTGATTTCAGCGGCGGCAGCCTGTGAGCGTTCGGCGAGCTTGCGCACTTCAGAGGCAACGACCGCAAAGCCCTTGCCATGCTCGCCTGCACGAGCCGCTTCGACGGCCGCATTGAGGGCGAGAAGGTCGGTCTGGCGGGCGATTTCCTGCACGATCGAGATCTTCTCGGCAATGGTGCGCATGGCGCTGACGGCCTTGCCGACGGCATCGCCGGAGGCTTCCGCGTCCTTGGCCGACTGCCGCGCGATCTTTTCGGTCTGGGCGGCGTTGTCGGCGTTCTGCTTGATGTTGGCGGCCATCTCCTCCATCGAGGCGGAGGCCTCTTCGGCAGACGATGCCTGTTCGGTCGCGCCCTGCGAGAGCTGTTCGGACGACGAGGAGAGTTCCTGGCTGCCGGACGACACGTTCTGCGAGGCAGCGATGGCATCGGCAACGACACCGCGCAGGCGGGCAACCATCGATTCGAGCGCGATGCCGAGCGTGTCCTTTTCCGACAGCGGCTTCGGCGAGACGGTGAGGTCGCCGTTGGCGATCTTGTCGGCAATGTCGGCCGTGCCGCGCAGGTTGGCGGTCATGACGTTGATGGTGTTGATGAGATCCTTGATCTCGTCATTCGTCTTGATCTCGACATCCTTGCCGAGGTCGCCGATCGAAACCGCGCTGACGACATCCATGGCCTTGCGCAAGCCATTGTTGATGCCGATCGCGATCCAGGCTGCCACGGCAAGGCTGGCGAGGATGGAGCCAATGACGGCGGCGATCAGGATCGTGCGGACCTGCTGGTAGGTTGCATCGGCCTCGGCCAGCATGCTGGCGACACGCTCTTCCTGGATCTTGACGAGCTCTCTCGTCCCTTCACCAACCTCTTTGGCGAAGCCGCGCATCTCGCCATTCGAAAATTCGATGGCGCCAGCGACGTTGCCAGACAGAAGAATTTCATCAAGACGTGCTGAAGCCTCATCAAACTTGTTGAAATCATTGCTTGTTTCGACCCAGTACGGCTTTCCCTTCTCCGACGCGGTCGCTAGGCCGGTTTCAATGATCCTGAGCGTCTCGTCCGTCAGGTCGTTCGCGACCTTGAGGAAAGGCCGGGCTGCGTCCACAGAAGGAGCGAGAAGCGCATTCTTCTGTTGGCGAATGATCTCAGACAGATTGCGGTCAATCTGGAGTGCATACTGGAGCCGCTTTTCCGGGCCGTTGGCGAGCTCGGCAATGGCATCGTTCACCGTCCCGAGACTCAGCACGCTGTAGACCGAAAGCCCGGCGAGAATGGTCAGAATGAAGGCGAATGCCAGCGTGAGTTTCAATTTGATCGTAAAGCGCATGTCGTGTCCCCATCAGTTGGTCTAACGACGCGCCCCGCGCATCGTGATGCATTCCCCCAAAGAAACCTGAAGCAGAACCCGCTTCCAGCGAACCGCACCTGCGATCCGCCGCCGCCTCATGCGAAAGCGTTCATTCATGTCTGCGGGGCGGCTTGCGCCGCCCCGGCCCGGCAGGGCATCACGCACTCTGCCGGAAATCGTCGTCCTCGCTGTCCGGCCCGCCCATGGACATGTCGAGGGCAAAACCCTTGGCGCGGGCTTGCTGGGCGGCAACCGAGTGGTCGGTCGCCGGCTTGCGGGCCGGTGCGGCGGATGCCTTCTGTGCGGACCGGGCGGCCGGCTTGGCGACCGGGGCAGCCTTGCGGACCGGAGCCGGCGCACGGGTTGCCGACGGCATGTTGGCGTCTTCCACCCGGAAGAAGGCGATCGAGGTCTGCAGTTCCTCGGCCTGGGCGGCGAGCTCTTCCGAGGTTGCCGACATCTCTTCCGATGCGCCGGCATTCTGCTGCGTGACCTTGTCGAGCTGCTGGATGGCCTCGTTGATCTGGGCCGCACCGATGTCCTGCTCGCGGCAGGCAGCCGAGATTTCAGCCACCAGTTCCGCGGTCTTGCGGATATCCGGCACCAGGCGGTTCAGCATGTCGCCGGCTTCGGCGGCGGCCTTCACCGTCTCGCCGGAGAGGCCGCTGATTTCAGCGGCAGCCGCCTGCGAGCGTTCGGCGAGCTTGCGCACTTCAGAGGCAACGACCGCAAAGCCCTTGCCATGCTCACCTGCACGGGCCGCTTCCACGGCAGCGTTGAGGGCGAGAAGGTCGGTCTGGCGGGCGATTTCCTGCACGATCGAGATCTTCTCGGCAATGGTGCGCATGGCACCGACCGCCTTGTTGACGGCCTCGCCGGACAGTTCCGCATCCTTGGCGGACTGGCGGGCGATCTTTTCGGTCTGGGCGGCGTTGTCGGCGTTCTGCTTGATGTTGGCGGCCATTTCCTCCATCGAGGCGGAGGCCTCCTCGGCGGAGGACGCCTGTTCGGTCGCACCCTGCGAGATCTGCTCGGAAGCCGACGACAGCTGCTGGCTGCCCGAGGATACCTGGTCGGACGCCGAGAGCGCACCGCCGACGATGCCCAGAAGCTGCTGCACCATCGAGTTCACGGCGGCGAGCAGGCTGTCGGTATCGCCCTTGCGCAGCTCGGTCTTGACCGTCAGGTCGCCGTCAGCCACGGCGCGAACGACCTCGCGAACGTAGTCCGGTTCACCACCGAGCGTCTTCAGGATATCGCGGACGATGTAGACGGCGATACCGAAGCCCAGCACGACGCAGAGGCCGATGCCGCTGATGACCAGCGTGGAGGCGGAGCTATAGATGGCAGTCGCCTCGTCGCTCGCCTTGTCGCCGCCCTTCGAATTGAAGTCGGACAGCTTCGTGATCGCATCGGACGCGGCGTCGTAGACCTTCTTCGCCTCGCCATTGTAGATACCCATCGCATTGGCCGTGTCATTGCGCGACGAGAAGCCGATCGCCTTTTCATGCAACGGCAGATACTGGTCCCAGGTCTTGGTGAAATTCTCGTAGAGCGCGCGCTCCTCGTCGCTGGCGATGCGCGGAATGTAGGCCTGGCGCTGCTTGTCGATTTCGGCCTGCAGACGGTTCATTTCGTCCGTCCAGGCCTTCATGCTTGCCTCGTCCTGGGAAATGACGTGCTGGAGGCCGGCGCTGCGGAAATCGGACGTCGCTGTGTTCAGGCGCCCGGCAATGTCTACACTCGGCAGCCAGTTGGTGGCGAGATCGGTCGACTTGTCGTTGACGGTGCTCATCTGCATCAGCGAGAAGGCGCCGAGCGCTGCAACGAGCAGGATGATGATCCCGAAGCCGAGGGCAAGTTTTGCCTTGAGTGAAAGTTTCATTTCCATATCCTTGGTTTGGTGGTGCTGCGTCACCAATGTTTTTATTCGGAGAAGATGCCGGGTCGGCCGCCACGCGCGCGGCGGGCTGCCGGCTCAAAGTGCGGTCTTGTCCTGTTCGGCGGCGAAGATCGCATCGAGGCTCGGGACGATGATGAACTCGCCATCCCGCTTCACGAGGCAATCGATGTAGTCGGAGCGCCAGCGCATCCCCACGCTCGGCGGTGGTTCGCTGGCCGCGCGCGGCAGCATCGTGACTTCGTAGACGCGGTCGGCGCGCATGCCGACCAGCGTTGTCTCGCCCTCGATCTCCAGTTCGAGAACGACGATGCGGCTGTCGATGGTCGGCTCGCTCGCTTCCATGCCGAAGGCAAGGCGGATATCGGCAAGCGGAATGACCTTGCCGCGGAAATTGATCACGCTGCCGACGAAGGCCCGGGCGCCCGGAACCTTGGTTTCCGGCAGGAGATCGAGAATTTCCTGCACCACGATGGCCTCGATGGCAAAAGTTTCGCCTGATAGCCCGAAGGTCAGCACGGCCACTTCCTCGCCGCCGTTCCAGAGCCTGTCGAACTGCTGTTTGTTCTGTACGATTGTCATCCGGCCGCCCGCAGCTGCGCCTCCTGGTTCTGGCCCACCTGGACGAGGTGGGAGACGTCGAGAATGAGCGCCACCGACCCGTCCCCGAGAATCGTCGCGCCCGAGAAGGTGACGACGTCGTGGTGGAGCTTGGACATGGATTTGATCACGGTCTGGTGGTCGCCGATGATCTGGTCGACGACGAGACCGACGCGTTCATCGCCCGTGGAGATCACCACGACCTTCTGGAAGGGGTCCGGCGCCGTGCCCGTGCGGAAGAGGTCGCGCAGCCGGAGAAACGGCACGAGGCTGTCGCGCAGCGAGATGAAGCTGCGGCCCCGCGAGCGCATGTCCTCTTCCACCGAGAGTTCGAGGCATTCCTCGACCGCCGAGAGCGGGATGACGTAGCAGCCGGTGCCGACCCGCACGAGCAGGCCGTCGATGATCGCAAGCGTCAGCGGAATGCGCAGCGAGATTTCCGAGCCCTTGCCGGGTTCGGAGCGGACATCGATCACGCCGCGAAGCGCCTCCACCGTCTTCTTCACCACATCCATGCCGACGCCGCGGCCGGAAAGGTTGGTGACCTGGGCGGCGGTGGAAAAGCCCGGCTGGAAGATCAGCTGCAGCAGCTCCTGATCCATCAGTTGCTGGCCGGGCTGGATGAGCCCGGAGGACTCCGCCTTGGCGCGCACCCGCTCGCGGTTGATGCCGCGGCCATCGTCGGTGATGGTGATGATGACTTCGCCGCTCGACTGGCGGGCCGCGAGCTTGACCGTGCCTGTACGGCTCTTGCCGGCCGCCAGGCGGTCTTCGGGCGTTTCCAGACCATGGTCGATCGAGTTGCGCACGAGATGGACGAGCGGATCGGCCAGGCGCTCGATGACGGTCTTGTCGACCTCCGTCGTTTCGCCCTCCGTCTCCAGTTCGATGACCTTGCCCGTCTCGCGGGCGAGATCGTGAACGAGGCGGCGGAAGCGGCTGAAGAGGCTGCCGACCGGCACCATGCGCAGCACCATCATCGTATCGCGCAGCTCGCCCGACAGGCGCTCCACGTCTTCCGACACCGAGCGCAGCTGGATATCGGCACTGCTGCCGGCAAGCTGCGACAGACGCGACTGGGCGATCACCAACTCGCCGACACGGTCCATGAGTTCGTCCAGACGCTCGGCGGGCACGCGCACGTTTTCCGCCGTCTTGCCATGCTTGGCATCAGCGGGAGCGGCAGAGGCCGGCGCTGGCGTTGCGGCCGGGGAGGGGATCGACGGGGTGGCAGGCTGAACGGCGGATGCCTGCGAGACAGGCGCAGCGGCAACGGCTGCGGCCGCTGCGACGGGAGCGACTGCGGCGACAGGCGCGGCTGCAATCGTCTCGACGCTGAGTTCCATCTCGTCCATGACGAAGATGAAGACATCATCGATCGCATCGCGTCCCTTGTCGGTCAGAAGCGTGACCTCCCAGCCGATATAGAGATCGGCCGGCTCGATATCGGCGAGGGATGGAATGCGCGAGCGGTCTGCCTTGACCGTGCAGGTTCCAAGCTCCTGCAGCTCGTTGAGAAGGCCGAGGGGGTTCGTCCCGTTTGCCATCGCATTGACGGGCAGGCGGAAGACGATGCGAAACCCTTTGTCCGCCGTCGCGACCGGGGCCGCGCTCGCCGATGCGGCAGGCGGGGCCGGCACGGCAAGCGGGGCCGGAACGACCGAACCGCTGGCGGCATGACCGCCGACAGCCGCCTGAAGCTTGGCAAGCAGCACATCGCCGGCGGCCTCGTGATCGCCGTTCGGCGTATCCACCAGCGCCTTCATATGGTCCTGTGCGTCCAGAACGCAGGCAACCAGCTCGGCGGTGGCAGGTACTTCACCCTTGCGCACGCGGTCGAAGGCCGTTTCGCAGTGATGCGTGAATGCGGCAAGGGCCTCGAAGCCGAACATGGCGCCGGAGCCCTTGAGCGTATGCAGGCCGCGAAACACGGCATCGATCTGGGATTGGTTGGACAGGTCGTGCAGGAGGTCGAGAAGGCCGGCTTCGATCTGCTCGAAGAGTTCGGCCGCCTCTGTCCTGAAGACCTGGATGGGATCGAGACTTGTCATCTGCCCAGCACTTTCTTGGCAATCTTGACCAGTTGTTCGGGGTCGAAGGGCTTGGTGATCCAGCCGGTGGCGCCGGCCGCCTTGGCACGCGCCTTCATCTCGGCATCGGATTCTGTCGTCAGGAAGATGATCGGGATGCCGGTATGGGCCGGCGAAGAGCGCAGCGCCTCGATCATCTGCAGGCCGTTCATGTTCGGCATGTTGAGATCGGTCACGATCATGTCGTAGCTGCCGGCCTTCGCCTTGTTCAGCCCGTCAAGCCCATCGACCGCTTCCGTGACCTGGTAGCCGGCACCGGTCAGCGCGATACGCGTCGTCAGGCGGATACTCGCGGAATCGTCGACGGTGAGGATGTGGGCAGTCATGTTCAGTCCTTCCGGTGAAGCCAGAATTCGGTGTCGCGCGCGTTGGCTTCCGTGAGGAAGCCGGCACGTTCCAGGGTTGCAAGAAGATTGCCCGTGGCCGGGCGGTCCAGGGAAATGGGCCTGTGGAAGGCATCCGCCTGCTTGCGGGCCGCCTCCACAAGTTGCAGGAAGCTCAGGTCGATCTCCGCGCCCTCCGGAACCGACAGCACGATCGGTCCTTCCGCTTCGAAGGCCTGGCGCAACGCGTCGTGCGCGGCCGCGGCATGGCGGATCGTCAGATGGGAGGGCAGGGCGCCCGGCGCCGTATGCGTCAGTCCTGGTGATGACATGTCGACATCCTGAGTGGCTTTGATGCGGAGGCTGGCCGGCCATGATGGACACGCCGGATCACCGCACGCGCCGGCATGCCATCGACGATGGCAGACTCGGCAACGCACGCGACACGTCACGCGACAGACCGGAATTCTGATTGGCTGCTTGTCACAAGGGCGGGCTTTTCATCGTTCGCATCATGCGAACTGAGCCTTCATCGCCGCTTTTCCATCTTCAGTATTAAGCCGACTGGTTAAACAGCCGTAAACTTATGCGCTAATTAGAATACAACTGAAATACGATTTACATATGAATGGCGCTATACAGACGGCCGTAACTTGTCCGTTGCAAGAGCAACGCGCGACGAATCCCATGGAAAACAAGCGTTTCAGACGCGCTCGCCACATCGGGCGAGTGGAGCGCGGCCGGGCGCATCGCTGCCTGCCTCCCCAGATTTCGGGAGGGCTTGCCTTCTCGTCCGATGAGCGTCAGCGGCTGCTCTCGCGCAGGATGAGACGTGGCGTGAGAATCACGTCACTGACGTCGGGCTTGCCGTCGAGGACCTGAAGGATCATCTGCCCCGTCAGTTCTCCGATGCGCCTTGCATCGGCATTGATGGTCGTGAGGGCCGGCACGCTGACGCCGCCGATCTCGTAGTCGCCGAAGCCGCCGATGGCGATGCGGTCCGGCACGGCGATGCCACGCCGTTGGCATTCCGTCAGGGCACCGAAGGCCGAGAGGTCGGAAACGCAGATCACCGCCTCCGTATCGGGATAGTCCTCCAGAAGCCGGGCCATGGCATTGGCACCCTCCCGCATGGAAATCGGGGGAACACCGGCGTCAATCAGCCGGGTCGCATCCAGCCCATGGGCTGTCAGGGCCGCGATGAAGCCGAGCCGACGGTCGCCCCCGCGCGTGTCCCGGCTCGCATCACCACCGATGAAGGCGATACGGCGATAGCCGGCGGCGACGAAGTGATCGACCATGCCGCGCACGGCCCCCGCATTGGAAAAGCCCACATAGTGGTCGATCGGCTCGGCCGGGATGTCCCAGGTCTCGATGACCGGAACATTGGCGTTTTCGAGCAGGCGGCGGGCGCGCGGCGTGTGTTTGCCACCGGTGACGACGATGGCCTGCGGCTTGCGGCGCAGCAGTTGCTCGACCAGCCGTTCCTCCTCGTTCACGTCATAATTGGTGTAGCCGAGCAGGATCTGGAAGCCGCGGGCGTTCAGCGTATCGGAGAGGCCGCTCACCGTATCGGCGAAGTTGGCGTTGTTGAGCGAGGGGATGGTGACCGCGATGAAGTCGGTCTTCTGCGAACGGAAGTTCGAGGCTGTGGAATCGAAGACGTAGCCCAGCTCGTCCGCCGCCTTGAGAATGGCGTCGCGGGTTTCCTTGTTAACGAGGCTGCCGGGTTTGAAGGCGCGCGATACCGTCATCGGGGAGACGCCCGTCTTGCGGGCGATGTCCGCCATGGTGGGTGCCTTGTCGCTGCGCATGAACGCCCCTCGCTTCCCGCCTGACCGCCCCAGCGCGGTCCGGCCGCTCCCTCAGATCTCGTCCGCTCCGATGGCGGCGAGCGCGGCGCGTGCCACCGCCTCGTCCTGGTCGCCGGAGCCTGACCCCACGCCGATGCCGCCGAGAAGAATACCACCGGAGCGGATCGGTAGACCCCCCTTGAGGCCGGTCACGTCACCACCGGTGGCAGCGGCCAGCGCGGCCTTGGCGTGGTCCGGCAGCGTGTGGGTCGCCGCGCCGATGGAGGCGGCCGTGCGCGCCTTTGCCGTCGCGCTCTTCAGCGACAGATAGCGCGAGCCCGTCATGCGGAAGGAGCCGAGCACGACACCGCTGGCATCGACGATCACGATGCATTGCGGCTGCCCGGATGCGGTGGCGGACTGCACGGCGGCGGTGAGCATCGCCATGACGCCCTGATCGGTCAGCCGTGCGGAGGTTTCGGTAAAGGCCATGATCGCTCTCCTCAGGCCGGTCGCGCCGCGCCGCGGATCGCTAGCGAGACGGCATAGACGGAGGTGGTTGCGGTGATGAACAGGCGGTGCCGGTCGCGCCCGCCGAAGCAGATGTTGGAGACTGTCTCCGGCACGAGGATCTTGCCGAGCCGGCGGCCATCGGGCGCGATGCAGTGCACGCCATCGCGCGCTGAAGACCAGAGGTTCCCGGCCTCGTCCACGCGCATGCCGTCGGCGCAGCCGGGATCGATGACGTGGAAGATGTCTCCGCCGCTAAGTCTCCAGTCGGCGCCGACGTCGAAGGCGCGGATGTGTTGCGGGTCAGTGCTGAACATGCGGCCCGTATCGGCGACATAGAGACGCTTCTCGTCCGGGCTAAAGCACAGGCCGTTCGGGCAGTTGAAATCGGTGAGTACGGCGCGGATCTCGCCGGTCGCGCCATCGACGCGGTAGACGTTGCAGGGCAGTTCCTGCGCGCTCTTCGTACCCTCGTAATCGGTGGCGATGCCGTAATGCGGATCGGAAAACCAGATGGCGCCATCGGAGGCGACGATCACGTCATTCGGCGAATTCAGGCGCTTGCCCTCGAAGCGATCGGCAATCACGGTGATGGACCCGTCATGCTCGGTGCGCGTCACGCGGCGCAGGCCGTGCTCGCAGCTGACCAGCCGGCCCTCGCGGTCGCGCGTATGGCCGTTGGAGAAATTCGACGGTTCGCGGAAGGTGCTGAGCCCGGTCGTCGGGCTCCAGCGATAGATGCGGTTGTTGGGAATGTCGGAAAACAGCAGGCAGTCGTGATCACCGAACCAGACGGGGCCCTCGACCCAGTCGAAGCCAGTGACGAGCGTCTTCAGCGGCGCATTGCCGAGAACGAATGTGGAGAAGATCTTGTCTTCAGCCTCGAAAAACGACATGCGCAACTCCTTCTCATGCCCGTCATCATCAGCGCGACCTTAGCGCCCGCGCCAAACCCGGCAAGATCACCGGTGTTCCTGTCAACCGGAAAGGCCGGGGTGAGCGAAGCAACCCCGGCCGTCACTAAGGCCTTACTTGCCCCAGATCTTCTTGTATTCGTCGCGGTAGCCGTTATCCGGGTCGAAGGTGTTCTTCGGACCGCCGTCGAATTCGACATTGTCGACGGTGACGACGTGCAGCGGCGAGACGTAGCCCGACCACGGCTGGCCGGCGAAAGCACGGTTCAGCTCATCCACCAGCTGCCAGCCCTGCAGGTTCAGCGGCTCGGCCACGGTGACGGACTGGTACTGCTTGGCGCGGATGCGCTGGTAGGCGCTTTCCGAGCCGTCGCCAGCAGCAACACTCTTCGGCGCGCCATCGCCGGCAATGCCGGCCGCAGCGAGCGACGGGCCCATGAAGTCGAAGTAGATGTCGTTGATCGCCAGCGAGTGCGTCCACTTCTCACCATACTTCTGCAGAAGCGTCGTCGTCAGCTGCGGCATGCGCTGCGAGGTTTCGGCGATCGGCGTGTCGACATATTCGAGCACCGTGCCGCCCAGCGCCTCGATCTCGGCCTTCATCTTGTCGGCCTTGGCGATCGCGATCGCATAGGTGGAGTCGGTGAAGATCACCACGCCCGGCTTGCCGCCGGCATCCACGAAGGCGTAGTCGGCGGCGGCCTTGGAGACTTCCATCGCATCCGTCGTCACGTTGGCGAAGACGCCGACATCGGCGACCGGGCCGACAGCCGGGGCCGCGTGCCATGCGACCATCGGGATATTCGCCTTCTTGGCCTCTTCCATGGCCGGCTTCTGCTCGACGGCGTCGAAGCCGGCGATGATGATGCCGCCGGGCTTCAGGGTCAGCGCCTGGCCGAAGGCAGCCGTGCGGCCCTCGATGGAGCCGGCGCTGTCGAGTACGGTCACGGTCCAGCCGATGGCGGCGGCGGCTTCCTGGATGCCGTTGACCACGCCGAGGATGCCACCATTCTTCATGTCGGCGGCAACGACAACGACGCTCTTGCCGTCAACCGCCTTCGGACCGGAGGTGGGGCCATCCCACTTCTCGACCTTGCTGGCATATTTGGCGACGACGGCCTTGGCATCGGCCATGGCATCGGCGAAGGCGGGGGCTGCAATGGCCATGCCGAGAACGGCGACGGACGCTGCGAGGAAATGTCTGCGTTTCATGGTGGTCCTCCCTTTGGACGTGAAATCAGGCAATCGGATCTGTTCTGTCAGGTCTTTGCGGTGTCGGGCGTCTTGTCGGGCGCGCCCTTGGGCTTGATGGCGCCGGCGGCACCCCGGCGGCGCTGGGCATAGCCGGCGATGCCGATGGCGACGAGCAGCGTGACGCCGTTGAAGAGCGGTTCCACGAAGAAGGAGCCGCCGATCTGCTGGATGCCGGCAATGCCGACGGCCAGAATGATGACGCCGATCATCGTGCCCCAGACATTGACGCGGCCGGGCTTGATGGTGGTGGAGCCGAGGAAGGCACCGACGAGCGCCGGCAGCAGATATTCAAGGCCGACACTGGCCTGGCCGATGCGCAGCCGCGAGGCGAGCAGCACGCCGGCAATGGCCGAGAGCGTGCCGGAGGCGATGAAGGCTGCGATGACGAATTTGCGGACCGGGATGCCGTTCAGCGCTGCCGCCTTCGGATTGGCGCCGATCGCATAGACGTAGCGGCCGATCGGCAGGTATTCGAGCACGATCCACATGACGATGGCCAGCGCGAGCACATAGAAGCCGGTGATCGGCAGGCCGAAGACCATGGTGCCGTTGAGCGCCAGGAAGCCATCCGGCAGGACACCGACGACCTGACGGCCGCCCGTGTGCCACAGCGCCAGCGCATAGATCACCGTTCCGGTGCCGAGCGTGGCGATGAAGCTGTCGATCTTGGCGACCTCGACCAGTAGGCCGTTCAAGACGCCCGTCATGGCGCCGAGCAGGATGACGATCGCCACCGCGAAGGGCCATGGCAGGCCGTACATGGTCTGAAGGCTGATGGCGAGAATGTGCCAGAGAACGATGCCGTAGCCGATCGTCAGGTCGATGCGCCCGCAGGCCATGGGGATCATGGCGGCCAGCGACAGGATGGCGATGATCGTCTTGTTGGCGATGATCGAGCGCAGGTTGAGCACCGTCGGGAACGTATCCGGCAGCAGGACCGAGAAGACGACGATCAGCAGCGCGGTCAGGATCACGAGGCCGTAGACCGGCACGAGGCGCTTGATCTTGTCGCCGGTGGAAAGACCGCGCATTTCCGCGGGCGTCGGCTCGAGCGCGTTGGACTGGATGGATTGCATCGGCGTTCTCCGGAAATCAGGCCGCCTCGGAGGCGGAGGCTGCCGCGATGACAGCGGATGTTGTGAGGTCGGCACCGGTCAGCTCGCGCACGATCTGTCCGCGCGAGAAGACAAGAGCCCGATGGCAGATATGCGCGATCTCCTCGAAGTCGGTGGAGATCACGAGAACGGCGAGACCTTCCTCGACGGCCGAGGCGATCAGGCGGTAGATGTCGGCCTTGGCGCCGACATCGACGCCGGCCGTCGGGTCTTCGCAGATGAGAAGCTTGCGCCCCGTCGCCAGCCAGCGGCCGACGACGACCTTCTGCTGGTTGCCGCCCGACAGGGCCTCGATCGCCAGCGCCTGGTCGTTGGGCCTGAGGCCCACCTTGCGGCCGATCTCGAAGGCCTGATCGGATTCCTTCGACGGCGAGAGGAAGGCTGCAAGCCCGCGCCCGGAGGCGCCGGGGTTGAGGAAGGTGTTTTCCCGAAGCGACAGAGACATGGCGACGGATTCCTCCGTGCGGTCGCGGGCAATCAGTCCGATGCCGGAGGCAATGGCCGTCTCGGGGCTTGCCAGGTTGGGCCGGCTGCCGCGTACCGTCACGTCGCCAGAGGCGGGTTCGGCGCCAAACAGCGCGCGGCCGACCAGTTCCTGTCCGGCGCCGCGCAGGCCGACAAGGCCCAGAAGCTCACCCTTGCGGAGTTCGAAGGAGACCGGGCCGGCGCCCCGGCAGGCGAGGTTCTTGACCGTCACCAGCGTCTCGCCGGGGCGGGTCTCGGCCTTGGCGAAGAGCTGGTCTGCCTTGCGGCCGACGATCATGCGGATCAGTTCGCCCGGATTGGTGTCTTTGACCGGCGTTTCGCCGACCAGATGTCCGTCACGCAGCACGGCGACACGGTCGGCGATGCGGAAGATTTCGTCCAGCCGGTGAGAGACATAGATCATCGCCACGCCACGCTCCTTCAGCGGGCGAATGGCGGCAAAGAGGCGCTCGACCTCGTCAGCCGGCAGCGAGGCCGTCGGCTCGTCCAGAACCAGCACGTCGGCTTCCACGGCAAGCGCGCGGGCGATTGCGACCAGCGACTTTTCCGTGCGCGTCAGGCTCTGGACCCGGGTGGAGGGGTCGAAATCGCAGCCGACCAACTTGAGGGCTTCGGCCGTGCGCCGCGCCGTGCCGTTCCAGTCGATCAGCTTGTTGCGCATGGAAAAGCCCTGCGCCAGGCCGACATTCTCGGCGACCGTCATCCATTCGATGAGACCGAGGTCCTGGTGGATGAAGGCGACCGATTGACGCTCGTTCGGCTTCGGCGGACGATGCTGGTAAGGCTGGCCGCGAAAGAGAATGTCGCCGCCGTCTGGGCGGTAGATGCCGGCGAGCGTCTTGATGAGGGTTGACTTGCCCGCACCGTTCTCGCCGAGCAGGGCGAGGATCTCGCCGCGATGGAGATCGAGCGAGACGCTAGTGAGCGCCTTGGTGCCCCCGAATTCCTTCGAGACGGCACGAAACTCCAGTAGCTTCTCCATCCTGACCGCTCCTCCCAAAGCTTGATGATGTGACGATATGGTATCGATAACATGGCTGTCAAGACCCCCATTTGAAGCGAAATTTGGCGTGCAAAAAGGGGATGGACAAAAATCCGAAGCTGAATATGTTATCGATAACACGAACAGGCAAGGCCCAAATGCCGTCACGGCATGGAGAGGCCCGAAGAGACACGAGGAAACGCCATGACCGACCCGATCCCCACACCGGCGACCCCGATCGACATTCTGCAGGTCGGCCCCTATCCCGCCTGGGACGAGGAGCGCCTGAACGCGCATTTCACCATGCATCGCTACTTCGAAGCGGCAAACAAGGCGGCCTTTCTGGCCGAGCGTGGTGCCAATATCCGGGGGATCGCGACCCGCGGCGAACTCGGTGCCAGCCGGGTGATGATCGAGGCCCTGCCAAAGCTCGAGGTCATCTCCGTCTACGGCGTCGGCTATGATGCCGTTGATCTTGTCGCGGCAAAGGAGCGCGGTATCCGCGTCACCAATACGCCGGACGTGCTCACCAAGGATGTCGCCGACCTCGGCGTCGCGATGATGCTGGCGCAGGCGCGCGGCATGATCGGCGGTGAAGCCTGGGTGAAGAGCGGCAACTGGGCAAGCCAGGGCCTCTATCCGCTGAAGAGCCGCGTTCATGGCAAGCGCGTCGGCATTCTCGGCCTCGGCCGCATCGGCTACGAGGTCGCGCGCCGCCTGGTCGGCTTTGACATGCAGATCGCCTATAGCGACACGGGACCGAAGGACTTCGCGAGCGACTGGCGCTTCATCGCAGACCCGGTCGCACTGGCCGCGGAGAGCGACTTCCTCTTCGTTACGCTCGCGGCGTCGGCCGCCACACGCCACATCGTCGGCCGCGAAGTAATCGCCGCGCTCGGGCCGGAGGGGATGCTGATCAACATTTCCCGCGCCTCCAACATCGACGAGGAGGCGCTGCTGGACGCCCTGGAAACGAAGGCGCTCGGCTCGGCCGCCCTCGATGTCTTCGAGGGCGAACCGAAGCTCAATCCGCGCTTCCTTGCGCTCGACAACGTGCTTTTGCAGCCGCACATGGCATCCGGCACGGTGGAGACCCGCAAGGCGATGGGCAAGCTCGTCTTCGACAATCTCTCCGCCCATTTCGCAGGCCAGCCGCTGCCGACGCCGGTTCTCTAAGGATTTCGCGATGAAGACGATCGTCATCCACGCCGCCAAGGATCTGCGCCTCGAAGATCGCCCGGCGGAACCGCCGGGGCCGGGCGAGGTGGAGATCCGCCTTGCCGCCGGCGGCATCTGCGGCTCGGACCTGCATTATTACAATCACGGCGGTTTCGGCACGGTGCGGCTGAAGGAACCGATGATCTTGGGACACGAGGTCGCCGGCCATGTCGCGGCGCTGGGGGAGGGGGTCTCGGATCTCGCCATCGGCGATCTCGTCGCCGTCTCGCCCTCGCGCCCCTGCGGCGCTTGCGACTACTGCCTGAAGGGCCTGCCGAACCATTGCTTCAACATGCGCTTCTACGGCTCGGCCATGCCCTTCCCGCACATCCAGGGCGCCTTTCGCGAACGGCTTGTCGCCAGGGCGAGCCAGTGCGTGAAGGCCGAGGGCCTCTCGGCGGGCGAGGCGGCCATGGCCGAACCGCTTTCGGTCACGCTGCACGCCACGCGCCGCGCCGGCGAGATGCTGGGCAAGCGCGTGCTCGTCACCGGCTGCGGCCCGATCGGCACGCTCTCGATTCTCGCGGCCCGCCGGGCAGGAGCAGCCGAGATCGTCGCGGCCGATCTGTCTGAGCGCGCGCTCGGCTTTGCGCGCGCTGTCGGCGCCGATCACACGATCGACCTTTCGAAGGACCGGGACGGTCTTGCGCCCTACGCCGCCAACAAGGGCACGTTCGACGTGCTCTACGAATGCTCCGGCGCCCAGCCCGCGCTCGTGGCGGGCATACAGGCGCTGAAGCCGCGCGGCGTCATCGTCCAGCTTGGCCTTGGTGGCGAGATGACGCTTCCGATGATGGCGATCACCGCCAAGGAACTCGACCTGCGCGGCTCCTTCCGCTTCCACGAGGAATTCGCCGTGGCCGTGAAGCTGATGCAGGGCGGCCTGATCGACGTGAAACCGCTGATCACCCACACGCTGCCGCTCACCGAAGCGCACCGCGCCTTCGAGATCGCGTCGGACAAGACACAATCGATGAAGACGCAGATCGCCTTCGCCTGAAGCTGCCGAACGCTCTAAGTTCGCAGTTCCGACCAACAGAGACTTGATACAATGAGCATCACCCTCTTCGACCTCACCGGCAAACGCGCGCTCGTCACAGGCTCCTCGCAGGGCATCGGCCTGGCACTCGCCAAGGGCATGGCGGCTGCCGGCGCCGAGATCATCCTCAACGGTCGCGATGAAGCAAAGCTTGCTGCCGCGGCAGCCGAAATCGGCGCAGCCCATACGCTTGCCTTCGACGCAACCGACCACGCCGCCGCCCGCGCCGCCGTCGACCGCTTCGAGGCCGAGATCGGCGCCATCGACATCCTCGTCAACAATGCCGGCATGCAGCACCGCACGCCGCTCGAGGATTTCCCGGCCGATGCCTTCGAGCGGCTGATGCGCACCAATGTCTCCAGCGTCTTCAATGTCGGTCAGGCCGTCGCCCGCCACATGATCGCGCGTGGCGCCGGCAAGATCATCAACATCGCAAGTGTCCAGACGGCACTCGCGCGCCCCGGCATCGCGCCCTATACCGCCACCAAGGGTGCGGTCGCCAACCTCACCAAGGGCATGGCGACCGACTGGGCGAAATACGGACTGCAATGCAACGCCATCGCACCCGGCTATTTCGACACGCCCCTGAATGCGGCGCTGGTTTCCGATCCGGCCTTCACCACCTGGCTGGAGAAGCGCACGCCGGCCGGGCGCTGGGGCAATGTCGACGAACTCGTCGGCGCCTGCATCTTCCTGGCGTCGGGCGCATCCTCCTTCGTCAACGGCCATGTGCTGTTCGTCGATGGCGGCATCACGGCTTCGCTCTGATGACGGCCTCCCCTTCCATCCTGCGGGTGGTGCTGATGGGCGTCGCCGGCTGCGGCAAGTCCGCCGTCGGCGCGGCGCTCGCGACACGCCTTGGCGCCACCTATGTCGATGGCGACGACCTGCATCCGCAGGCCAATATCGAGAAGATGCGCCGCGGCGAACCGCTTGAGGATGCCGACCGCTGGCCCTGGCTGACGCTGGTCGGGCGCCGGCTTGGCGCGACGCATGGCGACCTCCTTCTCGGCTGCTCGGCGCTGAAACGCGCCTACCGCGACCTGATCCGTGCCGAGGCCGACGCGCCCGTGACCTTCGTGCATCTGTCGGGAAGCCGGGAGCTCATCGCCCGCCGCATGGGTGCGCGCACCGGCCATTTCATGCCGACCAGCCTGATCGACAGCCAGTTCGCAACGCTCGAACCGCCGGGCGTCGACGAAAACGCCATCACCGTCGATATCGACGCGCCCCTGGACACGATCGTCGCGACGATCGCTGCCCGCCTTCAGGAGAGACAGTCATGACAAACAGGGTCGCGCTGATCGGCGCCGGCGCCATGGGGGGCGCCATCGGCACCCGCCTTGCCGAAACCGGCAATCACCTGACGGTCTTCGATCCAGACCCGGCCAAACGCGCCGTTCTGGTCGAGAAGGGCGCCCATGAGGCGACGTCTGCGGCCGAAGCGGCAGCGGCGAGCGACTATGTCATCCTCAGCCTCAATGCCCCGGCCATCGTCCGCAAGGCCGTGTTCGGCGACGGTGGCGTGGCGGCCGGTGCCAAGGCAGGAACACTCATCATCGACATGTCGTCCATCGATCCCGATGCGACGAAGGAACTGGCGGCTGACGCTGCCGCTCACGGATTGCGCTGGGTGGACAGCCCGCTCTCGGGCGGTGCACCGAAGGCGCTGGTCGGCCAGCTCACACTCATGGCCGGGGGCGCGTCCGAGGATGTCGCGGATGCCCATACGGTGCTCCGCCACGTCGCCAGCAACTACACCCATATGGGGCCGGTCGGCGCGGGGCAGACGACGAAGCTGATCAACCAGGTACTCTGCGGCCTCGGCTTCCTCGCCGTCGCGGAAGCCACGCAGCTGGCGCTCGATGCCGGCGTCGATGCCGCCAAGATTCCCCAGGCATTGAAAGGCGGACGCGCCGACAGCGCCATCCTTCAGGAATACATGCCGCGCTTCGTGACGAAGGATTACCGCCGCACGGGCCGCATCGACAACATGGTGAAGGACCTGAACGGCGCGCAGGATCTGGCGCGCCGCACCAACACCGCCATGCCGCTGACGGCGGCCTGCGCCGAAATCCACCGCATGCTGACGGCCGCCGGCCTCGGTGGCGAGGACCAGGCGGCACTGATGGAATTCTTCCGGGGACCGAACAAGGAGCACTTCTCATGATCACCCGCTACGCACTCTTCGAAGGCACCGTGAAAGAGGGCCAAACGGACGCTTTCCGCAAGGCGGTGATGGACCGCATCCTGCCGAAGTGGAAGCAGTTTCCAAAGGCGACCGATGTCCGCGTCTCCTTCGCCGAGGCCCGTGACGATGGCGCGCCGGAATATCCGATGATCCTCGCAATCAACTACCCCGACCTCACCGCCGTCGAGGAAGCACTGGCGAGCCCCGTCAGAACCGAAGCGCGCGCCGCGACCGAAGCCGTGCTCTCCGAATTCTTCGTCGGCCGCATCCACCACCACGTGACACTCGCCAACGAATTTTCGCTCTGAGGCGAAATCTCCGCGAAGGGCGGCCGGGCGGCCCTTCGGATCTGTCAACAAATCTTAACTTGCCCCTTCAAAAGACCGCGAAGAGGTGTCAATGTATGTTGACACTTCTCAACCGAGGTCTGGCCCATGCTGAAGCCCTTTCCCTTCTCCGCGATCGTCGGGCAGGAGGACATGAAGAAGGCGCTGCTCATGGCGGCGGTGGAACCGCTTCTGGGCGGGGTGCTGATCTTCGGGGATCGCGGCACGGGAAAATCGACCGCGGTCCGGGCGCTCGCAGCCCTGCTGCCGTCCATCGAGACGCGGCAGGGATGCCGCTATCATTGCCTGCCGGACGAGCCGCAGGCGGCCTGTCCCGTCTGTTCGGCGCCGGGTGCGCAGCGCAAGCTGAAGGTCGTCGCGGTGCCGGCCCCCATGGTGGACCTGCCGCTCGGCGCCACCGAGGACCGGGTCTGTGGCGCGCTGGATATCGAGACGGCGCTGATCTCGGGCGAAAAGCGCTTCGAGCCGGGCCTGCTTGCCGCCGCCAATCGCGGCTTTCTCTATGTGGATGAGGTCAATCTTCTCGAAGACCATCTCGTAGACCTGCTCCTGGATGCGGCGGCATCCGGCGTCAATGTGGTGGAGCGCGAGGGCCTGAGTGTGCGCCATGCGGCCCGTTTCGTGCTGGTCGGCAGCGGCAATCCGGAGGAAGGAGACCTGCGCCCGCAGCTTCTCGATCGTTTCGGGCTCGCCGTCGACATCCGCACGCTCGACAATCTCCAGCAGCGCATCGAGGTGATCCGCAGGCGCGATGCCTTCGAGACCGATCCGCAGGCCTTTGCCGACAGCTGGGCCCGCAAGGAAGCGGCGATCCGCAAGAGCGTCGTGTCGGCACGGTCGCTGCTGCGCAGCGTCGTCATCTCCGACGTTATTCTCACCCGCATGTCGCAGCTGTGCATGCGTCTCGGCATCGACGGCATGCGCGGCGAGCTGACGCTGATGCGCGCCACCCGTGCCGCCGCGGCCCTCGACGGCCGCGAGGCGGTGAGCTGGGCCGATGTCGAGGAGATCGCGCCGATGGTGCTCTGCCACCGTCTTCGCCGGGATCCGCTCGACGATGCCGGCAGCGCGCCGCGCATCGAGCGCGCACTCGCCGCACTCGACACGGTCCACGCCCATGGATGATGTCGGCGCCCGCGGCGCGTTCCAGGCGGCCATGCAGGCAAGTGGCGAAGAGCGCTGGTCGGATGCGCTGCTCGCCATTGCCGTGCTCTCGGCCGGACGCGGCGCGCTGGGTGGTCTCTGGCTCACGGCCCGTGCAAGCGGCGTGCGCGATGCCTTCATCGATCGCCTGATGGCCGCTTTCGGCCCCGGCCTGCCGGTCCGTCGTTTTCCGCCGGGCAGCGGCAGCGATGCCCTGTTTGCCCGTCTCGACCTCGCCGCCACGGCGCGGCTTGGACGGCCGATGCTGCAGGACGGTCTTCTCGACACCTGCCGAGGCGGCATTCTGGTCGTGCCCATGGCCGAACGGCTGGAACCCGGCGCGGCTGCGGCGCTGGCTGGCGGTCTGGATGACCGGACGGTCACCGTGCTCGCCCTCGACGAAGCCGCGGAGACGGACGACGCCCCGCCAGCCGTGCTCACCGAACGGCTGGCGCTGCATGTCAGCCTCGATGGCATCCCGCTGTCGGCCACCCGTCCCGCACCGTCGCCGCGTGGCCACCGAACCGCTTGCGAGTGGCAGGCCGTCGGCATCAAGAACGGGCTCCTGGAGCAGATGCTGGCGCTGGCGGTTTCCGCCGGCCATCGCTCGGCCCGCGCCCATTTCCAGCTCTTCACCGTCAGCCGCATTCTTGCTGCGCTCGCCGGGCGCCGGCAGGTGCGGCCGGAGGATGCGGTGACGGCGCTGCGGCTCTGCCTCGGTATCCGCCTGCTCTCCGCCGAGCCGCCCGGCGAGACCGCTCCGCCACCGCCCCACTCCAATGCTGTCCCAGATGGCTCGTCGCCGCCTGACCACGAGCCGCCGCCTTCCCCGGACACGGCCGAACCGCCGCAGGCACGCCCGCCGGCCGCACCTGCCGATCCGTTGAGCCTGCTCGAAGCCGCGGTTGCGCAAGGAACCATAGACGGCCTCTCGCTCGTCGTCTCCGAACGGGCGTCACGGCAGGCCAAACGCGCCGGCAAGGCGGGCGCGGAGATGCGCAAGGCCCGGCGCGGCCGTCCCTATACGACAGGGGCGACAGCGCCGTTTCCCGACGCGCGGCCGGATATCGCCGCGACGCTGCGCGCCGCAGCACCCTGGCAGCGGCTGCGGGCTGCCGCGCCATCATCTCCGCTGGCCAGCAACGAAGAGCTCGGCCGGCAACGCCCCAATCTGCGCAAATCCGATTTCCGCTATCATCGCCGTAGGCATGCCAGCCCCTCCACCGCGATCTTCGTGGTCGATGCGTCCGGCTCCACCGCGCTCGATCGCCTCGGCGAAACCAAGGGCGCGATCGAGCAGCTGCTGGCGCGCTGCTATGTGCGCCGCGACGAGGTGGCGCTGATCGCCTTCCGCGCCGAAGGTGCTGACCTGCTCCTGCCGCCGACCCGCTCGCTCGCCGCCGCCAAGCGCCGCCTGTCCGCCCTTCCCGGTGGCGGGCCGACACCGCTGGCGGCGGGGCTAAAAATGGGGCTCGAACTGGCGCTGTCGGTGCGCCGCCGGGGCAACACGCCGCTGGTGGTGGTGCTGACCGACGGGGCGGGCAATGTCGCACTTGGCGGCGAGGCAGACCGCCCGCTCGCGGCCCGGCAGGCGGAGGACATCGCCCGGCATTATCGCGCCGAGGCTCTCACGACGATCTGCGTGGACATTGCACGCCGGCCGCGCCCGGCGGTCGCAACCCTTGCCGGCCAGCTGGGGGCCGAGCTGCATGTGCTGCGCCAGTCCGCGGCGGCCAGCCTCTCCGCCCTCGTCAACACCGCCATGACAGGCGCACGGCCATGAGCGCGCGCCTCGCTCCCGCCGATCGCTGGCTCGACTGGACGACGGACGGTCGGGACTGGCCGCATCGCGACATCAGCCGCTTCGTCGAGGCGGGCGGGCTGTCCTTCCATATCCAGATCGCCGGCCCCGAAGCCGCACCCGTTCTCCTGCTGCTGCACGGCACCGGCGCATCCAGCCATTCGTGGCGGCATGTGCTGCCGATCCTTGCCAGACGCTACCGGCTTCTGGTGCCGGATCTGCCCTGCCACGGCTTCACCCGGCCACAGACCGGCACGGCCGATCTCTCTCTGCCGGGCATGACGGCGGCCCTCCTCGCGCTGCTCGCCATCCCCGGCGTGGTGCCCGCTGCAATCATCGGCCACTCGGCCGGGGCTGCCATCGCCGTCTCGCTCGCCAGCGCGATTTCGGCGCGTGAGGGCAGCGCGGCCACATCCGGCCAGCCCACACACGGAAACCCCACACCCGCCGTCATCGGCATCAACGGCGCGTTCCTCCCCATCCGTGGCGATCGGCTGTTTTCTCCGATGGCGAAGGCCCTGTTTTCCAGCGGGATCTCGGCGCGGATGTTCGCCCTTCTGGCGCGCGCCACGCCGCTCGGCGGCAATCTTCTGGCCGCGACGGGATCGGCGATCGACCCCGGCGGCGCGGCACTCTATCGCCGGCTGCTGACGTCCTCAGGTCATGTGCGCGGGGCGCTTGGCATGATGGCCTCCTGGGATCTGCAGCGCTTCGATCGTCTGCTGACCGCCTTTCGCGCGCCGCTCACCCTGATTGCCGCCGAGGATGACCCCATGGTTCCGGCTGCCAACTCCGCGCATGCCGCAGGTCTTGCGCCGCGCGGACGATTGATGCGCATGCCGTCAGGCGGGCATCTCGTGCATGAGACGGCAGCCGAGACGGTTTGCCGGATGATCGAAACCGCGCTCGACAGCGAGCGCCCGGCCGGGGCGGATGCAGCATGACGGTGGCGCAGCGCCTTCCCCTTGCCGAAACGGTCGGGCACGACCCGGCCCGTCCGCATGCGGTTGTCATCGGTGCCGGCGTCGGCGGTCTCTCTGCCGCAGCCCTGCTCGCCGCTCGCGGCTATCGCGTGACCGTCATCGATCCGCTCGATGCGCCGGGCGGCCGGGCCTACGCCCATCGGCAGGACGGGTTCGTCTTCGATGCCGGCCCGACGATCGTCACCGCGCCCTGGCTGTTCGAAGCCCTCTGGAAGGATTGCGGCGCCACCTTTTCCGAGGATGTCGATCTCAGGCCCTGCCTACCCTTCTACCGCGTGCGCTTCGATGATGGCACATGGTTCGACTATTCGGGCAACCGCACTGCAATGGAAGCGGAAGTGGCACGCATTGACCCCGACAATGGCGTTGCCGGCTATCGCGGCTTCATGGAGGAAAGCCGGCGCATCTACGAAGTCGCGTTCGAGCAGATGGCCGACAAGCCTTTCCACAGTCTCGCCTTCACGGCGAAGGCGCTTCTCGGGCTGGTGAAGCTCGGCGGCTACCGGTCCGTCCATTCGGTCGTGGCGCGGCACTTCCGGCATGAAAAGCTGCGCACGCTGTTTTCCTTCCATCCACTGCTGATCGGCGGCAATCCCTTTTCGGCAACATCCTTCTACTGCCTCATCGCGCATCTGGAGAGCAAACATGGCGTGCATTACGCCATGGGCGGCACCAATGCGCTGGTCGCCGGCATTGCCGGCCTCGTGCGGCGCAATGGCGGCACGATACGGCTCGGCGAGACCGTCGAGACGATCCTCACGCAAGGGCGGCGGGCGACCGGCGTGCGGCTTGCCTCCGGCGAGACGATGTCGGCCGACATCGTCATTTCCAACGCCGATCCCGCCACCACCTACGGAAAACTCCTGGCACATCTTCCGCGCAAGCGCTGGACGGATCGGAAGATCGGCCGTGGCGATTACTCCATGGGCCTCTTCGTCTGGTACTTCGGCACCGACCGCCGCTATGACAATGTCCATCACCATTCGATGATCTTCGGCCCACGCTATCGCGGCCTGCTTGACGATATCTTTCACCGCAAGAATCTGGCCGGCGACTTCAGCCTCTATCTGCACCGTCCAAGCGCCGTGGACCCCTCTGTCGCGCCGCCCGGCTCAGACAGTTTCTACGTGCTGAGCCCCGTGCCCAATCTCGCCGGCAAGGCCGACTGGGCAAGCGAGGCGGAAATCTACCGCCGGCGGATCGAGCGGCGGCTGGAGGAAACCGTCCTGCCGGATCTCGGCCACCATATCGTCTCCTCGCGCATCGCGACCCCTATCGATTTCCGCGACCGGCTGCATTCGTTCCAGGGAGCAGCCTTCGCGCTGGAGCCGAAGCTTCTGCAAAGCGCCTGGTTTCGCCCGCACAACCAGTCGGAAGAGCTCGACAATCTCTATCTCTGCGGCGCCGGCACCCATCCGGGCGCAGGCCTGCCGGGTGTCATCTGCTCGGCCCGTATTGTTGCAGGCCTCGTGCCGGATCCATCCGTATTTAAGGCGGGGAGGGCGAACGCATGAGCGACATCGTGACGTCAGCGCCTGCCTCCGCCATCTATCGCCCGGCAGCGCTCAATTACGGCTTCAGCGGTGCCGGCATGGACCTCGACCGCTGCACGGCCTCCATTCGGCGCGGCTCCAAATCCTTCCACATCGCCTCGCTTCTGCTGCCACGCGATACGCGGCAGGCGGCGCATGCGCTCTATGCCTTCTGCCGCCATTCGGACGATGCCGTGGATGCGCGCGGGCGGCGGGCCGATGTGCTGGAACGGCTGCGCGAGCGGCTCGACCGCCTCTATGCCGGTACGCCCTCCGATCACGCCTGCGACCGCGCATTTGCGCGGCTGGTGGAAACGCACGGGATACCGAAGGCTGTGCCGGTGGCGCTGCTCGATGGCTTCGAGATGGACATGACCGAGCGGCGCTATCGGACGATTGCCGAGGTCAAGGATTATGCCGCCGGTGTTGCATCGAGCGTCGGCATCATGATGGCGCTGGTGATGCAGACGAACGAGCCCTGGGCACTGGCGCGCGCCGCCGATCTCGGCCTTGCCATGCAGCTAACCAATATCGCCCGCGATGTCGGCGAAGATCTCGCCAACGGCCGGCTCTACCTGCCGGAAGACTGGCTGACGGAGGCGGGCGTCGATATCGCCGCCCTGCGCGCCGCGCCGCGTTTCACGCCCGAGATCGGCGGGGTGGTGGCCCGCCTGTTGCGCGAGGCCGACCAGCATTATGCGCTCGCCCATGCCGGCATCGCCGCCCTGCCGGCCGATTGCCGCCACGCGATCCGCACCGCAGCGCTCACCTATCGCGAGATCGGCCGCGAGATCGCGCTTGCCGGCCATGACAGCCTGACGCGCCGCGCCCGCACCTCGCTGCCCCGCAAGCTCGCCATCATGCTCGCCGCGCGCCGGCCCGTTGCCTTGTCGGAGGGCTTCATGGCCGCCGCCCGGCTTGCGCCGCCCGATCCCTCCGTCCAATCCCTCGTTCAGGCAGCTGCCGGCCACGCCGTCGCTAGCAGCTCACTGCCAACGGCCGGCGAAGGTGGCCTTGACCGCTTTGCAACCCTGCTGCTCGACCTCGAACGTCGGGCGCACGCGAACCGGCGGCCGATCCGGCGGCCATCGACAAAGGGGATCGCGGAGGGGGCATCCGGCCATGTATGAGAATTACTTTGGCCTGATCGAAGCCCTCTTCGTCTTCAGTCTCGTCCTGGCCTTCTACATCTGGCAGAAGCGCGACCTTGCCCGCTACGACGATCGCAAGCCGCAAGACAAGACACCGGATGAGGACGAGAAGGGCTAAGGCACGGTCGTTTCGCGATCAGCCACTTAAGGAAAGTCCTCTAGCGTCCTCTTCGCGGCATGCGGAAAGGCAGCATCAGCCGAACCAGGGGATGGGCAAGTCGGCGACAGTCGAGGGTTTCATGCATCAGACTCACACTGCGTCCCGCAAGAACGACATCCACCAGCGAACGCGTATAGAAGGGCGTGTCCTCCAACCGGCGCTGTACCCTTGGCCAAGTGCCGGGATCACAGGCAACGGTCCCTGACACACCCCAGAAGCCGCGCGGCAGCTCCCTTCCGGGCGCGAGGGAAAAGACCTCCGGCACGCAGCCGACCCTCTCGATCGACTGGCGCAGACCGAAAGCACGCCGCGTCCCATCCATCAGGCGGGCATCGTAGACAATCAGCGTTTCTCCGGTTTCCTGGACACGGCCGCGCGCCCAGTCCCACCCGGTGAAATCGCGTTCAAGCGGGCGACGGCCGAAATTCCAGTCATGATAGCCATGCCCCTCCCAGCCGCCGCCCGGCAGAACGTCGGAAACGATCGCGGCGCGGCCGGCCGGAATGCGCGGCGCCCATAGATGCTCACCCGCGCCATCCAGCGCGACGACAGGCCCGGCTCCGGCCTGCGGCGCAATCCTCATGCTGCCGGCGATGCGGCGGGGCAGGAGACGCTGGCCGGGCCAGGGCAGGGCGATCTCATCGAAATGGATCGAAAGCGCTCCATCCGCGTCCAGTACCATCCGGCTCGCGCCGATGCCGATCGCATTGTCGCAAACATCGAGCGCCGCGGCGCCACGCTCCGTCATCGCCCAGAAACTTCCATGCGGCGTGTAGAGTGCGACGTTGAAGGCCACGTGGTTCTCGGGACGCCCGCGGCCCGACCAGTGATAATAGGGCGAAAAGACCGAGCCGACGAAGGCAATTACTGTAGCGGCGAAGGCGCCGCAGTCGCTGACCGCATCGGCGTACCACCATTGATAGCCACCGGGCGGGACCAGCCGTCCGAACGGCGATCCGCCATCAGGCTCGCTGCGGCGATCTTGCCCGAGAGAGCCGCCATCGGTACGCCCGGCCCCGGATGAATGCTGCCCCCCGCGAGATAGAGGCCCTTCAGCGCCGTCCGGGCCGCGGGCCGCCGGAAGGAGGCTGCCCATCCGTGCGAGGCCATGCCGTAAAGCGCCCCGCCCGTTGCCGGAAAGAGCCGGGCGAAACCATCCGGCGCCGTCACCGTCATCCGGCTCCGGTCGAAGCGCAGCGCCGATCCATTGGCCGCCAGTCGGCCCTCCATCGCGGTCAGACATCGCTCCATCTCGCTTTCGTCATAGGAACACCGGTCACCATCGGCGGGCATGTTCATCAGGGCATAGAGGCGTTCCGGCGCACCGACGGCCACGCCGTCCAGCCGCGCGCCATCGGCGGTCCGGTCCGGAGCACAGAGATACACGGTGGGATCGGCAGGCGCACGGCCATGGCCAAAGATCGCGTCGAATTCACCGCGGTAATCGTCGGAAAAATGCACCGTATGATGCGCGAGGCGCTCGTCCCGAGGCTCGACAAGCGTGCATGCGACGATTGCCGACAGGGATCGTCGGGCCAGCGGGACCGGACGCGGCCGCGATTGGCCAAGCATCGTCGCCAGCGCCCCCGCATCGCCGTTGAAGACGATGTTTGCGGCCGAAAGAACGCGGTCGCGATCGGTGCGAACGCCGGTAACCGCACGGCCCGCCCGGTCCAGCATGATCGCATCGACCCGCTCGCCATAATGGAAGGTGACACCGAAATCGGCGGCAATCGAGGCAAGACGCCGGGCGAGTGCATGCATGCCGCCATCCACGATCCAGACGCCCGCCTGCTCCACATGGGCGACCAGCATCAACGTTGCCGGGGCCAGAAACGGTGACGAACCGCAATAGGTCGCATAGCGGCCGAAAAGCTGGCGCAGTCGCGCATCGGCAAAGTAGCCCTCCAGCATCGACCAGAGAGTGGAGAAGGGGCGCAACGCCAGAAGCGACGCCGGCCGCATCAACCCGATTCGGGCCGACAGCGACACGGGATTCGGCCGGGAGGCGTCGATAAAGGTGTCCTTGAGCAGGGCGTAGATGCGGGCACTGTCCGCGGCGAATCGGGAAAAGCCCTCCGCCTCGCGCCGGCCGGCAAAATCGCCGATCGCGCGCCGGCTCTCGGCGGGATCGGCAAAAAGGTCGAGGCTGTCACCGCCGCGCCAGACATGGCGGGCCAGCGTCGTTGCCCGGTCGAGCACGATTTCATCTTCGAGGCACGTGCCGCAGAGCGACAGGAGGTCGTCGAAGACCCATTTCATGGTGAGAACGGTGGGACCGGCGTCGATCATTGCGGTGCCGACCGGTACCTGACGCAGCTTGCCGCCCGGATGGTCCGCCGCCTCCACGAGACTGACGCGAAAGCCCGCAGCGGCAAGCCGGATCGCGGCGGCAAGGCCGCCAATACCCGCTCCGACAACGATCACCGCTTCGTCCGCACCCCCGGGCAAAAGAGCCTCCCGACACGTTGACATTCCGTATGTGTGTGTCAATTTATGTTTACACGCGAATTCGTCAACACATTTTGACATTCACGTGAGGGAGGAAGAACATGGATCTGTCGGAGCGTATCGAGACCGGCATGCAGCACGCGCTGCGCATGGCAACGGCAAGCGGATGTCCGCCCCGTCTGGCCCGCGCCCTGCGGCACGCAGTGTTCCCCGGTGGCGCACGCATCCGGCCACGTCTATGTCTCGCGGTCGCCGCGGCCTGCGGCGACCGCGACCCCGTTTCGGCAACGGCGGCTGCCACCGCTATAGAGCTTCTGCACTGCGCTTCGCTGGTGCATGACGACATGCCCTGCTTCGACAATGCCGCCATTCGCCGGGGCAAGCCGTCAGTACAGGCCGAATTCGGCGAGGCGACGGCACTTCTGGCCGGCGACGGGCTGATCGTTGCCGCCTTCGAGACGCTGGCGCGCGAAACCGTGCATGCGCCGCGCCTGACCGGCCCGCTCATTGCCATCATCGCGAAAGCTGTCGGCGCCCCCTTCGGCCTCGTGGCGGGCCAGGCGTGGGAGAGCGAGCCGGAGATCAACATCGATCAGTATCATCGCGCCAAGACCGCCTCGCTGTTTGCTGGCGCGGTCTCGGCCGGGGCTGTCGCTGCCGGTGGTGAGCCGCAGGCCTGGCTGACACTCGCCGATGCGCTGGGCTCGGCCTATCAGGTTGCCGACGATCTCTACGACGCGCTTGATGACGGCGACAACGCCATGGGCAAGCCCGCCCATCAGGACCAGTTGAACGGCCGTCCCAATATCGTTGCGGTACGCGGCGTGGCCGGAGCCATGGCGCATCTGCGCCAGCTCGTGGATACCGCCGCAGACAGCGTGCCGGACTGCGCCGGCGCCGACGCCTTGCGCGGCATGATCCGAAACGAAGCGGTGCGCCTGATGCCGAAGAAGCTCGCCGCGAGCGCGGCGTAAGGCCTGCGTGATGGCCGCCGACGTCGCAGCCGCACGCGGGGAGGAGCAATTGCCGCTTCCCCTTCGTCTGCGGCTCTGGCGCAACCGGCAGATCGCAAAGCCCGGCTTTCGCCGGCTGATTGCCCGCCTGCCGCTCTTCAGACGCATTGCCGACCGCAACGCCAGCGCCCTCTTCGGGCTCATGACCGGCTTCGTCCACAGCCAAATCCTCTTCGCCGGCATAAGGCTTGGCCTCTATGAAGCGCTCCTGACCCGGCCTGCCGACCCGGCAAGCCTCGCCCGTCAACTTGGCTTGACACCTGAGCGCATGGGCCTTCTGCTGGCTGTCAACGCCGATCTCGGCCTGACCATCGAGGCCGCGCCCGGCCTCTGGACACTGGGCGATGCCGGCGTCGTGCTTGCCAGCGACCCCGGCCTCAGGGCCATGGTGCTCCACCACGATCTCTTCTACCGCGACCTCCTGGAACCCGATCGCCTGCTCGCAGGAACGACCCGGGAGACGGAGCTTGGTCGCTACTGGGCCTATGCGCGCAGCGCGGAGCCCGGCCTCCTGCCCCCCGAAGCCGTCGCGGACTACTCGGCTCTGATGCGCGAGAGCCAGGCCATGATGGCGGCATGCCTGCTCGACGCCCATGATTTCGGGCAATATCGCCGGCTGATGGATGTCGGCGGCGGCGAGGGTGCCTTTCTGATGGCAGCCGGCCGGCGGCATCCGGGCTTGCGCCTGCACCTCTTCGACCTGCCGGCCGTCGCCGAACGGGCGGCCGACCTGCTCGATTCGGCGGGGCTTGCGGCCCGCGCCACGATCACCGGCGGCGACTTTGCCCGCGACCGGCTGCCGGCGGAGGCCGATTGCGTGACGCTGATCCGCATCCTCTGCGACCACGACGACGCGCGCGTCGCCGCCATCCTCGCCAATCTCCACCGATCGCTGCGCCCCGGCACGAGGCTTGTCATCGCCGAAGCCATGCGCGGGTCGGAGGCAGGCGCACGTCTCTCCTCGGCCTATTTCGGCCTCTACTTCCTCGCCATGGGCTCGGGCCGCTGCCGCAGCCCCGCCGAGATCGCGGGTTTCCTCTCGGCTGCGGGCTTCCGCGATATCCGCACCGTCACCTCTCCGAACCGGCTGATCGCCGGCATCATGACGGCCACCCGCTAGGCCAAACACAGACAAGAGCGGAAAAGTGTAAATTCTTGTTGACGATCTTTACTGTCAATCTAAGATGACAGTCGGAGTTCGAATGAACCCGTGTCGGGGAGGGACATCATGGAGGCGGCAGGCGTCATCTTCGAAAGACCGGGTAGCGTCGCTGTCCGTCGTCTTGCGCTGACGGCACCCGGCCCGGCCGATGTGGTCGTTGAAACCCTGGCCTCCGGCGTATCGACCGGCACCGAGAAACTGCTCTTTACGGGCACGATGCCGGCGTTCCCCGGGCTCACCTATCCTCTGGTTCCCGGTTACGAATCCGTGGGGCGCATCGTCGAAGCCGGCGAAAGCTCCGGCCGGACGGTCGGCAGCCTCGTCTTCGTGGCCGGTGCGGCCTGCTATACAGAGGCGGCCGGCCTGTTCGGCGCGACAGCCTCACGCCTCGTGGTGCCGGGCGCGCGCACCGTGGAGATCGACGAGACGCTGGGCGAAGAGGCGGTGCTGCTTGCGCTTGCTGCCACCGCCCACCATGCCGTCTCGCGCGCCGGCGGACCGGTCGACCTTGTTGTTGGCCATGGCGTGCTCGGCCGGCTGATCTCCCGGATGTTGCCTGCCCTCGGCAGGCCTGACCCGATCGTCTGGGAGATCAATCCGGACCGCCGCCGGGGCGCAGACGGCTATGCCGTCATCGACCCCGCCGACGATACGCGCACCGGCCTTGCCGGCGTCATCGATGCCAGTGGCGATACCGGCCTCATCGACCGGATCGTGCCGCGCCTCTCCCGCCCGGGCGAGATCGTGCTGGCCGGCTTTTATGGCGAGCGGATCGACTTCCGTTTCACGCCGGCCTTCATGCGCGAGCTGCGCCTGTCGATCGCAGCCGAATTCACGCCCGCCGATGTCACGGCCGTCTTGGCGCTCATTGCCGCCGGACGCCTGTCGCTTTCGGGCCTCATCACCCACCGCGCCGCACCCGCTGCCGCGCAATCCGCCTACCGCACCGCATTCGAAGATGCCGACTGCCTGAAAATGGTGATCGACTGGAGGACCGCCGCATGACCCTCGACCTCGACAGCCGTAACCTGATGCATGATCAGCTGCGCGAAGAAGCCATGATCGAGCCGGACCTGCCGGAAACGGGCCCGGTGAAGAAGGAAACGCAGATCATCGCCATCTACGGCAAGGGCGGCATCGGCAAGAGCTTCACGCTCGCCAACCTTTCCTACATGCTCGCCCAGCTCGGCAAGAAGGTGCTTTTGATCGGCTGCGATCCGAAGAGCGACACGACCTCGCTCCTCTTCGGCGGCCGGGCCTGCCCGACGATCATCCAGACCGCCTCGATGCGCAAGGCGGCGGGCCAGGAGGTCTCGATCTCCGACGTCTGCTTCAAGCGCGACGGCGTCTTCGCCATGGAGCTCGGCGGCCCGGAAGTCGGCCGCGGCTGCGGCGGACGGGGCATCATCCACGGCTTCGAGACGCTGGAAAAGCTCGGCTTCCACGACTGGGACTTCGACTATGTCCTGCTCGACTTCCTCGGCGACGTGGTGTGCGGCGGCTTCGGCCTGCCCATCGCCCGCGACATGTGCCAGAAGGTCGTCGTCGTCGGTTCCAACGACCTGCAGTCGCTCTACGTCGCCAACAATGTCTGCTCGGCGGTGAAGTATTTCCGCAATCTCGGCGGCAATGTCGGCGTGGCCGGCCTCGTCATCAACAAGGATGACGGCACGGGCGAGGCCGCGGCGTTCGCCGAAGCCGTCGGCATTCCCGTCCTCGCCGCCATCCCGCAGGACGAGGACATCCGCCGCAAGAGCGCCAACTACCAGATCATCGGCACGCCCGACAATCGCTGGGGCCCGCTCTTCGAGGCGCTGTCGATCAACCTTGCCGAGGCGCCGCCGGTGCTGCCGCGCCCGCTCGACCAGGATGGCCTGCTTGCCCTTTTCGACGCCAGCGAGACGGGCGCCGACTACCGGCTGGAACCGGCCACCGCCGCCGACATGTGCGCGGCCGGCCAGCTCGTGCGCCCCTCGCTCGAGGTCATCTACGATACGGTCGGAAGGCCCTGATCATGGATGAGCTGAAGCCCTTCGACGCACCAGACACGAGCCCGATCGATGCCTCCGGCCCCTCCGCCGCGGCGGGGGAGGGGGCCTGCCACAGCGGTGCCGACCTCTCGCGTGCTAGAGCCCGCGCCGCCGGCAATGGCGCGCTGATGGATCGCTTCGAGGCCGATTATCCCAAGGGCCCGCACGACCAGCCGCAATCCATGTGCCCGGCCTTCGGCTCGCTGCGCGTCGGCCTGCGCATGCGCCGCGTCGCAACGATCCTCTCCGGCTCGGCCTGCTGCGTCTACGGGCTCACCTTCACCTCGCATTTCTACGGCGCGAAGCGCTCTGTCGGCTACGTGCCCTTCAGCTCCGAAACGCTCGTCACCGGCAAGCTCTTCGAGGATATCGTCGAGGCCGTGCACCAGATGGCGGACCCGGAGAAATACGACGCCGTCGTCGTCACCAATCTTTGCGTCCCCACCGCGTCAGGCGTGCCGCTGAAGATGCTGCCGCGCGAGATTTCCGGCGTGCGCATCGTCGGCATCGACGTGCCCGGCTTCGGCGTGCCGACCCATGCGGAGGCCAAGGACGTGCTCTCGGCCGCCATGCTCGCCTATGCAAGGCAGGAGGTTGAGGCCGGTCCCGTGCAGCGTCCGCGCCAGCAGACCACCGACCGCCCGACCGTCACGCTGCTCGGCGAGATGTTCCCGGCCGATCCCATGGTGATCGGCGCCATGCTGGAGCCGATGGGCCTTGCCGCCGGCCCGACCGTGCCGGTGCGCGAATGGCGCGATCTCTATGGCGCACTCGACTGCGCCGCGGTCGCCGCCATCCATCCCTTCTACACCGCCAGCATCCGCGAATTCCAAGCCGCCGGCCGGCCGATCGTCGGCTCCGCGCCGGTGGGTCTGGAGGGCACCGACGCCTGGCTCTCGGCCATCGGCGCCGCTTGCGGCGTGTCCCGTGCCCGCATCGATGCCGCCCGCAACGCCATGCGCGGCGCGATTTCGGCGAGCCTTCAGGCCAAACGCATCGACGGGCGCATCACGCTTTCGGGCTATGAGGGCTCCGAACTCATCGTCGGCCGCCTGCTGGTCGAGCTTGGCGCGGATCTGCGCTATGTCGGCACGGCCTGTCCGCGCACGCCGTGGAATGCCGAGGATGCCGAATGGCTCGCGGCCCGCGGCGTCGAGCTGCGCTTCCGCGCCTCGCTGGAGGACGATCTCGCCGCCTTCCACGAGTTTTCGCCCGATCTCGCCATCGGCACCACGCCCGTCGTGCAGAAGGCCAAGGAGACGGCCACACCGGCGCTCTACTTCACCAATCTCATCTCCGCCCGCCCGCTGATGGGTCCGGCCGGCGCGGGCTCGCTGCCCGACGTCATCAACGCCGCCATCGCCAACAAGGCGCGTTTCGAGGCCATGGACGCCTTCTTCGCCGGCGTCGGCACGGGCGAGACGGCCGGCATCTGGCAGGAGACGCCGAAGGACCATTCCGCCTTCCGCAAGACCTACGCAGCCAAGGTGCGCAAGTCGATGAACGCGGTCGATAACGGGGAGAGCGTCGGATGCTGATCCTCGACCACGACCGGGCCGGCGGCTACTGGGGCAGCGTCTACGCCTTCACGGCGATCAAGGGCCTGCAGGTCATCATCGACGGCCCCGTCGGCTGCGAGAACCTGCCGGTGACCTCGGTGCTGCATTACACCGATGCGCTGCCGCCGCACGAATTGCCCATCGTCGTCAGCGGGCTTTCCGAGGACGAGCTTGGCCAGCACGGCACGGAAGGCGCCATGAAGCGGGCACGCCGCGCGCTCGATCCGGATCTGCCGGCCGTGGTCGTCACCGGCTCTATCGCCGAGATGATCGGCGGCGGCGTGACGCCGGAGGGCTCCAACATCCTGCGCTTCCTGCCGCGCACCATCGACGAGGACCAGTGGCAGAGCGCCGACCGTGCGCTGCGCTGGCTGTGGACGGAATTCGGCCCGAAGGGCGGCAAGGTGCCGGCCCCGCGCCGCCGGCCGGAAGGGGCCAAGCCCCGCGTCAACATCATCGGCCCGATCTACGGCACCTACAACATGCCCTCCGATCTCGCCGAAATCCGCCGGCTCGTCGAAGGCATCGGCGCGGAGATCAACATGATCTTCCCGCTCGGCAGCCATCTCGAAGACGTGCGCAAGCTGGCCGATGCTGACGTCAACATCTGTCTCTACCGCGAATTCGGCCGTCTGCTCTGCGAAAGCCTCGACCGGCCCTACCTGCAGGCGCCGATCGGCATACACCAGACGACCGCCTTCCTGCGCAGCCTCGGCGAGCTTCTCGGCCTCGACCCGGAACCCTTCATCGCGCGCGAGAAGCACACGACGCTGAAGCCGCTGTGGGATCTCTGGCGCTCGGTGACGCAGGATTTCTTCGCGACCGCCAGTTTCGCCATCGTCGCGACCGACACCTACGCCCGCGGCGTACGCCAGTTTCTCGAAGGCGAGATGGGCCTGCCCTGCACCTTCGCCGTCGCCCGCCGTCCGGGCGAGAAGACCGACAACCAGGCCGTCAGCGATCTCGTGGCGGCGCGTCCGCCGATGATCCTCTTCGGCTCCTTCAACGAGCGCATGTATCTCGCCGAGCGCAATGCGCGCGCCACCTTCGTGCAGCTCTCCTTCCCGGGCGCCGTGGTGCGCCGCCACACCGGCACGCCGGTCATGGGCTATTCGGGCGCGGCCTGGCTGATCCAGGAGGTCTGCAACGCCCTCTTCGACATGCTCTTCGCCATCCTGCCCAAGGCGAGCGAACTCGACGCCATCGAGGCGACGACGGCGCGGCGCGCCAGTGAACTGCCCTGGCAGGCGGAGGCGCAGGCGATCTTCGACCGCCGCATGGCCGACGAGCCCGTGCTGGTGCGCATTTCCGCCGCCAAGCGGCTGCGCGATGCGGCCGAACGCGAGGCCGAACGGACTGACGCCAGCGAAGTCACGCCCGCCCATGTGGCGCGGGCCGCGAAAATGCCGATGCCCGCGTGATCAGCGGACCGGCAATGAAACACGGATGGCCTGACGGGCCGCGAGGAGGGCATGCCATGCACCAGAAACCAGCAGTCACCGGCGCGGCCGGAAGCGTCCATCTCGATCGCAGCGCCGAGCGGATCGAGATGCGCCAGCTCTTCCTGATTTCCTACCCGCTCTGCCTGATGGCGGCGCTGGCGCGGCGCGCCACGGCGCTCGCCTCCGGCAAGGCGGCGCCTTCTGATCAATCGGTCTTCGCCGAGGCCCGCGCCTCGGCCTATGCCGCCGTCGGTTACGCCTTCCACGCGTGACCCTGCCCAAGCTTTGGCGGTGTTCTCGACACCGTCAGGACCCCGGTAGTGCCGCTCGCGGCCTGCCGGAACCCCGCCGCGGGGGTGCCGCGGTATTCGAGGCTAGGAGGTGCGTTTGATGGCTGATCCATCGAATGTTTCACTTTCGGGTCTGACCGAAAGCGAAGCGCGCGAGTTCCACGGGCTCTTCATCCAGGGTTTCCTGATGTTCACGGCGATTGCTGTCGTCGCGCACATCCTGGTCTGGATGTGGCGTCCCTGGATCCCGGGGCCGGAAGGGTATGTGTTCCTTGAACACATGAACCAGTCTGCCCAGGCGCTTCTGCCGATGCTGGCCTGAGGAGAGCGACAATGTGGAGAATCTGGCTGATGTTCGACCCGCGCAAGGCGCTGGTTGCTCTGTCCGTCTTCCTGTTCACGCTCGCCATTCTGATCCATTTCATCCTGTTGAGCACGGACCGGTTCAACTGGCTTGAGGGCAAACCCCTGAAGACCAGCGCGATCGAGCACGTGATTGGCAGCGATCAGGATCAGCGGCTCATCGGCTGAACCCCGAGAGGGCAGCGGGGGCGGCCGGATACCCGGCCCCGCCCGCCGCCGAACACCGGCTGAGACGCCCCGCGACATGCGCTGAGGCGACCGCCAAAATCTGCGGACGGCCCGAGGAGGAACCCTGATGGCGCTGCTGAGTTTCGAACGCAAATACCGCGTGCGCGGCGGCACGCTGATCGGCGGCGACCTGTTCGATTTCTGGGTCGGGCCCTTCTATGTCGGCTTTTTCGGGGTCACCACGGCCTTCTTCGCCATCCTAGGCACGGCGCTGATCATTTACGGCGCCGCCATCGGCCCCACCTGGAACATCTGGCAGATCTCGATCGCGCCGCCCGATATTTCCTATGGCCTGGCGCTGGCGCCGCTGAAGGAAGGCGGGCTCTGGCAGATCATCACCGTCTGCGCGCTCGGCGCCTTCTCGTCCTGGGCGCTGCGCGAGGTGGAAATCTGCCGCAAGCTCGGCATGGGCTACCACGTGCCCTTCGCCTTTTCCTTCGCCATCCTCGCCTATACGACGCTGGTCGTCATCCGCCCGCTGCTGCTCGGCGCCTGGGGCTACGGCTTCCCCTACGGCATCTTCAGCCACCTCGACTGGGTGTCGAATGTCGGCTACCAGTATCTGCACTTCCACTACAATCCTGCCCACATGATCGCCGTGTCGTTCTTCTTCACGACGACCTTCGCGCTCTCGCTGCATGGCGGCCTCATCCTGTCGGCCGCCAATCCCGGCGCCTCGCGCGATGCGGCCGGCGAGCAGGCCGAGGTCAAGACGCCGGAATACGAAGACACCTTCTTCCGCGACATCATCGGCTACTCCATCGGCACGCTCGGCATCCACCGTCTGGGTCTGATCCTGGCGCTGAACGCCGGCTTCTGGAGCGCGGTCTGCATCGTCATCAGCGGCCCCTTCTGGAACCGCGGCTGGCCGGAATGGTGGAACTGGTGGCTCGAGCTGCCGATCTGGAAGTGAGGGGGAAGCCGTCATGGCGCAATATCAGAACATCATCACGCCGATCCAGATTTCAGGCCCGATCGAAGAGGGTATGCCGCTGCCGCGCGGCGACAGCCCCCGCACCGGCAAGGCCTTCTTCGTCCGGCTCTTCGGCATCATCGGCAATGCCCAGATCGGCCCGATCTATCTCGGCTATCTCGGCACGCTCTCGCTGGTCTTCGGCTTCATCGCCTTCGAGATCATCGGCCTCAACATGTTCGCCTCCGTCGGCTGGGATCCGATCCAGTTCGTGCGCCAGCTCTTCTGGCTGGGGCTGGAGCCGCCGCCGGCCAAATATGGGCTGAAAGTTCTCCCGCCGCTGGCCGAAGGCGGCTGGTGGCTGATCGCCGGCTTCTTCCTGACCCTGTCCGTCATCCTGTGGTGGGTGCGCATCTACCGCCGCGCCCGGCAACTGGAACTCGGCATGCATGTGGCCTGGGCCTTTGCCGCCGCCATCTGGCTCTTCCTGGTGCTCGGCTTCATCCGCCCGCTCCTGATGGGCAACTTCTCCGAGGCCGTGCCCTTCGGCATCTTCCCGCATCTCGACTGGACCGCCGCCTTCTCGATCCGCTACGGCAATCTCTACTACAACCCGTTCCACTGCCTCTCGATCGTCTTCCTCTATGGTTCCGTGCTGCTCTTTGCCATGCACGGGGCGACGATCCTGGCCGTCGGCAAATATGGCGGCGAGCGCGAGTTGGAGCAGATCACCGACCGCGGCACGGCCTCAGAGCGCGCCGCCCTCTTCTGGCGCTGGACCATGGGCTTCAACGCCACGATGGAATCGGTTCACCGCTGGGCCTGGTGGTTCGCGATCCTGACGCCGCTGACGGGCGGCATCGGCATCCTGCTGACCGGAACGGTCGTCGACAACTGGTACCTCTGGGGCGTCAATCACGGCCTCGTCTCGCCGCTGCCGCGCCTGTGGCCCGGCGTCGTCGATCCCGCATTGTAAGGAGAACGACGATGAAACTCTGGATTCCCTTCGCCGTCTCCGCCGGGACGCTTCTGGCCATTGCAAGCTTCGTCGGTGCCGGCTGGGATGCGCCTCCGGTGGAATCGACCCAGCTCGGCTATCGCGGCACGGGCATGGTCATTCACCGCGACATCGAGACCCAGGAGGCGCTGAAGGCGGCCAACGTCGTGCCCGACCCGCCATGGGTGCCCGATCCCTCCGGCGAAAAGGCCAAGAACATCTACCAGAACGTCCAGGTTCTGGGCGAGCTTTCGGATGACCAGTTCAACCAGGTCATGGCCGCCATCACCTCCTGGATCGCACCGGCCGAGCAGGGCTGCAACTACTGCCACAATCCGGAAAACATGGCCTCCGACGAGCACTACACCAAGGTCGTGGCGCGCCGCATGATCCAGATGACGCAGGCGATCAACGTGGACTGGAAGCCACATGTGGGCGCCACCGGCGTCACCTGCTACACCTGCCACCGCGGCAATGCGGTACCCGCACAGGTGTGGAGTGCAAGCCTCGAGCCGAAGCCGGCCGGCAACATGACGCAGGATCGCGGTGGCCAGAATGTCGCCTCCGCGCTGGCCGGCAACACCTCGCTGCCGCAGAATGCGCTCGCTGCCTATCTGCTCGGCGACGAGCCGATCCGCGTCCACGCCACCACGGCGCTGCCGAGCGGCACGTCGACGGCGGGCACCAAGGAGACGGAAAAGACCTGGTCGCTGATGATCCACATGTCGGAATCGCTCGGCGTCAACTGCGTCACCTGCCACAATTCCCGCGCCTTCAACGACTGGGACCAGAGTCCGCCGCAGCGCGTCACCGCCTGGCACGGCATCCGCATGGCGCGTGACATCAATGCCAACTACATCACGGGTCTCGCCCCGGTCTTCCCCGCCAACCGCAAGGGACCGGAAGGCGACGTGCTGAAGGTCGGCTGCTTTACCTGCCACAACGGCGTACAGAAACCGCTCTATGGCGTCTCCATGCTCAAGGACTATGTGGACGCACTGGGCAAGAAGAGCGACACGGCCGTGCCCGACTATACGAAATACGAGCCCGGCAAGACCCAGGTCATGGGCGCCAACGGCCCGACGACCCTGCCGGCGCCGGCCGCGACCAACTGACCGGCTGCACGAAAACGCGACAACGACGGCCGCGCCCTGCAACTGCAGGCGCGGCCGTTGTTATTGGTGGGGGAGCTTCTTTTTCGGATGACGACCAATCATCCATCTCAGCAGTGCAGAAAAGTAAGCCACCTCTGCGTTATACTGAATTGTCGATTTTTAGTATAACGAGCGATCCTCACGCTGAGCCACGATCTGTCGCAGACGTGCCGAAGCATGCCCAGGTCAGACGGAGTTCACGCCGCGGGCTCCAATTGTCGGGAATTCGACTCGGGTAGCGTTCCCGTCGGGCGTCTTCAGCACGATCTCGACAGCGCCGCCCATGGACTGCATGTAGCGGACGATTGACGAGAGCCGGACGTCCTCCGCGCTTTCGATCTTCGATACGGTATTCTGGGTCATACCCGCCCGGAGTGCTACGTCCTGCTGAGTAGCATGCATCGCCTTGCGTACTTCGGCCAGCGCCTTGCCCAGCCGTCGTCCCTCGCGTTTCGCGTCCAGTCGCGCCTGCACGTCAGCCGGCAGTTCCGCCCGCATCGTGTTCCAGTCCGGACTATCCATTGCCCTTCTCCTTTAGCCAGGCCTTGAAACGCAGGTCGGCCTTTTCGATCAACTGCCTGTAAAAGCGGGTTTGGGTCATGCCCTGCTTCTCGCCACCGCACAGAATGATTGCTGTCTGAGATGGATCGAAGGCGAAAGCAAACCGCCAGACCTGCCTGTCATGCCGGACGCGGATTTCCTTCATGTTTGCATGGATCGATCCGACAAGCGTATCAACGTCCGGTCGGCCCAGAAACGGGCCTTCATCTTCGAGATGGTCGAGCACCTCCCCGACACGCTCTTTCAGTCGCATGTCCAGCGCTTTCCATTCAGGAACGAAGTCCGGGTGGAAACGGATCGTATACGTCACGCCATTTCCTCGTAATATATACAAAAAGATATAATTCGCAACCGAGTGCCGAAAGCTCGGCCCACTCGGGTGAAGGCAACGATAACAGCTAAGCACGCATTGAGAAGACAGGGCGATCGTCGGCAAAATGAAATCTGCCGGCAATCAGCCTTGCATCCCGCCCCTTACCCCGCCAGGCGGGTCGGCGGGAAATGCAGGCCGGGGAAGCGGGTGAGGTAGATGCGCAGCCAGGGGGTGAAGTGTTCCGGGCTCGCGGTGATCTCGTCGATGAGGTCATCGCGGGTGACCCAGCGGGTCTCGGAGACTTCGGCCGGGTCCGGGTGGATCTCAAGCGTCTGCCGGTCGGCAACCGCGCTGAAGAGGGTGACGCGCTCGTGCTCGCTGAGGCCATTGCCGACATCGGCGGCGTAATCGACGGTGGCGTGGCGGGCGAGCGGCAGTGTGAAGCCGAGTTCCTCCGTCAGCCGGCGGCCGGCGGCGGCCTCCAGCGTCTCGCGCCAGTGCGGGTGCGTGCAGCAGGTGTTGGCCCAAAGCCCGCCACAGTGATATTTCGCCGCCGCCCGGCGCTGCAGCAGCAGGTGCTCGCCGTCGAAGACGAAGACCGAGACGGCCAGATGCAGCTGCCCGTCCACATGCGCCTTCATCTTCTCGATCGGATAGAGCGCGCCGTCGCCGGCAACGGCGGGGATGATGACGGGGGCTTGCGGGCGGGGCATGCTCTGTTCTTTCGTTTCATTGTCCGCGAGGCGAGGGCCGCTGATGGCCCTCATACCCCTCTTTGCGGCAAAAGGCCAAATCTCAGGCGACGTGGCGGGCGAGTGCGCATTGCGACCAGAGCGAACAGAGCGCTTCGGCCAGATGGTGGATGTCGGCATCGCTGTGCAGCGGCGTCGGCGTAATGCGCAGCCGCTCCGTGCCGACGGCGACTGTCGGATAGTTGATCGGCTGCACGTAGATGCCGAAATCATTGAGCAGCACGTCGGAGATCCATTTGCACTTGGCGGCATTGCCGACCATGACGGGCACGATGTGGCTGGGATTGGCCATATGCGGAATGCCGCGCCGATCGAGGGCCGCGCGCACTTTGGCGACGGCTGCGCGGTGCTGTTCGCGCTCCACCTGGCTTTCCTTCAGATGCCGGATCGAGGCCGTGGCGGCGGCGGCCAGCGCCGGCGGAATGGCGGTGGTGAAGATGAAGCCCGATGCGAACGAGCGGACGAAATCGACCAGCGTCGCCGAGGCCGCGATATAGCCGCCCATGACGCCATAGGCCTTGCCGAGTGTGCCCTCGATCACGGTCAGGCGATGCATCAGCCCTTCGCGGGCCGCGACACCGTCGCCGCGCGGGCCGTACATGCCCACCGCATGCACCTCGTCGAGATAGGTCATCGCCCCGAACTGGTCGGCGACATCGCAGATCTCGCGGATCGGCGAGATATCGCCATCCATGGAGTAGACGGACTCGAAGGCCACCAGCTTCGGCGCGGCCGGATCGTCGGCGGCCATCAGCTCGCGCAGGTGGCGGTAGTCGTTGTGGCGGAAGATGCGGCGCGTGCAGCCCGATGCGCGGATGCCCTCGATCATTGAGGCATGGTTCAGCGCATCGGAATAGACGATGATGCCGGGGATTTTCGACAAGAGCGTGCCGAGTGCCGCCCAGTTGGAGACGTAGCCGGAGGTAAAGATCAGCGCCGCTTCCTTGCCGTGCAGGTCGGCCAGTTCGCGCTCCAGGAGCACATGGTGGTGGTTGGAGCCGGAGATGTTGCGGGTGCCGCCGGCACCGGCGCCGCATTTGCGGATGATCTCGATCATGCGGTCGGTGACGATGGGGTTCTGGCCCATGCCGAGATAGTCGTTGGAGCACCAGACGGTGACCTCGCCGACCCCCTCGGCCGTGTGGATGCTGGCTTTGGGAAACGCCGTGCACTGGCGTTCGAGCTCCGCGAAGACGCGATAATTGCCGGCGGTTCGCAGCTCATCGAGAGCCCCTGCCATGTGCTGGTTGACGTCCATCTGCCTTTCCTCCCCTGTCATGTCCTGACCGTCTCCCGCCATCGGCCTGCTGGCATGGCGGATATGCGGTTTCATCAAAGTCGTTCTGCCCTTGCCTCGGCCACCGGAACGGCGGTCGTCTGCGTCTTCGTCTCCCGCGCCGCCACCAGGACGGCGGGCGCCACCTCGGCCTTGCCGCGCGGCATGGCCCAGCGCCACAGCGCCGTATCCGACACCGGCAGCACGAGGATCAGATGTTCAAGAATGGCGAGCGCCATGAAGCTCGCCAGAAGAATGTGTCCGACCAGCGAATGGGCGTCGCTGGCACTCATCGCGCCGATCACCAGCACCGCGAACATGCCCGTCGCCGCCGCCATGAGAAGCGGGAAGATCGGCGCGATGCGGTCGGTCTTGAANCGAATGGGCGTCGCTGGCACTCATCGCGCCGATCACCAGCACCGCGAACATGCCCGTCGCCGCCGCCATGAGAAGCGGGAAGATCGGCGCGATGCGGTCGGTCTTGAAATAGGTCTTGAGATGCGCGATCGGCCGCGGCATCAGCTCGCTGACGGCATGTGGCGCGCCGAGAAAGATCAGAAGCTTGGCCGAGATGCGCATGCCCCAGAGCAGGCTGAAAGTGGCAAGCCCGAAGCGGTTGTCGGCGCCATGCAGGAGGAGGTAGAGGCCAAGCGCGGTGACGAGGATGGCGATCTCGTGGTCGCAGACCGCCTCGAAAGCGGCCTTGAAACGGCCCATGCCCGTCAGCCCCGGCGGGCAGTCGCCCGTGCGCCGGCCCGTCAGCGCACCCGTGAGGAACGCCGCCTCGTGCCAGGCCCAGACGAGCAGTGCGCCGAAGAAGCCGGCATAGGAGCCGAGCGGCGTGCGCTCCGCGCCGCCGAATACCATCAGCACCACGCCCATGCCGCCGGCCAGCGTCATCAACGGCATCACATGCCAGGCCCGCCAGCCGCCCCGCTCCGTGCGGTTGACCATGGCCAGCACCAGCCCGGTGGAGAGCCACCAGACGCCGATGGCGACGAGGACGACGACGAGCGGGTGCGAAAAGGCCATGACCGCCTACCAGACCGGCTGCAGGCGGGAGGTGGCGGGAATGGTGTTCTCCTTGGTCGGGATCGCATACATGCGCACGAAATTGGCGGCGGCGGCGAGCGTCCAGACCGTCTTGCGCAGCCGCCCGCCGATACCGCCCGCCTGCGTGGCCGCGATCATCTTGCGGTTGATGCGCTCCATGCGGCGGAAGCCGGCGCGCATGGCGGGATTGTCAAGGTCGAGCACCAGCGGGAAGCACTGGCGCGAGATTTCCGATGTCAGGCGGAAGACGCGCATGTCGTAATCGTCGATGTCGACGCCGAGCGCGGCGTGGAAGGCCGGGCGCATGTGGTCGCGCACATACATGGTGGCGAAGACGGCGAGCAGAAAGAACTTGATCCAGTAGCGGTTGATGCCCTGCATCAGCTTCTTGTCGGAGCGGATGATCAGCGAGAAGGCCTCGCCGTGGGAGAACTCGTCATTGCACCACTCGCGGAACCACTTGAAGATCGGGTGGAAGCGCTGTTCGGGGTGCTTTTCCAGATGCCGGAAGATGGTGATGTAGCGGGCGTAGCCGATCTTCTCGGAGAGGTAGGTGGCGTAATAGATGAACTTCGGCTTGAAGAAGGTGTATTTCTTCGCTTTCGCAAGGAAGCCCATGTTCACGCCGATGCCGAATTCCTTCAGCGCATCGTTGATGAAGCCGGCATGGCGGGATTCGTCACGGCTCATATAGCCGAAGAGCTCGCAGATCTCCTGGTTCTTGCCGCGCCGCTTCATCTCCTTGTAGAGCACGCAGCCGGAAAATTCCGAGGTGAGCGAGGAGACAAGGAAGTCGATGAACTCCTCGCGCAGACCATCGGGAAGGGCGTCGATATCGATGTCTTCCCACTCGGCATTGCGCTTGAAGTGGCCGCGGTTCGGGTCGCTCTTCATCTGCGCGATCAAAACGTCCCATTCGGCGCGGACGGGCTCGACATTGATCCGGTCCATCTCCTCGAAATCGGTCGTGTAGAAGCGCGGCGTCAGCATGGTGGAGACCAGCGCGCTGCGGGTCGTGTCGTTGACGCCGGCAAGGCGGTCCTCGATCGCCGGTTCGTGGTCCTGGAGATCGCTGGTGGAAACGTGGTTGTTCATGACAGGGCCCTTTCCGTGAAGCTGAATTCGCACAGTTCCATCATGTCGAAATCGCCGGTGGCGCGGGTAAAGGCCCGCTCCAGCGCGCCGGCCCGTGTGATCGTCGCCTTGCGGCGGAAGCTTTTGCACTGGCCATAGGGGATCTGCACCGGCGCGCCGTGCACCTGCACCTCGTCGCCGGGATGCACGATGACGCCATTGTCGAAGCGCAGATGCGCGCCGAGCGCCTCGAAGGTGTTGTTGATCTCCACGGTGCAGTCGACGGTCTCGCGTCGGCGCATCAGGGCAAAGAGCGCGGAAAGCGGTGACATCATTGGCGGGATCCTCCTTGGTTGCCGAGGAGCGCGGCAAAGGCTGCCGCATTGTCCCGGCCGAATGCTTCAAGCGTGATGCGTTCGCCCGTCGCCGTATCCGACAGGCTGACATGGCCGCTTTCCCAGCGGATGAGGCGATAGGGTGTTTCGACCGGCACGGCCGAGATCTGGCGCATGCGCTCGAACGCGCGCAGCGAACCGCGCACGAAGCCGCCGGTATCGGCCGCATAGGACGCGATCGTCTCGCCGGTCACGGCATCGGTGACGGTCACCACGTCGCCAGCGGCCCGGCCGAGCACGATGTCGCGCACGGCGACCGCCCGGCCATTGTCCACCCGGACCACGCCGTGGCCCGTCGTCTGGCCGAAAAGCACCGCGCCGGTCGCAAAGAGGAGCAGGCCGATGGCGGCGGCGATCAGCGGCGCGGGGATGCGCGCGGTCTTGCCGGGGCGGCGCTTGTCGAGATAGCCCAGGCTGAGGGCGGAACTCATGGGAGGCCTCCTATTCCGCCGCCGCGGCATGGCCGCCGGGCAGGTAGTCGGGAGAAGCGGCAACCGGCGCCACAGGGCGGGCAACACCCGCACCGGCGGGGCTGTTGCGGTAGGCGACCACGGCGCGCGCCAGGATTTCGGCGACACCGGCCGCGTCCTCCAGGCAGATCAGCGCCGGCTGCGGCTCGGAAAAGCGCCAGCCGCGCACATGCGGCCACTGCACGAGCCAGGACAGCTTGTGCCCGGGCAGGAGGGCAACCGCGATCGTGCCGCCGCGTTTTCCGCGTTCGGCCATGGAGACGGCGTTGATCTGCCGGTAGGGCAGGTTCAGCGTCATGGAGAGCGCCACGCCGAAGCGCATCACGAGACGCTCCGTGGTGATGGTGTAGAGCGTGGTGCGCTCCACACCCCAGGCGAAGAGCTCAACGAGGCCGATCAGGAGGGCGCCGATCGCCGTCAGCACCGCGACCGCAAAGAGGATGCCGCCGACCGGCTGGCCATCCGAGAGGCCGGCCGCGATGGCCCAGAGGGCGAGAACCACGAAATAGGCGGCGAGGTAGATGTTCTTCAGGCTGTGGCGGGCCACCAGCCGGGTGCTGGGACGCCCCTGCCAGAGAATGCGCTCCCCGGCCGGAAGCTGGCCCGGCAGGCCCGGAACCGGCTCGATCTCATGCTCGCGGACGACGAACTGTTTCACAGCAGCGGCTCCTGTCTGTCGCCGGTCGCGTAGAGGAGGCCCGCGCCGAAATAGGCGACGACACGGTCTTCCTCGCGCAGCGTGATCGTCTCCGGCGCGGCGGTCGCCGGCACGTCGGCGAACTGGGCGGCGGTGATGGCGTGGACATAGAGCTGGCGGCGGCCACGCACGGTCTGGAAGACGACGAAATTGTTGGGCAGCAGCACGCTGCGGCCGCCATCGGCCAGCGTCACCTCGTAGTAGCGCAGGAGCTGTTCGGAGCGATCGACCCAGACATCGGTGACCGTGCCGGCATCGCGCCGGTCGCAGCCGACGACCGCAAGGCCGCGCGGATCCTTCTGCCCCTCGGCGATGCCGAAGCCTTCGGCCACCCTGAGCGGCACGATGCGGGCATCGCCATGGGCGGTCATGTCGGGACGCTCGGCGCGTTCCGCCCAGGAGCCCGGCCCGACACCGGCCAGCAGCGGATTGCCGACCGGCTCGATCGGTGAGCCCGGGGCTTTGGCGATCCGGCGAGCGGAGAGGGGGCGCGTGTCACGCACGAAATCCGGCACGGCATGCGTGCCCTGGCCGTGCGGCAGGATGAAGGTCTTCTTCGGCGGAACGAAGAGGAAGGGGTGCTTGTTGTAGCGGCCCGTCGCGTCTTCCTCCAGCGGATAGCCCTCGCGGCGATCCTCCTGGCGCAGATACCAGACGAGCCCGGCAAAGAAGAGCCAGAAGGCGTAGAGCACCACCTGCGCCACATCCATGCTGCCGACGAGAGATCCGGTCATGTAAGCCTCCCCAAATGATGGCGGTCAGCCGGGCATGTCTGCCAGGCCGAAACGGGTTTCATTGCGTTCATGCGAGCCAGTGCGGGCGCCACACAGGGGGCCGATCACCGCAAGGCAGAAAAACAGAAGGACGATCTCCAGCCCGTAGACGACGAGATAGCCCGAGGCAGGCGTCAGCAGCGCCGTTCCCAGCGCGCCGGAGAGCGCCAGCGCATTGACGACATTCTTGATGAAGCCGGCGAGAAGCAGGGCCGTGCCAATCGCAGTCGCCTGCACCGCGCCCCAGGCGCCGACGACGACGCCGCTGTCGGCCCGGCGCGACACCGCCATGGCGGCGAGCAGCGTGCCAACCGAGAAGAGCCCGTTGCCGAGCCCGATGGCGGCCGCGCCCACGTAGAAGAGGCCGTCAAAGGCCATGGGCTCTGCGAAGATGATGGCGCTGAAGGCGGCGATGCCGATGAGCAGGCCGCGTGCGGCGATGCGGTGCACCTCGCCGCCGCGCTGCAGGCTGCGGGCCGCCAGCGTGAAGCCGACCATGGCGCCGGCCGCCCACAGGCCCGTCAGCAGCGTCGTGCGTCCCACCGGCATGCCGAGGATCTCACCGCCATAGGGTTCGAGCAGGATGTCCTGCATGGAAAAGGCCATGGAACCGATGGCGACGGCGACGAGTAGGCGGGTGACGCCGGCATCGCTGCGATAGGCGGCGAGCGCCTCGAAGAAGCCGGGCACCTTGCGGTCGGCGGCGGTCAGGCGCGGATTGCGCGCCTCCTGCTTCCACATGGCGATGACATTGAGCGCGAGCGTCAGCACCGCCGTGCCCTGGATGACCTGGATAAGCTGCATGGCCGTGAAATCGGTGAGCGCGACGCTGTAGAAGGCCGAGGCCGCCATCATGCCGGCGAGCAGCATGAGGTAGAGGAGGGCAACGACGCGCGGGCGTTTGTCTTCGGGCGCCAGGTCGCTTGCGAGCGCCAGCCCCGCCGTCTGCGCCATGTGCAGGCCGAAGCCGCAGAGCAGGAAGGCAAGCGAAGCGCCGGCCGCGCCCGCCCATTCCGGCCCGACCGTCTGGGATTGCAGGAGAAGCAGCGCAAACGGCATGATGGCGAGGCCGCCGAACTGCAGCATGCTGCCCATCCAGACATAGGGCACGCGCCGCCAGCCGAGCACGGAGCGGTAGGTGTCGGAGCGGTAGCCGAAGAACAGCCGCAGGGGTGCGGCGAGCACGGGAATGGCGATGACGGCGGAGACGAGCGCCACGGGCACGCCGAGTTCCACGATCAGCACGCGGTTCAGCGTGCCGTTGAGCAGCACCATGATGCAGCCGGCTGAGACCTGGAAGAGCGCCAGACGCAGGAGCCGCCCGAGCGGAAGATCGACCGTCGCGGCATCGGCGAACGGCAGGAAGCGCGTGCCGAGCTTCTGCCAGACCGTGACGAGCCTGCGATGGGCGAGGATCCGGCTCATGGGCGCGTCACCTCCATGGCCTGCGAGGTATAAAAGCCGATCGAGACGCGCGCGCTGCGCCCACCCGCCCAGCCGGCCATCTCGGGACGGCTGACGAGGCCGGAGACGAGATGCTCGGGCGCGACCGGATAGAGGGCAGGGGCGCGGTTGCCGCGCGGAAAGACCCGGCCGGCCGCGAGCATCGCGCGCAGCAGCCGCGATCCCGGCGCCAGCGTGAAGAGCAGCGTGTGGGAGGTGCGCCCCGCCATGCGTTCGAGGATGCGGGTCGCATCGGCAGCGCGGTAGTGGATCAGCACATCCATGGCGATGATGGCGTCGAAGCTGCCATGGCGGGGATCGAGCATGTCGCCGCTTTCGAAGCGCAGGCTCCCCGGCCGGCCACCCATGGCTTTGACGGCCGCTTCGCCGCGCTCGCGGGCGTGCTCCACCATCTGCGCGGAGAGATCGACGCCCAGCACATCCGCGCCGCGCGCCAGAAGCTCCAGCGACATGACGCCCGAGCCGCAGCCGGCATCGAGGATGCGCCAGCCGGACAGATCCTGCGGCAGCCAGTCGAGCAGCGTGGCGCGCATCGTGTCGCGGCCGCGGCGCACCGTGGCGCGAATGCCGCCGACCGGCTCGGTGCTGGTCAGCCGCTTCCAGGCATCCAGCGCCGTGCGATCGAAATAGTGCTCGATCTCCCCGGTGCGGCGCCTGTAATCGGCGATGTGGTCGGCATGGCTCATGTCGGTCTGCTTTCCTGTTCTCACTCGAAACCGAGAAAATCGAAGATCTGCCGGTCCTTCATCGGCTCGGCCGAAAGGCCGGGCACGCCGGCCCAGAGCCGCTCGGCGAGCTGCATGTATTCCTGCTGGATCGCCACGATCTCCGGGCTGTCGCCCATCTCGAAGAGCGTGCTTTTCTTCAGGCGGCTGAGGCGCACATGGTCGGAATCCGGCACATGGGCGAGGCGGGTGAGGCCGATCGCGGCATTGTAGCGGTCGATCTGGTCGGTCTCGCGCGAGCGGTTGGCAATCACGCCGCCGAGGCGCACGTCGTAGTTCTTCGCCTTCGCCTTGATGGCCGAGACGATGCGGTTCATCGCGAAGATGGAATCGAAATCGTTGGCGGCGACCACCACGGCCCGCTCGGCATGCTGGAGCGGCGCGGCAAAGCCGCCGCAGACGACATCGCCCAACACGTCGAAGATCACGACGTCGGTATCATCGAGCAGGTGATGCTCCTTCAGGAGCTTCACCGTCTGCCCCACCACATAGCCGCCGCAGCCCGTGCCGGCCGGCGGACCGCCCGCCTCGATGCACTGCACGCCATTATAGCCCGCGACCACGTAATCCTCGGGCCGCAGCTCCTCGGTGTGGAAATCGGCCTTTTCCAAGACGTCGATGACGGTCGGGATCAGGCTCTTCGTCAGGGTGAAGGTGCTGTCATGCTTGGGGTCGCAGCCGATCTGCAGCACGCGCTTGCCGAGCTTGGAAAAGGCCACCGAGAGATTGGACGAGGTGGTGGACTTGCCGATGCCGCCCTTGCCGTAGATGGCGAAGACCTTGGCGCCGTCGAGTTCGGCCGTGGGGTCGAGATGGACCTGCACGCTGCCTTCCCCGTCTTCGCCCCGGCCGAGCGCGGCGGCCTTTAGCCGAAGATCCCGCTCGCTGGTCTTGGGGTGGGTGAAGATGTTCATTGGGCAGCCTCCCTGACCAGGCCTTCCAGCCGGTCTTCCAGTTCCTCGCCGGCCAGGCGCAGCGCCTCCAGCGTTTCGGCATCCGGCTCCCAGAAGCGGCGCTCCTGGGCTTCGATGAGGCGTGACGCGACCTTGGCCGCCGCCGCCGGATTGAGCGCGGCAAGACGCCGGCGCATGTCGGGGTCGAGCATGAAGGTCTCTGTCATCTGCTGGTAGACCCAGGGCTCCACGCCCCCCGTCGTCGCCGACCAGCCGAGCGTGTTGGTCACCTGCGCCTCAATGTGGCGCACGCCCTCGTAGCCGTGCTTCAGCATGCCCTCGAACCATTTGGGGTTCAGCGTGCGGGTGCGGGCCTCCAGCGCCACCTGTTCGCCGAGCGTGCGCACCTTGCCCTCGCCCTGCGTCTGGTCGGAGATGAAGACCGGCAGCGTGGTCTCGCCGCGCGCCTTCATGACGGCCCGCGTCAGCCCGCCCAGCGTGTCGAAGTAATGTTCGATGGTGGTGACGCCGACCTCGACGGAATCGAGGTTCTGATAGGCCATGTCGACGCCGCCGAGCACGGCATCCAGCACCGCGGCCTGCTGGCTCGTCTTGCCCTTGCTGTCGATGGCGAAGCTCTTGCGGCTCGTATAGGTGTCGGCGATCTCCTCGTCGTCGGTCCAGGCCGAGGAGGCGATCAGCATGTTGACATTGGCGCCATAGGCGCCGTTCGCATTGGAAAAGACGCGGTAGGCGGCCGCCTCGACATCGCAGCCATGGGCACTCGCGTAAGCGAGCGCATGCTTGCGGATGAAGTTCATCTCCACCGGCTCGTCGGCCAGCGCCGCAAGGCTGCTCGCCTCCGCCAGCATGCTCGCCTGGATCGGCAGGAGGTCGCGGAAGATGCCGGACAGCGTCATGACGGCATCGATGCGCGGCCGCTTCAGCTCTTCCAGCGGGATGAGCACCGCGCCGCAGACGCGGTTATAGGCATCGAGCCGGGGCCTGGCGCCCATCAGGGCCATGGCCTGGGCGAGCGGCGCGCCGCCGGTCTTGAGATTATCCGTGCCCCAGAGTACGACCGCCACCGTTTCCGGCAGGCGCCCCTCGGTCTTCAGGAACCGGTCGAGCACGCGCGCGGCCTGCCGCTCGCCATCCTGCACGGCATAGGCGCTCGGAATGCCGAAGGGATCGAAGCCGTGGATGTTGCGGCCGGTGGGCAGGAGGTCCGGGGTGCGCAGGAGGTCGCCGGAGGGCGAGGGCGGCACGAAGCGGCCGTCCAGCGCCCAGACGAGGCCATCGAGTTCGCGGTTGTCGGCGAGGTTCGCATTGAGACGCACGAGGCCTGCCACGCGCTCCCTGAGCGCACCGTCGGCGCCCGACAGGAGGGTTGCAAGCGCCAGTTCGTCACCCTCGGCAATCGCCTCGGCGATGGCGGGAAGGGCAGGGCTCGTCTCGCCCATGCCTGCGGCCACATGCTCGATCATGTCGCGCCGGGCGTCGCGCCCCATGCCACGCCCGGCCACATGCAGGCCGTCGGGGATCAGCGCATATTCCAGCTCGGTGATGGCGGTAACGAGGTGGCGGACCAGCGCATCGTCGCTGTCGATGGGGGTGGCGGGCGAAAGATCCAGCGCCTCGGCCTCGGCGCTGATGAGATCGACGAGCCGCTGGCGCTCGGCCAGCGCATCCGGCGGCGTGGTGCGGTAACGCTCCAGGCTCGCCTTCAGCGCGGCCAGCCCCTTGTAGAGCCCGGCATGGGTGACGGGCGGGGTGAGGTAGGAGACGAGCGTCGCGGCCGAGCGGCGCTTGGCGATCGAGCCTTCCGACGGGTTGTTGGCGGCGTAGAAATAGAAGTTGGGCAGGTCGCGGATCAGCCGGTCCGGCCAGCAGGTGGCGGAAAGGCCGGTCTGCTTGCCCGGCATGAATTCCAGCGCGCCATGAGTGCCGAAATGCAGCACGGCATGGGCGGCGAAGGTGTCGCGCAGATAGGTGTAGAAGGCGGCAAAGGCATGGTTCGGCGCAAAGCCGCCCTCGAAGAGCAGCCGCATCGGATCGCCCTCGTAACCGAAGGAGGGCTGCAGCGCGACGAGCACATTGCCGAACTGGCGGCCGAGCACGAAGATGCCGCGCCCGTTGGAAAGGATGCGGCCCGGCGCCG
>NZ_JBHGAP010000011.1:0-170146 GCF_042610495.1 Rhizobium sp. SG2393
CTGGTGGCAGGCGATCGGCGACGCGGCGTCGGGCGAAAAGACCGCCCAGGAAGCGATGGATAGCCTCTGCGCCGAACAGGAAAAGGTCCTCGGCCGCCTCGAACGCGCCGGCATCCTCGGCGATATCGGTCCCAAGCTCGCCGAAGAGCACGACCTCGAATACTGGAACAAGGACGCCGTCTCCAAGGGCAACCTCGCACCCCAGCTCAAGGTCGAAAACGAAAAGGAAAAGCCCATCACCGTCAACTACGACGAACTCGTCAAGTCCTGGAAGAAATAAGCCACGCGACAACAACGACGACAACGATGAGCAACACAGGGCCGGCGCCAAAAGCGCCGGCCTTGACCGTTTAGAGGGAGCGTCGCACCGAGTCCTGGATGCGGAAAACTATTTGCAGAATAAGCTCTGATATCCCGCGCGCCTGCTCCCGCTTTCGACTTCGGGATCGTCATGCGTCGAAAAGATTTGTGTTTCTTGGCTTCTGTTCGTCAGAATTAAGAAAATTATTTACAAAAACTCTCCATCTGCTACGAAGGAAACGAGGCCAGCGCGGCCTTGCGGGTGCAAAGAGGATGACCCGCGGCGACAACGACCGAACAGGGATGGACACCATGGCACTCGTCACGATGGGCCCGATGCTCAAGCGTGCGCAGGCGGCGCGTTACGGGATCGCAGCCTTCAACATGATCGATTACAACAGCGCGCGCGCCATCGTCGAAGGAGCCGCCGAGCTGAAGGCGCCGATGATCGTCCAGGTCTCGGTCAAGACGATCAAGCACTGGGGCTACAAGACGATCGGCACCTGGGTACGCATGCTGGCCGAGGACGTGGATGTGCCCGTGGCGCTGCATCTCGACCATTGCAGCGACAAGGAGGTCATCCGCCGCTGCATCGATGCCGGCTGGACCTCCGTGATGTTCGACGGCTCGGCCCTTCCCTTTGCGGAGAACAAGGCGAAGTCGGAAGAGATCTACGCGATGACGGAGGCGGCGGGTGTCGGCCTCGAGGCCGAGATCGGCGCGATCGGCGGTGTCGAGGACGACAAGTTCGTGGCGGAAGATGCGGCGATTCTCGCCAATTACGACGAGTGCATCGCCTTCGTGAAGGATATGCCCAACCTTGCCGTCTTCGCGCCGGCGATCGGCACGGCCCATGGCTTCTACAAGGGCCAGCCGAAGATCGCCTATGATCTGCTTGAAAAGATCACCGCGACCATTCCGATCCCGATTGCGCTGCATGGCGGCACGGGGCTGAGCCAGGAGCAGTTCGACCGCTGTATCGCCGGCGGCTGCGCCAAGGTCAACATTTCCACCATGCACAAGAACCGCTTCATCGAGGGCTTCCTCGCCGTGCGCGCCGAAAAGCCGAAGCTTGCCGAGCCGCTGCCCTTCATCGAGGGGCAATATGCGGCGATGAAGCAGGACGTGCTTGACATGATCCGCGCCTTCGGCTCCGAGGGCAAGGCGGCGCATGCGGCCGGCCGGGAGGCGTGAGGCGATGCAGGCGCTGATCTTCGACTGCGACGGCGTGCTCGTCGATACCGAGCGCGACGGCCACCGCGTCGCCTTCAACGAGGCCTTTGCCGCGCTTGGCCTCGATACGGTCTGGAGCGTGGAGCGCTACGGTGAACTGCTGCTGACGGCCGGCGGCAAGGAGCGCATGCGCCGTCACTTCGACGAGACCGGCTGGCCGGAAAGCCATCCGGATCGCGACGCCCTGATCCAGTCGATCCACAAGCTGAAAACCGAGATCTTCATGCGGCTGATCCGCGAGGGGCGCATGCCGCTCCGGCCGGGCGTTGCGCGCATCGTCGATGAGGCGATCGCGAACGGCATCACGCTCGCGGTCTGCTCGACGTCGAACGAAAAGGCCGTGCAGGCCGTGGTCGATGTGATGCTCGGCGCGGAGCGTTCGAAGCACATCACCGTCTTTGCCGGCGATGCCGTCGCGGCCAAGAAGCCCGCGCCCGACATCTACAACCTTGCCGCCACCACGCTGAAGCTGACGCCCGGCCATTGCATGGTGATCGAGGACAGCAACAACGGCCTGCGCGCCGCCAAGGCCGCCGGCATGCGCTGCATCGTCACCATCTCGTCCTACACGGGCGAGGAGGATTTCGCGCTCGCGGACAAGGTCGTGGCGGATCTCGATGCGGGCGGCGTGGATATCGCGGCCTGTCGGGCGGTTATCGGGTGAGAACTCGCCTGCGTTAGGGAATGGGGACGGCGACCCCCTCATCCGCCCTTCGGGCACCTTCTCCCCGAGGGGAGAAGGGAGGTGCGGCATCCGCCATCGTGTCCCCTCTCCCCTCGGGGAGAGGGTCAGGGTGAGGGGGCTCTTTGCACAAACGGAAATTATTGGCTTACCTAATGCCCGGCCAGGATCGCGCCGGCAGCGCCCGCTTCACGCCGTCCCGCGCTTTTTCCTGTAGCGCTTTTCCAGTGCCTCGCCGGTGGTCTTCAGCGCCGTGGCGGGGCCGTCGCCATTGCGGAAGAGGGCGCCGACATAGAGGAGGTCGATGAGGAAGAGCTGGCTGGCGCGGCCTTCCAGGAAGTCGCCATGCAGCGGCACGAGATGCTGGTCGGCGCTCCAGGTGGTGAGCACGACGTGGCCAGCACGGCCGACATCGCTGTCGGCATTGCTGGTGATGGCGATGGTGGTGGCCTTCTTCTCGCGGGCAAGCAGCAGGGCGTCCGTCACGGTCTCCGTGCTGCCGGTATGCGAGATGCCGACCATGACGTCGTCGGCCGTCAGCGTCGCGGCGACGATGGTCTGCGTATAGCCGTCGCGATAGCTGGTCGCGTCGAAGCCCGCCTTCATGAACATGTGCGCCGCCTCGTCGCAGATCGCCGCCGCGCCGCCGACGCCGACGAAGACGATCTTGCGCGCGAGGCGCAGCGCCTCCACGGCCTGCTCCAGCCGGTGGGCGTCCAGCATGCGCTGCGTGCCGGCAAGGCCGGCGATCAGCAGGCTGGCCAGCTTGTTGCTGGTGCTGATGAGGGAGTCACTGTCGTCGATCTCCAGCGGCAGGTTCACGATGCTGGAGCGGTTGCGCGTGCCCTCGGCCAGCGACAGCTTCATATCGGGATAGCCGTCATAGCCGAGCGCGCGGCTGACGCGGCTGATCGTGGCTTCGCTGACGCCCAGCGTGCGGCCGAGCTCGGTGATGGAACTGTCGAGACGTTTCCCCGCATTGTTGCGCAGGAAGTCGGCGACGATGCGCTCGGATTTGCGCAGCGTGCCGTAGCGCTCCTGGATCCGTTCGAGGAGATCGCCTTGCTTGTGTTCCGGCAGCGGCCGCTGTTCCGTCATATCGGGGTCCATGGTTCGATGCGGTCATGACAGGACCGTGAACGTTGTTAGCATTTCTCAATCCGGAAGAAAAGTTTTCGCGGTCTCTACAGGGCGCGGACCAAGTGCCGGGCCTGCCGTCCACCAGGCATTCCTTCCCTCCCTTATATGCAAGATAGCGAAGCCAGGAAGAAAATGGAAGAAATTTTACATTCTCGCGAAATATTTGAATTTCAATGCGTTGCGGAAAGAGTGGCTGCGCTCGAGGAGCGCGGCAGCGTTGCGCCGTGATGGGAGTAAGTCTATTTAAAACAATGGCTTGAGAGAGGTTTCCGCTTCACGCGCGACGGGAGGTGGCAAATAGGCCATAATGTTTGCCGTGAAGAAAATTTTCTCGACAGATTTTTGAGGGGATGCTAGACAATGGCTCATCGAAAAATCATGGACTTTCGGGGAGTGAACATCCATGTCAGAGCAGGCGTCCAAGGCCAATGCCCCCTCGCGGGAGCTTCTGGAAAAACTTTTCAAGACCGCCTACAAGATCCGGGTTTTTGAAACGGAGGGCATCAAGCTCTATCGTCAAGGCCTGATCCGTGGCTATTTCCACCCCTACCTCGGTCAGGAAGGCATCGCGACCGGCGTCTGCGCGGCGCTGAGCGAGGGCGACTACATCGCTTCCACGCACCGCGGCCACGGCCACTGCATTGCCTGGGGCGCGGATGTGAAGCGCATGGTCGCCGAACTGCTGCAGAAGGATACCGGCTACTGCAAGGGCTATGGCGGCTCGATGCACATTGCCGACATCTCCGTCGGCAATCTCGGTGCCAACGGCATCGTGGGTGCAGGAACGCCGCTCGGCGTCGGCGCGGCGCTCGCAAACCAGATCAAGGGGAATGACGCGGTAACCGTGACCTTCACGACCGACGGCGCCTCCAACAACGGCACCTTCATGGAATCGCTCAATCTGGCGGCGATCTGGAACCTCAACTTCGTCCTCGTCATCGAGAACAACCAGTACGCGGTCTCCACCCGCATCGAGGAATCGACCCGCGAAACGGATCTCTACAAGCGCGGCATCGCGCTCGGCGTCGAAAGCCACCTGGTCGATGGCAATGATCCGATCGCCGTGCACGAACTCATGCAGGATGCGGTCGCCAAGTGCCGTCGCGGCGAAGGCCCGATCGTCATCGAGGCGCGCACCTATCGCCACATGGGCCACCACGTGAACGACCCGGGCAAATACATGCCGGCCGACAAGCTCGCCTATTACAAGGAACGCGACCCGGTCGATCGCGCCCGCAACGCGCTTGCCGAAATGGGCGGCGCCACCGCAGCCGAGATCGAGGCGATCGAAAACGAGATCAAGCAGGAATTCGAAGAGGCCGTCGAATTCTCGAAGGCGAGCGGCGAAGTGTCCGTCGCCGAATTCCGTCAGTTCGCGGACGCTTACTAAGGTTCCCGGGGGAGAAACATCATGGCAAGAGAACTCATGTACCGCGACGCCCTGCGCGAGGCGATCGACGAGGAAATGGAACGCAACAGCACGGTCTTCATCATCGGGGAAGGCATTGCCGAACGCGGCGGCTCCTACAAGGTGACGGAAGGCCTGCTCGCCAAATACGGACCGAAGCGCGTGCGCGACACGCCGATCGCCGAAGCCGGCATGATCGGCGTCGGCGTGGGGGCGGCGATTGCCGGCGCCCGCCCGATCGTCGAAATCCTCTATATCGACTTTGCCATGCTCGGCATGGACATGATCGTCAACCAGGCCGCCAAGTTCCGCCTGATGACGGGCGGCGAGGGCCGCGTGCCCTTCATCATGCGCACCCAGGGCGGCACGGGCGGCGGCGTGGCCGCGCAGCATTCGCAGAGCCTCGAGGCGATGTTCTACCACGTGCCGGGCCTGAAGGTCGTCATGCCCTCCACCCCGTCCGATGCCAAGGGCCTTTTGAAATACGCGCTCAGGCAGGACGATCCGGTCATGTTCCTGGAGCACAAGCACCTCTACATGACCAAGGGCATGGTGCCGGATGGTGAGCACATCATCGAATTCGGCAAGGGCGACATCAAGCGCGCCGGCAAGGACGCGACCGTGATCGCCTGGTCGAACATGGTTCCGCGTGCGCTGGAAGCTGCGGCCCGCCTCGCCGAGGAAGGCATCGACGTCGAGGTCATCGATCCGCGCACGCTGGTGCCGCTCGACAAGGAGATGATCCTGACGTCGGTCGCCAAGACCAACCGCTGCGTCATCGTGCAGGAAGCCGTTCGTCGCGGCGGCGTCGCCTCCGACATCGCATCCATCATCCAGGAGGAAGCCTTCTACGATCTGGATGCACCGATCGAGATCGTCGCGGGCCTCAACATTCCGATCCCCTTCAACCTCGAACTCGAAAAGGCCTCCGTGCCGCAGGTGGATGACGTCGTGGCTGCGGTCCGCCGCTCGCTGCACGCCAAGCCGCTCGCGCAGGCCGCAGAGTGAACCGGAGGGGAGGAGAACATCATGTCGCTTCATGTGCTGGAGAAGCTGGCCGAGACCAATCCGGATTGTGAAATCTGGTGGGATTCCTCGCCGCTCGTCTACGAAGGCTGGAAGGCCTCCGTTCTGAAGGATGCGCCTGCCGACAAGCGGGCCGAGTGGGAGGCGCAACTGACGCGCCTCTTCAATGCCGAAGATGCCGCCAACGGCAAGATGGGCTTTCGCGGCGTGACGACCAATCCGCCGCTGTCGCTCCAGGCGATCCAGGCTGACCCGGAATTCTGGGCCGGCGAGATCCGCAAGATTGCTGCCGAGCGCAATGCCGACGACATCGAGGACATCTACTGGGCCGTCTATCTGGACGTGGTGCGCAAGGGTGCCGCCCTGATCCGCCCGGTCTTCGATGCTTCCAACGGCAAGTATGGCTATGTCTCCGGTCAGGTCGATCCGCGCTTTGTAACCAATCGCGAACGCATGCTGGCCGAAGGTCTGCAACTGGCCGAGATCGCGCCGAACGTCATGGTGAAGATCCCCGGCTCGAAGGAAGGCTACGAGGTCATCGAGGAACTGACGGCTCGCGGCATTTCCACCAACAACACGACTTCCTTCACCGTGCCGCAATATGTGGCCTGCATGAATGCCGTGTCGCGGGGGCTGGAGCGGGCCAAGGCTGCCGGTATCGATCTCTCCAAATGGCGCTCGGTCATCACCCACATGTCCTCGCGCCTCGGCAATATCGGCGACCTCAAGGCGCAGGCCGATGCCCGCGGCATCGCGCTGACGGCCGACGAGATCCTGCTTGGCGAAATGGCGGTGCTGAAGCGTGCCTATCGCTACGGCAAGGAGAACAACCATCCGAGCAAGATGCTGCAATGCTCCATGCGCGTGCAGGATGAGGGCCCGGGCGGCAAGGCTTCCAGCGGCCACATCGCGCTGATTGCCGGCGGCGATTTCGTCTACACCTGCCCGCCGGGCTATATCGCGCAGCTCATGAAGGCGGAAGACCGTCTTCCGGCCTTCGATGCCGGCGCGATCGATACGGATGCTTCGCCGGAATTGATCGAGAAGCTCTCGCGCATTCCCTATTTCCGCCAGGCCTATGAATTCGACGGCATGAAGCCGGAGGAGTTCGCCTATTTCGGCGCCTTCGCGGCCACCGCGACCGAATTTGCCGCCGCCACCCGCAAGACCGTCGATTTCGTTGCCCAGTCGGTCGAACAGCTTCGCCGCCGCGTGGCATAAGGAGACAGACCATGGCACGTCCCATTCTGATGCCGCAGGTCGGGCAGGACCTGACCGAAGGCAAGGTGACCGCGATCTTCGTCAAGCAGGGCGATCCGGTGAAAAAGGGCGACATCGTCGCCGAGGTGGAATCCGAAAAGGCGGTCTTCGAGGTCGAGGCCTTCGAGACCGGCACGATCCTGGAGATCCGCTACAAGGTGGGTGACACCGCCATCGTTCTCGAGCCGCTGATGATGGTGGGCGAAGAGGGCGAGGTGCTGGAAGCTGCTCCGGCTGAAAAGCCTGCACCGGCGACCTTCTCCGGCGAGGATGCCCAGACGATCGTCGAGGCCGCCAAGGAACCCGTTGCGGAAAGCCAGCCCGCCAATGTCACGAGCTTCCCTGCGGAAGCGGCACGGGAGGCCGAAACAGCCTTCCTCAAGACCGGTACGACGGGCGGATCCTCCCCGCTCGCCCGCCGGTTGGCCGCCGCCGCCGGGGTGGATATTGCCACCATCAAGGGCACCGGCCCGCGCGGCGCCGTCGTCAAGCGCGACGTGGAAGCCTTCAGCCGCACGGGTGGCCAGTCTTCCGGCCAGTCCGCCACCTCGCAGGTCCTCACCTTCAGCGGCAAGACGGCGACGGGTGCGGCAGGCTCCTTCATCAAGACGCTGCAGTCGGGTACCGGCGATCCCGTGCTCTTCATCCACGGCTTTGGCGGCGAACTTTCCGCCTGGCGGCCGTTCCTCGCCCATCTCGGCATTGCCAATCCGATCCTTGCGATCGACCTGCCCGGCCACGGCGCGGCGGCAGCAACTTCCGCCTCGGATTTCGATGGTCTCGTCGCCTCCGTCCGGGCCTCGCTGGCGGCCGAAAAGCTGGAGCGGGTCCACCTTGTCGGCCACTCGCTGGGCGCAGCCGTTGCGGCGGCCATTGCCGATGGCGGCGATCTCGATGTCCGTTCGCTGACCCTGATCGCGCCGGCCGGTCTCGGCCCGAAGATCAACGGCGATTATGTCTCAGGCTTCCTCGGCTCCTCCACGGAGGGCGCGCTGAAGGTCTGGCTCGATCAGCTCGTGCATGATCCCGCGTCCATGCCGGGCGTACTGGTTCGCGCCACGCTCGCCGGTCGGGATGGCACGGCGATGGCCGCCAACCAGGGCAAGCTTGCGGCCGGCGTCTTCTCCGGCAACACGCAGCTCTTCTCGGTGCGCGAGGCGCTTGCCCGCTTCGCCGGTCCGGCCCGCGTCATCGTCGGCACGGAAGACCGCATCGTCCCGCCGGATCAGGCGGTACCGGCAGGCGTTGCGCTTCACCGCCTGCCCCAGGTCGGCCACCTGCCGCAGCTCGAAGCCGCAGCTCTCGTGGGTCGCCTTGTCGCGCAAACGGTTCGAAGCGCGGGTTGATCCGGCGCTTCACCTCCCGAAGCCGGCCATGCGGTCCCTGTCGCGTGGCCGGCTCGGCTGTGCCGTCCCGCGGCAATCTTTCCGCATGACGGGTCTTTCGCCCACGGCGGGGAAAGCTATGCTGGCGCCCGAAATGAGGGGCGATTCCTGTCGCCCGAGGAGGAAACGTTCGATGACTGCACCGACGGGACAGCCCGGCACGATCATTTTCGATCTGGATGGAACACTGGTGGACAGCGTCCCCGATCTCGCCGGCTCGCTGGATACGCTGATGGCGGAGAAGGGACTTTCGCCGATCGGCGTCGATCTCGCCCGCCGGCTGATCGGCCACGGCATTCCCAATCTCGTGCGCCGTGCGCTCACCGAACGCGGTGTGGCGTGGGAGGAAGAAGCTGGCCAGGCCGCCATCAAGCGCTTCACCGAAATCTACGGCAGCCGCGTCGCGCAGGAAACACGCCCCTACGCCGACGTCGTCGCGGTGCTGACCGCGCTCAAGGCCGAAGGCTGGAAAATGGGTGTCTGCACCAACAAGATGGAGCGCTTCGCCCGCGCCGTCGTCGAGCAGCTCGACCTTGCCGCCTTCTTCGAAATCGTCGCCGGACCCGATACGTTCAAGATCGGCAAGCCCGATCCGCGCCACCTCACCGAAACCGCAAAGGCTGCGGGCGGCGTTGAGCCGCTGCTCTATGTCGGCGACAGCGAGGTGGACATCGCGACGGGCGTCGCCGCAGGCGTGCCCGTCATTGCGCTGACCTATGGCTATACAAAGACCTCGCTGGAGGGTCTCGGCGCCGATCGTCTGATCGACAGCTTTGCCGAACTGCCCGCCGCGATCCGCGAGGTTCTCGCTGACCGCGCGCCCGTCGCCGCCGCATCCTGATCGAACACATGGCATGCCGGCGCCTGTCCGGCTTTGCCACAACAAGACCACTCCCGGGGAGGAAACCACCATGGCGCTGAGGCTGTCCCTCAACACCAATCCGCTCGTCAACCGCTTTGCCGAGGTCGATGACCTCATGGATACGCTGGCCGACAAAATCGGCATCGGCTACGTGCAACTGACGCCCGAATTCATCCAGCCCTCATGGCCGGCGTCCACCATCGTCCGCCGCGTGCGCCAGTTCGAAAAGGCCATGGAGCGCACCGGGATCCGCATCACCTCCGTGATGACCAGCACCTATGCGCGCCTCAACCATATGGGCCATCCCGATGCGGATGTGCGCAAATACTATGTTGAGTGGTTCCGCACGCTCGCCAATATCGCCGGCGATCTCGGGGCCGATGGCATGGGCTCGCAATTCGCGATCTTCACCCAGAAAGACTACAATGACGCCGCCCGCCGCGAGGCGCTGATCGACGAAGTCATCGAGTGCTGGCGCGACGTGGCGGAGCAGGGCAGGGATGCCGGGCTCAAATATGTCTTCTGGGAGCCGATGTCGGTCGGCCGCGAATTCGGCCACACGATCGCCGAATGCCGCGCCTTCGACAAGCGCCTGGCTGCCGCCAATCTGCCGATCCCCTTCAAGATGATCGTCGATATCGACCATGGCGACGTCACGTCTTCAAATCCGGACGATACCAACCCCTATGCCTGGGCGGCGGCCTTCCCGCAGGAATCGCCGATCATCCACGTCAAGCAATCCTCGATGAACAAGGGTGGCCACTGGCCCTTCACCGCGCAGCACAATCAGGATGGCCGCATCCAGCCGGAAAAGATCATCCGCACCATCACCGAAGCCGGCGGCACCGACAACGAGATCTGCATGGAACTGTCCTTCCGCGAGCGCGAGCCGACCGACAGCAACATGGTGGAGATGCTGCGCGAATCCGTCGCCTACTGGGAGCCGCACATCGACACCGGCTTCAACGGCCGCGCGTCGTAGTCCGCGTCAGCAGGGTAGTCTCGCCCTTCCATCCCGGACACGAAAAAGACGGGGAACGATGTCCCCCGCCTTAAAACCCTAGGCTTCGTAACGTCGGCTCAGCTTGCCGGCTTCAGCGTCACCGAGGTGCCGGTGGCGGCAATGTTGAGGCCGATCTGGCCCTGCACGCTCACCGTTTGCAACTGGATCGAGCCTTCGGTGCCGCCGATCAGAATGTTGGTGCCGACGCCGGCGCCAACCGTCACTTCGGCCGTTGCACCCTGGTAGACGCCGCCGAGCGAGCCGCGATGGTAGCCGGCCGTCGGCGCAAAGACGGCCCAGATCAGGCGTCCCTCGGTCGTGAAGCCGAGATCGACGCCCATCTTCCTGATCACGCCGACATAGTGGTCGCGCGCCTTGCCGCCGACGGTCGAGGTGAAGGTGCAGTCGGCTTCCTTGGCCGAGCCCAGCACATAGCCTACACCGCCGCCAATGCGGCAATCGAGATAGCCAATGCGCACGCCGCCGCGATCATCGGGCTCTTCGTAGCGCGGCGCGGGTTCGTAGCCGGCCATGTCGGCGGCCAGAACAGCGGTCGTTGAGGCCGTCATGGCCACGGCGGCAAGGGCCGCACGCAAAATCGTCTTCATCTTTGGTACTCCGTTCTGTCGGATGGGGTTCGCCATCACCACGCGGTTGTCACCGTCTGGTGGTGCTCAACGCATATGGCGAAAGAATGATCCCGCGACCCGGCAAAATGATCGGATTGGCCGCCGCGCCACAACTGACGCGAGATTTTTTTCGTGCCCCCGCAAACTGAGGACGGAAGTGCAACGTCTTATTAAATTAACATCAGTATATACTAAGATTAAGACAGTGGGCTGCATGTCGATCGGATGGGTTTGAAGCGACAACGGTGGAGATCAGAGAGTGAACGTACTGTTGGTGGATGACAGCAAGTCTATTCTCGCGGGCGTGTCTGTTGCCCTTTCCGTCATCCCGGACATCGAGGTGACGAGCTACCTCGATCCCCGCGAAGCGGTGACGGTCTGTGACAATCAAGTCTTCGATCTTGTCATGGTCGACTACAATATGCCGGGCATGACCGGTGTTGAGCTCATTCGCGCCCTGCGCCAGAAGGCCAACTACGCCCATGTTCCGATCGTCATGCTTACCTCGGAAAGTGAGCGGACCGTGCGTCTGGCCGCAATCGAGGCCGGTGCGACGGAATTTCTGGCCAAGCCCTTCGATCCGCTGGAACTGAAGGCGCGCGCCATCAACCTGCTGAAACTGCGCAAGTTCCAGCTCGATCTCGCCGATCAGGCCGGCATGCTGCAGCGCCTGGTGGATAACGCGACCGCCAAGCTCGCCGCGCGCGAGGAGGAAATCATCTGGCGGCTGGCCCGCGCCATCGAATATCGCGACGGCTGCACGGGCGATCACATTTCCCGCGTGGCACAGATCTCGACACTGATTGCCGGCGAACTCGGGCTGTCGGCCGCGCACCAGCGCATGATCTATCTCGCAACGCCGCTGCACGACGTGGGCAAGATCGGCATTGCCGACGGTATTCTCACGAAACCCGGCCGGCTCACCCCGGAAGAGCTGGTGGAAATGCGCCGCCATGTGGAAATCGGCGTGCGCATTCTCGAAAACGGTTCGTCCGAACTGCTGCAGGTCGCCGAAAGCATCGCGGGCGGCCATCACGAAAAATGGGACGGCACCGGCTACCCCATGGGCATCAAGGGTGCTGCGATCCCGCTCGAGGCCCGCATCGTCGCCATCGCCGATGTCTTCGAGGCACTGTGCAGCGATCGGCCCTACAAGAAGGCCTGGACCCTGTCTGCCGCCCGCGATCACATCTTTGCCGAAAGCGGCCGGCACTTCGATCCCGAATGCGTGGCCGCCTTCGCGCGTCGCTGGACGGACATCGAAGCCCTGATGTCCCGTGACGCGGACGCCGACGACGCGGAGCCCCGCGCCGCCGTCGCCTGATCCCGCCAGGGATCAGGACATGATCAGCCCGCCATCGACATTGATGGTCTGGCCGGTGATGTAGGCGGCGTCCTCGCTGGCGAGGAAGGTGACGAGGCCCGCGACATCCTCGCCGGTGCCGGCCCGCTTCATGGGGATCCCCTCGACCCATTCCTTCATCAGTTCGCCTGGCGCGTAGTCGCCGAGCAGCTTGCCCCAGGCCGCGTCATTGTAAGCCCACATATCCGTCTCGATGATGCCGGGGCAGAAGGCGTTGACGGTGATGCCCTCGATCGCGACTTCCTTGGCAAGGCTCTGCGTGATGCCGACAACGCCCATCTTGGAAGCCGCATAGTGCGGCGTGTAGATGAAGCCGTCGCGCGCCTGGCCCGATGCGGTGTTGATGATGCGGCCGCCCCTGCCGTGCTTGCGCATGCGGGCGATGGCCTCCTGGGCGCACAGGAAGACACCCTTGGTGTTGACGGCCATCACCTTGTCCCAGTCGTTTTCCGGCAGGTCTTCGACCTTCGCGATGGTGATGACGCCGGCATTCTGGATGGAGACATCAACGCTGCCGAAGGCCTTCTCGGCCGCGTCGTAGAGCGCCACGACGCTCGCCTTGTCCGTCACGTCGCAGATCACCGCGATCGCCTTGCCACCTTCGGCCGCGATTGCCTGCGCCACGCCATGGACGGCGTCCTCATTGGCGGAGACGACGAGATTGGCGCCCTCGCGCGCAAAGCGCCTGGCGATCGCGGCGCCGATGCCGCGGCTTGCGCCGGTGATGACGACGGTCTTGTTGGCAAAGCGGGTCATGGATTTCCTCCCGGGAAAGGTGACGGTTGAAAAAAGGACGGCCGGCCCCGAGGGACCGGCCGCCGCAGTCAATGGACGAACAGGGAGAACGCGCCACCAACTGCGAGGATGGGTTTTGCGCCGGCATCACGGCCGGCGGGGCTGGCTCACCAGCAGCAGAAACCGCCGTCCACGAGCAGGTCGACGCCCGTGACAAAGCTTGCGGCATCCGAGAGCAGGAAGACGGCCGGGCCGACCATCTCATCGACGGAGGCCATGCGCTGCATTGGCGTCTGCTCTTCGAAGAGCTTGGTCTGGTGCACCATTTCAGGCCGCGTGTTCATCGGCGTTGCCGTGTAGCCGGGCGAGATGGTGTTGACGCGGATGTTGCGCTCCACCCACTCCATCGCCATCGACTTCGACATGTGGATCACGCCGGCCTTGGAGGCATTGTAGTGGCACTGCTGCAAGCCGCGATTGACGATGACGCCGGACATGGAGGCGATGTTGACGATCGACCCCTTGCCGCGCTTCAGCATGGAGCGTGCCTCGGCCTGCGAGGAGAGGAAGACGCCCTTGAGGTTGATGTCCATCAGGGTCTGGTACTGATCTTCCTCCATCTCCTCGGCCGGATTGGCGTTCGCAATGCCGGCGGCGTTGACGGCGAGCGACAGCAGGCCAAGTTCGGCTTCGGTGCGCGCGACGGCTTCGGCCATGGAGGCCTTGTTCGTCACGTCGGCGGCAATCTCGATCGCCTTGCGGCCTGCCTTGCGCACGAAGTCGGCGGTGACGGCGAGGCCGTCATCCTGGCGACGGTCAAGGAGGGCGAGGTCGGCGCCGCACTGGGCGAGACCCATGGCGATGCGCTGGCCGATGCCGCTGCCGGCGCCGGTCACGAAGGCAACATTGCCGGACAGATCAAAAAGCTTGGGGGCATTGAGAGAGATGGCGGTCATCGCTCTTCCTTTCGTTCAGATGATCAGATGGTGGCCAGTTCCATGACCGAGACGTCGTTTGCCTGTTCGCGGTCGAGCATGCCAGCCTGCTTGCCCTGCGCGAGCACGAGGATGCGGTTGGAAACGCCGAGCACTTCTTCGAGGTCGGAGCTGACGACGATGACGGCGACGCCCTCCCTGGCGAGGTTGGCGATGATGTCGTAGATGCCGGCACGCGCGCCGACATCGATGCCGCGGGTCGGCTCGTCCAGCACCACCACCTTCGGGTCGCGCGTCAGCCACTTGGCGATGACGACCTTCTGCTGGTTGCCGCCCGAAAGATCCGAGGCCAGCTGCTCGCCGCGCCCCTTGACGCCGAAGGCACGGATCGCCTTGTCGGCAAAGCTGCGCTTCTTGGAGGGCGTAATCCAGCCGTTACCGAAACGGTCGAGATTGGCATAGACGAGGTTCTCGTCGATCTTGTGGGCGACGACGACACCCTGCAGCTTGCGATCTTCCGGCACCATGACGATGCCGCGCGCGATCGCATCCGCCGGGCTTTTCAGCGAGAGCTTTTCGCCGTTCATGCGGATCTCGCCCGCGCGAATGGCATCCGCACCCGCAATGGCGCGCACCAGCTCGGTGCGCCCGGCACCGACAAGGCCGGCAATGCCGAGGATTTCGCCGGCCTTGACCGAGAAGCTGACATCGTTGAAGGCGCCGTTGGCACCGGTGAGGTTTTTCACCTCCAGCACGGTCTTGTCCTGCGGTACGGCGCGAGCCGGAAACATGCGCTCCAGCGAGCGGCCGACCATGCTTTCCACGATGGTGCGCACCGGGGTCGAGCTGTCGGCGAATTCATGGACGCGCTCGCCGTCGCGCAGCACCACGATCCGGTCGGTGATCTTCTTGATCTCCTCCATCCGGTGCGAAATGTAGATGATGCCGACGCCTTCGGCGCGCAGCTTGCGGATCTGCTCGAAGAGCGCTTCCGTCTCGGCGCCGCCAAGGGCTGCCGTCGGCTCGTCGAGGATCAGAAGGCGCGCGTCGAGCGCCAGCGCCTTGGCAATTTCGATAAGCTGCTGGTTGGCGGTGGAAAGGCCGGCCACCTTGCGGGTGGCGGGAATGTGCAGGTTGAGGCGCGACAGCTGTTCCTGCGCGCGCGCCACCATCTGCTTGCGATCCACGACGCCGTTCTTCATCGGCCAGCGGCCGATGAAGACGTTTTCGGCAATCGACAGTTCGGGCAGAAGCTGCAGTTCCTGGTGGATCAGCACCACGCCCTTGTCGATGGCTTCGCGGGGGGTGGCCGGGGCATAGGGCTGCCCCAGCCATGTCATCTTGCCCTCGGAGGGGGTCTTCGACCCGGCAATGATGCCGGAAAGCGTTGATTTACCCGCGCCGTTTTCGCCAAGAAGCGCCACGACCTCACCGGGGTAGACGTCCAGCGAGACGTTCTTCACCACCTCCAGCGGACCATACCGCTTGGTGATGCCCCTCAAGGAGAGAACCGGTTCCGTCATGGCAGGCCTCCTCGCGACCGTTATCAGGGATGGTTGGCGATGAAGCCTTCGACGTTGTCCTTGGTGGTCAGCGTCGCGTCGAGGAGCTGGACAGCTTCCATCTTCTCGCCGGCAACCAGCTTGACGGCGGCATCGACGGCGAGCCGGCCCATCTTCTGCGTCTGCTGCGTCGCGGTGGCTTCGAAGACGCCGTTCTTCAGGGCTTCGAGGGCAGCCGTGTCGCCATCGAAACCGCCGACGACGATGGTCTGCGAGGGATTGCCGACCTTGATGGCCTGGGCAGCGCCGAGCGCGAGGCCGTCAGCCTGGGCGAACACGATGGAAACGTCCGGGTTGGCCTGCAGCAGGTTCTGCATGATCTGGAAGCCTTCGTCCTGGCTCCACATGTTCGACCACTGCTCGGCGACAACTTCCACGCCCGGGTTGGCGGCGATCGATTCAGCGCAGCCCTTGGAGCGGTCGACTTCCGGCGTCGTGCCCTTCTGGCCGTGGATGATGACCATCTTGCCCTTGCCGCCGGCCTTGGCAATGATGTGGTCGCAGACAGCCTTGGCCGAAGCGACGGAATCCGTTGCGAAGAAGGTGTCGCCCGGTGCGCCATCGGCATTGCGGTCGACGTTCACGACGGGAACGCCGGCTTCGCGGGCAAGCTTGACCGGAACGGTCGCGGCAGCGGCGCCGGCCGGGATGTAGATCAGCGCGTCGATGTTCTGGGTCAGCAGGTCCTGGATCTGGTTGACCTGCGTCGGGCCGTCGCCCTTGGCATCGACGGTGATGACTTCGATGCCGCGATCCTTGGCTTCGGCTTCGACAGCCTGCTTGATCTGGTTGAAGAAGTTGGCCTGCAGGTTGGCGACGGCCAGACCGATCTTCTTGGCTTCGGCGGCGTTGGCGGCGCCCATCGTCAGCGCCAGAATGGCGGCCGAGGTCATCAGGATGCGAGAAAGTTTCATGGAAGTCCTCCGTTTGTTAAGGGCGGCCCGCAGGAGTTCCTCCACCCTTGGGCTCTTAGAAATCCGCTCCGGGTCCCGGAGAGGAAGCTGTGCGGCGGCCGGTCGGGCCGCCGGAAGTCTGCGTGTCCCGCCTCAGCGCGTCTTGCGGCGCAGCGTTTCGGCACCCACGGCGAGCACGATGACGACGCCGATGATGACCTGCTGCAGGAAGGGGGAGACGTTGAGAAGATTGAGGCCGTTGCGCAGCACGCCGATGATCAGCACGCCGATCAGCGTTCCGCCGATGCCGCCCGCGCCGCCCGACAGCGACGTGCCGCCGATGACGACCGCCGCGATCGTGTCGAGCTCATAGCCGAGGCCGCTGGAGGGCTGCACGGAGTCGAGGCGCGCCGCCAGCACGATGCCGGCAAGACCGGCCAGCACGGCGCAGAACACATAGACGCCGATCGTCACGAGCTGCACGTTGATGCCGGCAAGGCGCGCCACTTCCGGGTTGCCGCCGATCGCATAGAGCATGCGTCCCTCGGCACGGAACTGCAGGAAGAGCCAGGAAACGAGCAGCACGATCAGCATCAGGAAGACGGTGGCGGTCAGGATGCCGAAGTGACGGTCGATGGCGAGCATCATGAACCATTCCGGAAAGCCGACGATCTGCTGGCCGTCCGTGATCATGTTGGCGACGCCGCGCGCCGCCGACATCATGGCAAGCGTCGCAATGAAGGCGGGCACCTTGAAGCGGGTGACGAGAATGCCGACGATGAGGCCGCAGACGGCGGAGGCGAGGAGGGCGACGGGGATCGCGACACCCATCGGATAGCCCGCCACGTTGGCGACCCAGCCCATGATCATCATGGACAGCGCGAGCACCGAGCCGACCGAAAGATCGATGCCGCCGATCAGGATGACGTAGGTCATGCCGACGGCCATGATGCCGATGACGGTGATCTGGTCGAGAATGTTCAGCCCGTTGCGAACGGAAAGGAACTTGTCGCTGGCAAAGGCCAGGAACAGGCAGAGAAGAATGAGGCCGATCAGCGGGCCGGTCGCGCCGCCGAGCCAGGACATGGAACCCTGCGGCTTGCGCGCCGCTTCTTTGACGTCGACCGTGGCCATCGTCCCTCCCAATCGCGCCTCCTCCAGAGAGCCGCCCTGTTATGCAAGAATATATATTCAGTTATGTTGGAAAATTCAGTACCAAGCGAGCGAAAGCCTGTCAATAGGGAGTGTGCCCGGGATTTGACCAATACGAGATTTGCTCTGCGCGAAAATTCGGCAGATGGGCTTGACTGAGTCGCAATATGTGCAAGAATATCTATAACTGAATATTTATGCTAAGAGGATCACATGGAGCCCAGGGAACTCGAGCAGGTCGCCCGCCAGATCAGGCTGCGCGACGTGCAGGCCGTCTATGAAGCCGGCGCAGGTCACATCGGGGGAGAGATGTCGGCAACCGATATCCTGACCGCGCTGTTCTTCCGCGTGCTCAACATCTTTCCCGAAAACCCGAAGAACCCCGAGCGCGACCGCTTCGTGCTCTCCAAGGGCCATGTGGCGCTGGCGCTCTATGTGACGCTCGCCAAGCGCGGCTTCTTCCCGGAAGAGGAAATCGCGACCTTCCTGAAGCCCCTGTCGCGGCTCAACGGTCACCCGAACTGCAACAAGGTACCGGGTGTCGAGACCAATACCGGCCCCCTCGGCCACGGCCTGCCGGTCGCGGTCGGCATGGCCAAGGCCGCCAAGCTGTCGGGTGCGGCCTACCGCACCTTCGTGCTGACGGGCGATGGCGAGATGCAGGAAGGCTCCAACTGGGAAGCCATCATGGCCGCCGCCCAATACGGCCTCGACAATCTGACGCTGATCATCGACCACAACCGCTTCCAGCAGGGTGCGGCGCTGAAGGACACCAACGACATCGCGCCGCTGCGCCCCAAGCTCGAAGCGTTCGGCTGGGACGTGACCGAGATCAACGGCAATGCCATGGCCGAGGTCGTTCCCGCGCTTGAGAAGCGCACCGCCCGCCCGCACTGCATCGTCGCCCACACCAACAAGGGTCACGGCATCTCCTTCATGCAGGACAGCGGCGACTGGCACCACAAGGTCCCCAACAAGGACCAGTACGAAATCGCCGTCAAAGAACTGTCGGAGGCCCTGTGATGGACGCGACCACCAAGACCAATCTCCATGACTGCCGCGACGCCTTCGCTTCGGTTCTCGAAATGCTCGCCGCCGACAACGAAGCCGTCGTCGCCGTCTGCAACGACAGCGTCGGCTCCTCCAAGCTCGGCGGCTTCAAGTCGAAATTCCCCGAACGCCTGGTGAATGTCGGCATCGCCGAACAGAACATGGTCGGCGTCGGCGCCGGTCTTGCCAATGGCGGCCGCATTCCCTTCGTCTGCGGCGCCTCGTGCTTCCTCACCGGCCGTGCGCTGGAGCAGATCAAGGCCGACATCTCCTATTCCAACGCCAATGTGAAGCTGATCGGCATTTCGTCCGGCATGGCTTACGGAGAGCTTGGCCCGACGCACCATTCGATCGAGGACTTCGCCTGGACCCGCGTCCTGCCGAACCTGCCGGTGATTGCCCCCTGCGATCGCATCGAGACGGCCGCCGCCGTCGCCTGGGCCGCCACCTATGAGGGCCCGGTCTTCCTGCGCCTGTCGCGCGTCGGCGTTCCGGACCTGCTGCCGGAAGGCCACGTCTTCGAAGTCGGCAAGGCGAATGTCCTGCGCGAGGGCACCGACGTGACGCTCATCGCCAACGGCACGCTGACGCACCGCATGGTGAAGGCGGCCGAGATCCTCGCGAAGGACGGCATCAAGGCCCGCGTGCTAAACATGGCGACGGTGCGCCCGATCGACGAAGCCGCCATCATCGCCGCCGCCAACGAAACCGGCGCCATCGTCACGGCCGAGGAGCACTCGATCTATGGCGGCCTCGGCTCGGCGGTTGCCGAAGTCGTGGTCGATCATGCGCCGGTGCCGATGAAGCGCCTCGGCGTGCCCGGCATCTATGCGCCGACCGGTTCGGCCGAATTCCTGCTGGACGAGTTCGGCATGGCCCCGGGCGCGATCGCCGAAGCGACCATCGCCCTCTTGCGCCGCAAGTAAGCCTGACCGAAGAGAAACGAGGCCGGGGCGTGATCATCGCGCCCCGGCCTTTTTGAGCCCTCCCGGTCGCTTGGCCGCGCGGAGGGCGATAAACCGAGAGACAGGGCCCGTCCGGCGCTTCCCCGTGTCGCCGATGACGGCTTCAGGGAGACGAGACCGTCCATGCGCGCCATTCTTGCGATCGACCAGGGCACCACCAATTCCAAGGCCATTCTCGTCTCCGAGGGCGGCGAGGTTCTGTCCCGCGGCGCATCCCCGGTCGGCATCAGCTATCCCCGGTCCGGCTGGGTGGAGCAGGACCCGAACCGCATCTGGGCCTCCGTCTGCGAGGCGATCGCCCAATGTCTCGACGCCGGCCCCAAGGTCAGCGTCGAAGCCGTCGCCATCTCCAACCAGCGCGAATCCGTCACCATCTGGGATGGCGAAACAGGCGAGCCGCTTGGTCCCGTCCTCAGCTGGCAGTGCCGCCGCACCGCGCCCGAATGCGAGGCGCTGATCGCCGCCGGCCATGCGGACCGCGTGCTGGAGATCACCGGCCTGCCGATCGACCCCATGTTCCCCGGCGCCAAGATGAAGTGGCTGATCGACCGCGCGCCCGCCGGCCGCCCCTTGCGCGTCGGCACCATCGACAGCTGGCTCATTCACCGCCTCACCGGCGGCAAGGTGCACGCCTCAGATGCCTCAAACGCTGCCCGCAGCCAGTTCCTCGACCTCAAGGCACAGGCCTGGAGCGACGAGCTCTGCGCCCTCTTCGGCATCGACAAGGCCGTGCTGCCGGAAGTCCGCGACAGCGCCAGCCAGTTCGGCGTCACCGCCGGCGTTCCGGGCATTGCCGACGGCACGCCGATTGCCGCCGCCATCGGCGACAGCCACGCCGCGCTCTTCGGCCACGGCGCCTATGATGTCGGCGACGGCAAGGTCACCTTCGGCACCGGCTCCTCCATCATGGCGACGCTGCCGCGCTTCATTGCCCCCAGCGACGGCATCACCACCACGGTCGCCTGGCGCATCGCCGGCAAGCCCACCTTCGCCTTCGAGGGCAATATTCTCGTCAGCGCCTCCAGCCTGCCCTGGATGGCCGGCATTCTGGGCCTGCCGGATGTCGCCGCACTGATCGAGCTGGCCGCGACGGCGGAGGCCGGCGGCCCCGGCTTCGTGCCCGCCTTTGTCGGTCTCGGCGCACCCTACTGGAACTCGGATGCCCGCGCCCTCTTTGCGCAGATCGACTTCAACACGACCCGCGCCCAGATGGCGCGCGCCGTCGCCGACAGCATTCCCTTCCAGGTGCACGATGTCTTTGCCGCCATGCTGAAGCATGGCGATGTCTCGATCGGTTCGCTCTATGTGGATGGTGGCCCGAGCCGCAGCGATTTCCTGATGCAGAACGTCGCCGACATCCTCGACCACGCCGTCATCCAGTGCGAAGCGCCGGAAGCCTCCGCGCTCGGTGCCGCCTATCTTGCCGGCCTCACCCTCGGCCTCTGGCCGGATCTTGCCGCCATCAAGGCCCTGCCACGCGCCACCCGCCGCATCGCCCCGCAAAACGGGTCGATCCGCGGCCAGTTGAAGACGTGGAAGGATGCAATCGCCCGCTCGACCTTTATTCCAGAGAGCGCTAAGGTTGAATAAAAATTCACCGGGCGGGACCAATGGGACGCATTAATGAACTTCGGCTGATTTCCCGCGTGGCGCAGATGTACCATCTGGAGCACAAGCGCCAGGCGGAGATTGCCCAGCACCTGCGCCTGTCGCAGGCCACCGTTTCGCGCATGCTCAAACGTGCCGAGGCGGAGGACATCGTGCGCACCACGGTCATCCCGCCGGCCGGCACCTATACCGATCTCGAAACGGCGATCCGCAACCGGTTCGGCACGGGCGAGGTGATCGTCGTCGAGTGCTCCGAAGATCGTGACGGCGCGGTCATGGCCCGCATCGGCGAGGCGGCCGCCCATCTCCTCGAAATCACCCTGTCGCCCGGCGACGTCATCGGCGTTTCCAGCTGGAGCCAGACCATTTTCCGCATGGTGGAAAACATCCATCCGCAAAAGAGCGCCCAGGCGAAATACATCGTCCAGACCCTCGGGGGCATGGGCGATCCCTCCGTGCAGACCCACGCCACGCAACTGACGACAAGGCTCGCCCGCCTCACCGGCGCCGAGCCCAAGCTCCTGTCCGTGCAGGGCATCGCCACCTCCCGCGAAGCAAAGCTGTTGATGCTCGCCGATCCCTTCGTGCGCGAGACGATGGAACTCTTCCAGTCCATCACGCTCGCCATCATCGGCATCGGCGCCGTCGAGCCCTCCGAACTGCTTGCCCGCTCGGGCAACATCTTCTCGGCCCGCGAACTCACCGACCTCGCCGAAGCCGGCGCCGTCGGCGACATGTCGCTGCGCTTCTTCGACCGCACGGGCAAGCCCGTCAAAACCCCCCTCGACGACCGCGTCATCGGCATCTCGCTGGAAGAACTCGACAAGGTCGACCGCGTCATCGCGCTGGCCGGCGGCGCCGCCAAGACGGCGGCAATCGCCGGGGCGCTGCGGACGGGCGTCATCGATACGCTGGTGACGGATCGGTTTACGGCGGAACGGCTGGTGGGTGACGGGGCGGCGTGAGGGGGTTGAGGCGTCGTCGTTTGTCCGTTATCGGCCCAGAGCGGACATTGGAGATTGGAAACCGACGGACTGCTACGCGCCCTCTAATCCGCCATTCCGCTCTCCGAGAGGTGGCCCCGAAAGCGGACATTCGCGTCGGTCTGCACCGGCTCACTCTTGAACAGCTTTCGCTTGACCCACTTAACCTCTGGCACTCCGCATGCGGGCTCGATGGCGGACTGCCAACTGAGTTCGGCACGCGCTGGTTCGCAAAATTGAGACGCCAACAAAGGGAGATGGCACGCAATCCAGACCTAAAAGTAATGCAGCGGGCCAGCCCGATGCAGTCTAAAAAGCCAACTCGGGGCGCTGCGGGGCAGTTCCAACACGAAGGGGTGACGGAAAACGCCGTTGGCGGTTGCAGGTAGGGGAAGGCTTTCCCAAAGGCACTGCGTTCTAGTCATGCTCACAGATGCGCTTGAATGGCCGCGATCCACTCCATGACCTCGTGCTTTGTATCCACACCGTCCTGATAGCTGGCGCGCTGCCTTATTTCTTCGGCAGTCATGTGCCGCATGATATGCGCACAGATGATGGTCTTACATGCCCCGGGATTTGTCTTACTGATCCGAACGCCGTTATGGTCGTCGGGCTGGTAGTTGAAACCAGTCTGCCTTGCGTTCTGTCGAGCGGCGGTCAGGTGCATGGATAGCTCATCGGCCATCTTCACGAAATCAAGGTCGATTCCGGCAGGCAGACTGAGGAGGTTCTTCGTAAGTCGTGTGAGTGCGTCAGGGTGAAAGTAGTTGTCGATACTGCGTTTTCTTGTGAGGAATGCCGTCGTGTGCGGCCTTGCCTGCATGTCCTGTAGCCATGTAGTCTTCTCCGCCTTGATCGGAAGCGCCGCGCTCGTGCGATCCGAATCTTGAAGCATAACCTGCGGGACGTTTAGCTTATCCAGATAGCGCCGCTCGACCCAGTCCTTTAGCGTGTTGTCTCCTCCGCCGATTGTCCAGAAGATGTAACGCTCGTCGATCTGAGCAATTTCCCCGGCAGCTACCAAGACCTGCATCATAGACCTGATTGCATCGATGTCGGTCTTTCCCTCGACAAGGACCGCTACCCTAATGCCCTGTTTGGCAAGCGGATCAGGGAGCACACCAAGAGCGTCCGCGATTTCGGCGTACACTCCATCGCCCTGCGATCCACTGCGCACGCGAACAGCGCCAGTCGCCGGGTCACGATCAACGAAGCGGAGACTTTCGAGGGGGATAAGGGCGGCAAGCGCCGGAACGTGCGTCGTCAGCACAACCTGATCGCCCGTCGCGGCTAGGGCTTTCAAAGCGCCGATGATCTGCTCTTGGTTGTCAGGATGCTGCGATGTCTCAGGCTCTTCGATCGCATAGACAACCCTTCTGCGCGGTGCGTTTCCGGCTTGTGCTTCGGCGCGTCGCTTTTCAGCTTCGGCCTGAAAGAAGCTCAAGAGCACAAGACGGCGGACGCCAGAGCCCCTCTTGTTAAGTGGAATGCCATCATCAGCCTCGAGGTCGAGCTTGAAGATGTTCTTCCAAGACGGCTTTTTGAATTTTGGTTCCAGTGTCGATGCAATTTCGGGATAGGTCTCTCGCAGCTTTTCAAGCGTCCTTTGGGCCGTCTCCTGAGCCTTCCGATGGACTTCAGCAGTAATCTGATCGAGCTGGGGCTCAAGAGTTTCCAAAGCCTGCTCGATAGCGATCTTCATCGGATTCTGGACCTCAGCGTCCTGATCGCTGCTCTGCCGGTCCGATTGAAATAATGCGAATATAGGCATGTAGGCTTGTAAGGACGACCATATCGTTTTGCCGTTTTCCTCGTTCAGCGGAACGTCACGAAGCTGGAGGCTCAACCCACCGATGGATTGATAGATCGCCTGCCGCATCGAGGGGTTTTCGGCCTGGCTGCAATTGTTCTCAAGGCCCCGGTCACGAATGATCGTTCGGAGATCACGCTGGTTCTTTTGTAGAATGTCTGCGGCTTGGGGCGTTGTGGGGTGGACCGCTTGAGCGGAAATCACGGCCTTTGGCGTCTGATTTCCGCAATTGAAAACCTTGTGCACTTCGAGGTCGCCGTCAGCGTTAAGCAGGTGTTCGGCTTGGAGGGTCGTCAGCGCATTCGAGTCGAGAATGAGCTGATTGGGCAAATCATCAAAAACGACGCCGATCCGCACGTTTCGTGGATTTCCCCCTTTGCTCGCATCGGCTGGCTCAATTTTCGCTACACCGCCTTCAAAAAATATATCTAGTGCTTCGAGAATGGTCGATTTCCCAGCATCGTTGCGTCCAATGAAGCCGGTCAACTGTGCAAAGGGAATTGTTGTTTGCTCCCTATATGACCTAAAGTTTTCAAGTATCAGAGCCTTAATCCTCACAACCACCTCCCTGCTGCTAAGTATTACTCGCGTTTTGCGTTCATTAGCGATGAAGCGTGGCTGAGGGTCAAGGGTAAAGAGGCCGCCTAGGCGGCGGCCGCTCGCGGCGGTGAAGGTGCCGTGCTGCCCCCCAGCCGTAGTTTTGACACCCAAAGGCGCAAAGCCACGGGCGGGGTTGCGGCACCTGCGGTATGATCCGACAATCCCACCGGGGCCGGCGAGAGGTCCGCGCGGCGTGCACAAGGGGATGAGGAGAAGCGGATGGCGGGTGCTCAGGGTGGCGTGGCGCGCAGGCTGGCGGGCGGCCGGGCGAGGACCGATGGTGCCGCGCCCGATCGCAAGCTGAAGGTCGGCTTCGTGCTTGCCCGGCTCTTCACCCTCTCGGCCTTCTCGCTCTTCATCGACACGCTGCGGCTGGCGAGCGACGAGCTCGACCGGTCCGGCCGCGTCAAGGCGGACTGGGAGCTGCTCGGTTCGACGCGCCATCTCATCCGCTCCAGCTGCGGCGTCTCCGTTGCGCCCACGTCGGACCTGACGCGCCCCGAGCGCTTCGACATGATCGTCGTGGTGGGTGGCCGTCTGGAGAGCGAGGAGCTGTGCGACGAGGAAACGCTGCGTTTCCTGCAACATGCGGCCGATCTGCGCATTCCCCTGATCGGCCTGTGCACGGGCACCTTCATCCTCGCCGAAGCCGGGCTTCTCACCCGTCACCAGACCTGCGTGAGCTGGCTGCACTACGCCTCGTTCCGCGAGCGCTTCCCGGATCTGAAGGCGCGGCCAGACCGGCTCTTTAATTTCGACGGCATGCGCGGCTCCTGCGCTGGTGGCATGAGTTCGGCGGACCTCGCCGCCCATATCATCCGCACCTTTATCGGCCGGGATGCGGAGCAGAATGCGCTCGAAGTGCTGCAGATCGGCCGCGCCCGCGCCCCGACCGACACCCAGACGCGCGCGCCCCTGCAGCAGCTCGAAGGCATGGCCACCACGGATCGCCGCGTCAACGCCACGCTCATCACCATGGAGCAGCACCTGGCCGAGCCGAAGAGCATCCAGTCGCTGGCCGGCATGGTGGGCCTCTCGCGCCGGCAGCTGGAGCGGCTGTTTCTCACCACGCTCGGCATGGCCCCGGCCCATGCCTACAATCTCGTGCGCCTGCAGCGCGCCCGCCAGCTTCTGGCCGGCACCGACCGACCCATCATCGCCATCGCCATCGATGTCGGCTTCAACAACGCCTCGCACTTCTCCCGCGCCTTCCGCCGCACCTATGGCGTCTCGCCCACGGAAGTCCGCTCCGGTTTTGCCCGCATGCCGGAAGAGGAAGCCGAGGGCGCGATCATCGACGCCGCCGCGGAAAGGCGCGCCGCAAGCCCGTGACGCCCGCGCTCCCATGGCTTTGCCCGCCGGCCTGTCCGCAAAATGGTATGTCCATCTGATCGAAATGGACGCTGTCATGCCAGCCAATCGCCGGTAGGACTAAGGCCGGGGTTTTGACCCCCAGGCATCCGGAAGTGGATCGGCAGGCATGGAAGACTTCGATTATGTGATCGTCGGCGCGGGATCGGCGGGCTGCGTGCTGGCCAGTCGCCTCTCCGAAAACGGACGCTACCGCGTTGCCCTTCTCGAAGCGGGCGGCAGCGACCTGAACTTCTGGGTCCGCATGCCGATCGGCTACGGCAAGGCCTTTTATCACGACCGGTTGAACTGGAAGTACATGACCGAACCGGTGCCCGGCTTCGGCAACCGCCAGGCCTATTGGCCGCGCGGCAAGGTGATCGGCGGATCGAGCTCCATCAACGCCATGGTTTTCATTCGCGGGCAGGCCGAGGACTTCGATGGCTGGCAGGCGCTCGGCAATCCCGGATGGAGCTATGCCGACGTGCTCCCCCTTTTCCGGCGGATGGAGGACAATCTCGCCGGTGCCGATACCTGGCGGGGCAGGGGTGGCCCGCTCACCGTCACCAGCATCGAAGATGTCGTGCATCCGCTGTGCCGGAACTATGTGGAGGGCAGCGTCGAGGCAGGTCTTGCCCGCAATCCGGATTTCAACGGCGCAACCCAGGAAGGGGTGGGCATCTACCAGATCACCACCCGCAACGGTTTCCGCTGCTCGGCGGCGACCGCCTATCTCGCGCCGGCCCGGCGCCGCCCCAATCTGCAGGTCCTCTCGTCTGCCCATGCCACGCGCCTCCTCTTTGAGGGCCGGCGGGCGGTCGGCGTCGAATACCGCCAGGGCGGCGCCCTTCGGCAGATCAGGGCGCGGCGTGAGGTCATCCTCTCGGCCGGTGCGATCAACTCGCCGCAACTCCTGCAACTGTCCGGCGTCGGCGATCCCGCGCTGCTCGCCCGGCACGGCATCCCCGTGGTCCATGCCGCCCCGCAGGTTGGGCAGAACCTGCAGGATCATATCGGCTTCGACCATCTCTATCGCAGCCGTCGCCCGACGCTGAACGATGTGCTGCGCCCCTGGCTCGGCCGGCTGAAGGTGGGTCTGCGTTATGTGCTGACGCGCAGCGGCCCCCTGTCGCTCAGCGTCAATCAGGGGGGCGGCTTCTTCCGCACCAGCCCCGAGCACGCGCGGCCAAACATGCAGCTCTATTTCTCGCCCGTCAGCTATACCCGCGCCGTGCCCGGCCGGCGGGCCCTGATGAGCCCGGACGTCTTTTCGGGGTTCCTCGTCGGCGTCTCCAACTGCCATCCGACAAGCCGCGGGGCGCTGACGATCGCGTCCGCCGATCCCTTCGCCGCGCCCCTCATCCAGCCCAACTACCTCTCGACGGAAGAGGATGTGCGCGAGCTACTGGATGCCGCCCATTTCCTGCGGCGGCTGTCGCAGACGGGCCCGATGCGGGAGATCATCGAGAGCGAAATTCGCCCCGGTCCGGATATTGTGGACGACGACGCCCTGATCGCCGATATCCGCGCACGCTCCGGGTCGGTCTTCCACCCGTGCGGCACCTGCGTGATGGGGCCGGATCCCGCGGGCGCGGTGGTGGACGCCCGGTTGCGTGCCCATGGTCTCGATGGGCTGCGCGTCGTCGATGCCTCGATCTTCCCGCGCATCACCTCGGGAAACCTCAATGCGCCCACGATCATGGTCGGCGAAAAGGGCTCCGATCTCATCCTGCAGGATGCCCGCTGAAACACCTGCCGCATGATCCGACCGGCGTGAAATGAGGGTCGGCAAGGTTATGCATGCATAAACAAGGGCTCTAGCGCGACTGCCGCATCTCCGTCAGCACCCCGCCCAGCGTCTCGGCGGCGCTGGCGATCATGCGCGGCGGAGCGGAGCTGAAGCCGAGCACGAGGCCCCGCTGCACGACCGGCGTGATGGCGAAACGACTGATGGGCGAGACGAGAATGTTACGCTCGGCAGCCTTCTTCGCCACGGCACTTTCATCCAGTCCCTCCGCCAGCCGGCCGATCGTGTGGAAACCGGTATCGGTCGGTGCGACCTCCATCAGACCCTGCATGTGCCGTTCCGCAGCGGCCAGAAGCGCCTGCTGCCGGTCGGCGTAGACCCGGCGCATGCGTCGGATATGGCTTGCGAAGTGGCCGTGTTCGATGAAGCTCGCAACCACCGACTGCAGGCTTGCCGGCGAGCCCTGCAGGGTCGCGCCGGCAATGCGGTAGAACACATCGACGAGACCTGGCGGTGCCACGACGTAGCCCAGGCGCAGCGCCGCAAACAGCGTCTTCGAAAAGCTGCCGACATAGATGACGCGGCCGGACGTATCGACGCTCTTCAGCGTTGGCGGCGGATGGCCGGCGTAGTGGAACTCGCCGACATAGTCATCCTCGATAATCCAGGCACCGGCCCGCTCGGCAGCGCGCAGCAGCTCGAAGCGTCGTTGCAGGCTCATCGTCACGCCGAGGGGGTGCTGGTGCGCCGGCGTGACGAAGGCGAGGCGAAAATCCGGTGCGATCTCCAGCCCCTCTGCCACGTTGATGCCGTCGGAATCGATGCTGAGCGGCACCAGTCGCGCGCCGGACGAAATCAGGCTGTTGCGCGCGCCGATCGCGCCGGGGTTCTCGATCCAGACCGTATCGCCGGGATCAAGCAACGTATTGCCGATCCGGTTGAAGGCGTCCTGCGCGCCATTGAAGATGAAGATCTGCTCGGGTTCGCAGACGATGCCGCGATTGGCACGCAGATGCATCGCCACGGCCCGACGCAGTTCCATCAGCCCCTCCGGTGGCGGATAGCCGAGGAGCAGGTTGCGCGGCTGGCGCCAGTAGCGGGCGACCATGCTGGCCCACAGTGCCATCGGAAACTCGTCAAAGGCCGGAATGCCGGTGATGAAGGGGCGCGGATTTTCCGGATGGGCCAGCCGCGGGAAAAAATGCTCCGAGGCCTCCGTGCTCAGTTGCGCCAGACGCGGCGGGCTGCGGATCTCCTCACCGGACGGCGGGCTGGGAACCGCCGCCGGCCGGCCGTCGCGCAGCGTATCCGTCACATAGGCGCCGGCGCCGATGCTGGAGCGGATCAGTCCCTCGGCCGCCAACTGTTCGTAGACGCTGATCGCGGTGGTGCGTGACACCGCATGCTCCTTGGCGAGCGTCCGGCTGGACGGCAGCCGCTCCCCCGGTTTCAGCCGGCCGGACAGGATCATGTCACGCAAGGCCGCGCAAAGCTGGGCACTGATCGGCGTGCGGGAGGCCCGATCGACGGAAAGCGTCGGCAGCAGCGCGCCGCCCGCATACTTGACCATGTCGCTCTCCCCGCCAGTCAGCCGCTGCAAGAGTGGTCCGCTATGAAAAGCAAAGTGGACCTTCTCGTCCTCGAATTTTGTGATGATTGTCGGACCAGTTGATGGCGTCAAGGCCAAACGGTCTCAAGGACGCCAAGCCCCAGGAAAACAGACCGGACGGCCATGAAGATCAAACGCATCGAGACCTTCTGCAATCGCTATGTCGGCTTCGTCCGCATTACCGACGAGACGGGCGCGACCGGCTGGGGCCAGGTCTCGACCTACCATTCCGACCTGACCTGCGAGATCCTGCACCGCCAGGTCGCACCTTACTCGCTCGGCACCGACATCACCGATCTCGACGATCATCTCGACCGCATCTTCGAGCGCGAGCACAAGTTTCCGGGCTCCTATCTCTACCGCGCCATGGGTGGCCTCGATACCGCGATCTGGGACCTCCGCGGCAAGCAGGCTGGCAAGCCGGTCGCGGCCCTGCTTGGCGGGACTGCCGGTTCGCTGCGCGCCTACGCCTCCTCCATGAAGCGCGACATCACGCCGGCCGACGAGGCCGAACGCTTCCGCCGCCTGCATGGCGAGTTCGGCTTCACGGCCTTCAAATTCCGGGTCGGGGCCGAGTGCGGGCGCGATCAGGATGAATGGCCGGGCCGGACAGAAGAGATCATCCCCACGATCGCCAGGGCTGTCGGTGCGGAGGCCGATCTGCTGGCCGATGCCAATTCCTGCTATTCCCCGGCCCGTGCCATCGCCGTCGGTCGCATCATGCAGGACAATGGCCTCGTGCATTTCGAGGAGCCGTGCCCCTATTGGCAACTGGCGCAGACGAAAGAGGTCACGGACGCGCTGGAGATGGACGTCACGGGTGGCGAGCAGGATTGCGAACTGGCCACCTGGCAGCGCATGATCGACATGAAGGCGGTCGATATCGTCCAGCCCGACATCTGCTATCTCGGCGGCATCAGCCGCACCCTGCGTGTCGTGCGCATGGCAGAGGCCGCCGGCCTGCCCGTGACACCGCACGCCGCCAATCTCGGCATGGTCACGCTCTTCACCATGCATCTGCTGCGCGCCATTCCCAATGGCGGCAAATACCTCGAATTCTCCATCGAGGGCGAGGACTACTATCCCTGGCAGGACGGCCTTTTCCGCAAGTCGCCTTACGACATCGTCGATGGCAAGGCCACCGTGACGGAAGAGCCCGGCTGGGGCGTCGAAGTCCACCCGGAATGGCTGGCACGGTCCAGCTACCAGATGAGCGAGGCGCAATGAGATGAGCACCGATAGCCTCGTTTCCGAATATTTCAGCACAGGCACGCTGGCCGGCCTTCCAAGCGGCCACTTCATCGACGGCGCCTTTGTCACCGCGTCCGGCGGCCGGACGATAGAGACCTTCGATCCCGGTGCGGCACGCGCCTTCCACGCATTTGCGGCCGGTGATTGCGCCGATGTGGATCGTGCTGTTGCAGCCGCCCGGACGGCGCAGAAGACCTGGGGGCGCACCAGGGGCAATCTGCGCGGCGCCGTTCTGATGCGCGCGGCAGCCTTGCTTCGCGCCGAGGCGCAGCGCTTTGCGGTGGTCGAAAGCCTCGACAGCGGCAAGGCGCTTCAGGAAGCGGAAGGCGACGTGCAGGGCGCAGCACGCTGCCTGGAATATTACGCCGGCGCAGCCGACAAGATCGAGGGCAGCAGTTTTCCCCTCGGCACCGACTACGTCGGCTTTTCTGTCGATGAGCCCGTCGGCGTCACCGCCCACATCATTCCCTGGAACTATCCGCTCTCCACGGCGGCCCGAAGCTTCGCTCCCGCACTGGCCGCCGGCTGCACCGTGGTCGCCAAGCCGGCAGAGCAGACTCCGCTGACGGCGCTGATGCTCGCGGATCTCCTCTTCCGGGCCGGCCTGCCGGCAGGGGTACTCAATGTCGTGACGGGCACCGGTGCCGAGGCAGGCGGCCCGCTCGTTGCTCATCCCGATATCCGCCACGTCACCTTCACGGGCTCGGTCCAGACCGGCGTGCGCGTCATGCAGGCGGCGGCGGCACATGTCGCGAGTGTCGTGCTCGAACTCGGCGGCAAATCGCCCGTCATCGTCATGGCCGATGCGGACATGGATGCAGCCGTCGAAGGCATCCTGGGTGCCATCTATGAAAATGCCGGGCAGATCTGCTCGGCCGGCTCGCGCCTCGTCGTCGAGCGCAGCGTGCATGCGCAGCTTGTCGATCGTCTGGCACGGCGCGCCGGTGCCCTGCGGATCGGCCACGGCCTGCGCCGTCCGCAGCTCGGGCCGCTGAACTCCGCGGCCCATCTCGACAAGGTCGCGGGCTATGTGGACGCGGCGCGTCAGCGTGGGCTGACCATCTCGGCTGGCGGCGAGCGCACTGTCGATCCCGATGGCGGTGCCGGCTGGTTCTTCCAGCCAACCATCATCGACACCGTTAGCGCCGATGATCCGGTCGTGCAGGAAGAGATCTTCGGTCCCGTCCTGTCGGTGCAGGTGGTGGATGACGAGGAAGAAGCGGTCGCCATCGCCAATGGCACGAATTTCGGCCTCGTTGCCGGCATCTACACCCGTGACTTCGGCCGTGCTCATCGCATGGCGCGCGAGATCGAGGCGGGGCAGGTCTACATCAACGAGTATTTCGCCGGTGGTATCGAAGTGCCCTTCGGCGGCTCCAAGCAATCCGGCTTCGGCCGCGAGAAGGGGCTCCAGGCACTGAAGAGCTACACCCGCATCAAGAGTGTGACGGCGCGCATCGGCTGAAAGGCTGCGCGCCGCGGTTTCAGACTGGTCTGGCGGCAAGGTGACAATGGACCTTTGAGGCAAGCCAATCTCATTCTTTGATGCTGCAAGCAAGAACGGGAACAACGGTCATCATCTCCACGCATGATGGCCGGAACGGAATGAATGCCGAGCAACGGTATCGTTCAAGAGATGCCAAACAGATGAGGAGAACAGCATGAAGATCTCATTCGCGCATGCCGCAGCGACGGCCCTCGCCCTGCTCATGGCCACTTCGGCGGCCGAGGCCGAGACGCTCAGGCTTCTGACTTGGGGCGGCTATGCGCCCGACAATGTCATCAAGCTCTTCGAGGAAGCCAATCCCGACATCACCGTCGAGGTGACGCTCTCCAACAACGAGGAAATGGTCGCCAAGCTGCGCGCCACGGGCGGTGCCGGTTACGACCTCGCCCAGCCGAGTCACGACCGCATTTTCGCGGCCCAGACGGAGTACAACATCTACAAGCCGCTCGACCTTTCCAAGATCGACACGGCCAATCTCGCGCCCAACCTGCTGGAAGGCGTGAAGGCCAATGCCACCATCGACGGCAAGCTCTACGCCGTGCCGCACCAGTGGGGCACCTCCGGCCTCGTCGCCGACATCTCCAAGGCACCGAATGTCAAGGGCTGGGGCGACCTCTGCAACCCCGAATACAAGGGGCGCACCTCGATGCGCCTGCGCCGCACAATCCTGCTCGGCACCGCATTCGCGCTCGGCAAGGATCCGTTCGCGCTCTACGCAGACAAGGCGGCCTACCAGGCCATGCTCGATGAAGTCACCGACAAGCTGATCGCCTGCAAGAGCAATGTGAAGACCTACTGGAACGGCGGCGACGATCTGTCGACCCTGCTGCTGTCGGGCGAAGTCGTCGTATCCGAAGCTTGGGATTCGACCGCCTTCAAGCTCTACGGCCAGAACAAGAACTTGGTCTATGTGCCGCCGGAAACCGGTGCGCTGGCCTGGATCGATACCTTCGCCATTCCGCGCAAGGGAGAGGCCGACGATGCCGCCTACAAGTGGATCAACTTCGTCATGAAGCCCGAAATCGTCAAGCTGATGTCCGACTCCACCGGCGCCATTTCGGCCGTCAACAACGGCATCGATCTCCTGCCCGCCGACAAGAAGGCTGCGGTACAGGCCGCCTTCAAGGAAAAGGACCTGCAGAACCTGAAGTTCTTCGCCAATATCCCGCCGGGCATCGAGGACATGGAAGGCAAGGCGCTGGAACGCATCAAGGCCGCTCAGTCGAACTGACCGGAATGGGATCGCCTCCCAAGGCATGATCCGCGCCGGCCGGGATGTTGCGCCCGGCCGGCGGCCTCCAGACAGTGATGCCTGACCGTCAGCCCTACGCCCGGAGCGTCGACCGGCGGGCTGCGATATGCGAGCAAGCCATGCACGATCTTGAATGCGACACCCTCAACAAGCGGTTTGGAGCCCATGCGGCCGTGGACGGTGTGTCCTTCGCCGTTCCGCGCGGCTCGTTCTTTTCCATCCTCGGCCCATCCGGTTGCGGCAAGACCACGCTGATGCGCATGATCGCCGGCTTCGAGACGCCGACGAGCGGCGACATCCGCATCAAGGGCAGGTCTGTCCTTTCCACCCCGCCCAACCGGCGGCCGGTGAAGATGGTCTTCCAGCATCTCGCGCTCTTCCCGATGATGAATGTCGGCGAAAACATCGCCTACGGGCTTCGCTGCCGGGGCGACAACCGGGCCGACATCGCCGGCAAAGTGGCGCGCGTCCTTGACCGCGTGGGCCTGCCGGGAACGGAGAGCAAGCAGATCAACCAGCTTTCCGGCGGCCAGAAACAGCGCATCGCCATCGCCCGCTGCATGGTGCTGGAGCCCGACGTGCTGCTGCTCGACGAGCCTCTGGGCGCGCTGGATCTCAAGCTGCGCGAACGCATGAAGATCGAACTGAAACAGCTCCAGAACCAGTTCGAGACCACCTTCCTCTATATCACCCACGATCAGTCCGAAGCCCTGGTCATGTCGGACAATGTCGCCGTCATGAATGCCGGCCGGTTCGAGCAGATCGGCGCGCCGCAGGATCTCTACAACAACCCGACCTCCGGCTTCGTCGCCGGCTTCGTCGGCGACAGCAATCGCTGGCCGGGCAGGGCTGTCGCGGTCGCGGATGGAAAGGTACGCCTGACCCTTGACGGCGGTGGCGAGGTGCTGGCGCTGGCCGGCGACGCGGCCATCACGCCCGGCAGCGCCGTCGAACTTTTCGTCCGCCCCGAGGTGCTCACACTCGCGGCGGATCGCGACAACAGTCTGACCGGCATGGTGAACAGCCTTCTCTTCAACGGCGCCAGCAGCCGGATCCTCGTCCGCCTGCCCGGCGGCCATCTCGTCGAGGTCGGCCAGGCAGTCATGGACGGTACGGGGCCGGTCTCGCCCGGCCAGACCGTGACGATCGGCTGGAGCGCCCATCACGGCCGTGCCTTCTCCGTGAGGAGATGACGCCCATGGCGCGCACCGATACCGGCAAGCTCTCGCTGATCCTGCTTTTCACACCCTTTGCGCTGTGGATCGCGTTGCTGATCATTCTGCCGCAGCTCGGCATCGGCTATCTCTCGCTGCGCGAGAAGCTGGGGCCGGGCGAGTACACCTTCGGCTTTTCAAACTATGTCGCGTTCCTGTCGGAGCCGATCTACTGGAACACGCTTCTGCGCACCGCCTGGATGTCGATCCTGGTGACTGCCATGGCCCTCATCGTCGGCTTTCCCGTCGCCTACTACATCGCGAAGATCGCACACCGTCAGTCGCGCACCGCCCTTTTCCTCATGTGCCTCATTCCTCTCTGGGTCAGCGATCTCGTGCGCGCCTTCGGCTGGATCGTCATCCTGCGCGAAACCGGACTGATCTCCAGCTTCCTCCAGTGGAGCGGCCTCGTCAGCGGACCGGTGGAACTGCTCTACAATGACGCCACGGTGGTGATGGGCCTCGTCTACACGGTCGTGCTGTTCATGATCGTGCCGCTTGTCTCCACGCTCGACGGCATGGACAACGCGCTGATCGAGGCGGGCTACAATCTCGGCGGCAGCCGCTTCACCATCTTCCGCCGCATCGTCGTGCCCTATGCCATGCCGGGCATCGTCTCCGGCTGCATCATCGTCTTCATGCTGACGGCCGGCAGCTACCTCACGCCCATCCTGCTCGGCGGCAAGAACAGCATGTGGTTCACCGAGCAGATCTACGAACAGTTCGTGACGCGCTACAACTGGGAGGCGGGTGCGACCTTCGGCATGCTGCTGCTCGTCTTCACCTCCTTCGTCGTCTGGCTCGGCCTGCGCCTCACCGGCCAGAGCCTCGTCTCCACCGTCGCAAAGGACTGACCATGAACGTCGCGGCCCCGCAATCGCGCTTTCTGAAGTGGCTGTACCGCGGCTACATGCTGGCGTTCCTCGTCTACCTCGCCGCGCCGCTGTTTGCGGCCGGCATGTTCGCCTTCAACGATTCCATGTTCCCGGCGCTGCCCTGGAATGGCTTCACGCTCGACTGGTTCTTCAGCAGCACCGAACCAAAGATCGGCATGTTCCACGACCGGCGCCTGCTGCGCGGACTGGAAAATTCGCTCTATATCGGCGTCATCGTCTCCGCGCTCGCCGTCGCTGCGGGCACCTGCAACGCCTTCCTGTTCGAGCGGAAGCAGTTCCCGGGAAAGAACATCTTCTACATTCTGATGATCGTGCCGCTCGTCATCCCCGGCGTGATCCTCGGCATCTCCATCCTCGTCTTAGCCAGCATGATCGCCAATGGTGTTGAAGAGAGTTTCGGGCTGGAATGGGATTTCCTCCGCCCCGGCCTGTTTCTCGTCATCCTCGGCCAATTTTCCTTCCTGACGACGATTACCTCCCTCGTTATCGCCGCGCGCCTGCGCAAGTTCGATATCGCCCTCGAGGAAGCTGCGCTGAACCTTGGTGCGACCCGCACACGGGTGCTGCGCACCGTAACGCTGCCCTATCTCGCGCCGGCCCTCTTCTCGGCCTTCGTGGTGGCCTTCCTCGTTTCCTTCGAGAACTTCAACACGACGCTGATGCTGGTCGGCTCGGATGCGCCCCTGACGATCACCATGTACGATCGGATGGTAAAGGTCGGCTCGACACCCGTGCTGAACGCCGTCTCCGTCTTCCTGATGCTCGGATCGGGCCTGCTGGCCTTGCTGAGCGTGGTCGTCCAGCGCGGCAAGGCGTGAGAGCGCGCCGCCAAAGCCACCTGTGCTCCGCCAAATGATGAGGGTCTGATGAGCCCGCCGCGCCGCAATCTTGAGGCGCTCACGTCGGATGCGATGCAGATAGTTTGACGTGGGTTACATGCAGCGAAATCACCGGCTGCCGCGCGACGCAGACGCACGCATCGATGCCCGTGAAGAATGTTGTTTCGAAATCATTGAGTTGAGTGGTGCCGCTTACGTGACTCGAACACGTGACCCCATCATTACGAATGATGTGCTCTACCGACTGAGCTAAAGCGGCAATCCGGCCTCCGGCAGGCCGGAGCGGAAGGTGAGGGGCTGATAACTGCAAAGTGGCGGGAATTCAAGCCTGATGTCGGGAGTTTGGTGAAAAAAGCTGTGGCGGGGGTGACCCCTGTTCGCTTGGCGCGCGCGAGGTCTTCGCGCGCACCGGGTTGTCAGGCGATGATCGCGCGCGTCTCATCAAAGGGCAAGGCGCGCGCGGGCGGCCCTGTATTCGCTCTCCAGGCGCGCCACCAGCGTTTCCACCGGGGTGACGGCCTTGACGGCGCCGATGCCCTGGCCGCAGCCCCAGATTTCCTTCCAGGCCTTCGGCCCGTCGGCGGCCTTCTCGAAATCCATCTTGGAGGGATCGGCCTCGGGCAGATTGTCGGGATCCATGCCCGCCGCCGTGATCGATGGTTTCAGATAGTTGCCGGGAATGCCGGTGAAGTAGTTGGAGTAGACGATATCGGAAGCGGCGCTGTCGACGATCATCTGCTTATAGGCATCGACAGCCCGGGCCTCTTCGGTGGCGATGAAGGGCGAACCGATATAGGCGAGGTCAGCGCCCATGGCCTGGGCGGCGAGGATCGCGCCACCCGTGGCGATCGCGCCGGAAAGCGCCAGCGGCCCATCGAACCATTCGCGGATTTCCTGGATGAGCGCGAAGGGCGAGAGCGTGCCCGCATGCCCGCCGGCCCCCGCCGCGACCGCGATCAGGCCGTCGGCTCCCTTGCGAATTGCCGAGCGGGCGTGCCGGTCGTTGATGACATCATGCAGCACGATACCGCCGTAGGAATGGATGGCTGCATTCACCTCCGGCACGGCGCCGAGCGAGGAAATGACCACCGGGACCTTGTATTTCACGCACAGCATCAGATCCTCCTCCAGCCGCTTGTTGGAGCGGTGGACGATCTGGTTGACGGCGAAGGGAGCGGAAGGTGCGTCCGGATGCGCGGCATCATGGGCCGCGAGCGTCTCCGTGATCTCGGCCAGCCACTCGTCGAGTTGCGAGGCGGGACGGGCATTCAGGGCCGGAAAGGCGCCGACAATCCCCGCCTTGCACTGCGCGATCGTCAGTGCCGGATGCGAGATGATGAAGAGCGGTGCGGCAATCGCGGGAATACGGCGAAGGCCGGACAGGACGGGCGGCAGGGTCACGGGTCTCATCCTCCCAGATGTGACGTTTGCGTAAACGTAAGAAATGCACGGTAGCGCAGACAGCCGCCCCAACGCAAGTCAGCACATGGGCCGCGGACCCGTTTCGGGCCGGCCCAGCTTTGGAGGAGGGGTGCTCTGGAAGACAGGCATCGCCTCGCGCCTTCAGGCCGGTGTGGGTCATCCGGTGCGGCCTGCCGCCCGGCAGGTCGCATGATTCGCGCCCGCCGCCGTCGAGTGCGCGCAGTGTCGGAAATTTGCCGGCTTCGCGCAGGAAAGTGGCGCAGCAGATCGTCTTTGGCGCGTCTTCGCCTGGGGATCGTCACCTGGGGCTGAGGCCGCCTCTTGCGTATCTTCCGGCCAATGGTTACCGAAACGTAAAGGGCCATCCGTGGCCGGGCTCGGCGCGGAAGAAGCGGAGCGATCCTGGCTGAGGGAAGGAAAAGACGTGAGCGGATTGGAAACTGCGATCAGAAACGCGCTCGACCGCTCGGACCGTACCAATCCGGAAACGCGCGCCCGGATTTACCAGTCGGCCCGTCTTGCGCTGGAGAGCGGTCTTCGTAAGCAGGACGTGACTGATCCTGCCATCGTCTCGCAACAGCGCCAGCGTCTGGAATCCATCATCCAGGCGGTCGAGGCGGAGGAACGTTTTGCCCTCGGCTCGACCCCGGGAAAGGTCGTGCCTCCGGTCGTCACGCCGGCCGAGCGATTTGCAGCGCCCGCGCGCGGCGAGCCAGCCGTTCAGCCGGAGGGTTTCGCAACACTGGGAACGCCGGAGCCAGTCATCGCCTCGCGCAACGTCGCAGGAGCCGATGCGAGGCCTGTCGACACGCGCCGGGACCATCGTGAGCCGCCGCGTTTCTGGGGGCGTTCCGGCGCATCCTCCACCGACGAGGCCGGCTGGACGCCGGGAGCCGAGCGCGAGGGCGCTGTTCGCCCGTCGCAGCCGGTGCCCGATGTCGTGGCGCCTGTGGAGACAACAGACGCCGCCTCCGTCGATATGCTGGTCGATGCGCCGGTCGATGACACCCGCGACCGGCCCGTGGACGATCCTCTGGCGGGCCTTCAGTCCGCCTCCGTTCGCTCTGTCGATGCGGCTGTCGAGCCGCAGCCTGCAGCGCCCGAACCGAGCGTGGATCCGCCGCCGATCGCGGTGGAGCGCCGCGAGACGCCGCAGGCGCCTTCGCCCGGTGCCGCAACGGTGGAGACCGCCGCTGCGATGCAACTGGGCGGGCGCGATGGTGGCGAACGCCTTGCCCTGCGCAGCCCGGCCTCCGACAACGGCAAGACTGCGAAAAAGATCTCCGCCAAGGAGCGGCGCGCCGGCAAGGCCGAGCGTCGGGCGGGCAGGAAGAAGCGGTCGAGCCTTGGCAGCTGGCTGTTCTCGACCTTTCTTGTCCTCGCAACGCTTGGCGGCGGTCTGGCCGCTGCAGCCTGGTGGCTGGATCAGCAGGGCCTGTTGAAGCCGCTGCTCGACCCGAACAGCGAAATGCCTGTTGCGACAACCGACAATCCGAACGGTGCGGGTGCCGGCCTGAAGACACTCGGCAAGCGCGAAGGCTTTACCGCCGACTGGCTGCCGGTGTTCCAGCCGACGGAAGCCGGCGAGGGCTATTCCGGTGGCTCCCAGGCAACGACGGAGGTCGTCAAGGACGAGGCCGGTCCGCGCCTGCGGATCGCGTCGCGCGCATCCGGTCCGGATGGTGAAGTTGCCATCACCGTGCCGGCCGGGGCGCTCGACGACATCTCGGGCAAGACCTCGACCGTCGCGCTGACGGTTCAGGGCGTGGATGGCCAGTCGACCGAGTTCTACGTGGAATGCGATTTCGCCAGCCTCGGCAGCTGTGGCCGCCACCGCTTCACCGTGCATGGCGAGAAGGTCGACATGCTCTTTCAGGTTCGTTTCGATCGCACGCTGGCACCGGGCACGCCGGGCCGCCTGCTGATCAACAGCGATGTCAGCGGCCAGGGTGAAAGCCTCAATCTCTACGCCATACGCCTGCTGCCGGGCACGTGACCGGCCGCGTCAGTCGAGGAACTTGCGGCCGGAGCAGATGATCTTGCCATCCACGTCGCCGACGACGCTCTTGTCCTTGCCCTCATAGTCGAGTGCCGACAGCATCGTGCGGATCACCTCGATGCGGGCACGCCGCTTGTCATTGGCGCGCACGACCGTCCAGGGGGCGTGGTCGCTGTCGGTTTCCTTCAGCATCAGGTCGCGCTTTTCGGAGTAGTCGTCCCATTTGTTCAGCGCGGCGATGTCCATCGGCGAGAGCTTCCACACTTTCAGCCGGTCATGCGCCCGGTCGTGGAAGCGCTTGAGCTGCATCTCGCGGCCGATATCGAGCCAGAACTTGAAGAAATGAATGCCGTCTTCCACGATCAGCTTCTCGAAGCGCGGCGTCTGCTTCAGGAAATGCGCGTGCTGCTCGGGCGTGCAGAAGCCCATCACCGGCTCGACCCCGGCCCGATTGTACCAGGAGCGGTCGAAGAGAACGAACTCGCCGGCGGTCGGAAATTTCGTCACGTAGCGCTGGTAGTACCACTGACCCTGCTCGGTCTCCGTCGGCTTGGTCAGCGCCACCACGCGTGCCGTGCGCGGGTTCATATAGGCAAGGATGTCGTGGATGGCGCCGCCCTTGCCGGCGGCATCGCGGCCCTCGAACAGCGCCATGACGCGCCCGCCGGTCTTCTGCAGCCAGAACTGAACCTTGACGAGTTCCGCCTGCAGATCCTCCAGCGTCTTCGCAAAGATGTCCTTGTCCAGCTTGTCCTGATAGGGATAGCCGCCGGAGGAAAAGGCATTGTCGTCGATCCAGCCGGGAAGCTTGGGATCGTCGATGTCGAAGGCGCGCTTCTTGCCGCCAATGTCGAGAACGACCGCCTTGCTCTCCACCGTCTCGGCCATGTCGATCCTCCCGCCTTGGCTGTTGATGGAGGCCAGCAGGCCACAATTGCATTGCGAATTCAAGCGCGTCGTGACCATCCTGTCATGAAGGACTGCTAGCGTTGCTTCCTTTCCGGGAGCGGGGGCGTGGCATGAAGGGAGATGTGGTGGTGGCTGAAGAGCATGGGGTTGCGCAACGCTTTGGCATGCGTGTCACCGTCGAGCGCATCGTTCTCATCGGGGCCATTCTGCTCTCGGCTGGCCTGGTCGCCATCGACAGGCCGCTCTGGGCGGCCATCCTCTCCGGCATCGTTCTGGCCTTCGTTCTCGTGCGGCGCAGCGGTGACGCCGCCGCTCCTGTTGCCGTGGAGCCTGTGGAGGAAGGGGAGCCCGCCGCGGTCGAGATCGAGGTTCAGCCCTCCGCGCCGCTGGCCGCGCCCGTTCTCGATGCGCTGGATATGCCGGTCCTTCTGATCGGCGCATCCGAAATGGTCCTGCACCAGAATGCCGCCGCCGTTCGGCTCTTCGGCCTGATCCCGGCTGGCAGCTATCTCGGCGCCTATGTGCGCTCGCCCGGCATTCTCGACATGGTGCGCGATACCTTCGCGTCCGGCCGGGTGACGCAGCTCGAACATTCCGAACGCTTGCCCTCGGAGGCCGTCTACCTCGTGCGGGCGGGTCTTGCGAGCCGGGAAACGGCGAGCGCACGGACCGAGCGCCTGCTGGTACTGTCCTTCACCGACATTTCCCAGACCCGGCGCATCGACCGGATGCGGTCCGATTTCGTCGCCAATGCCAGTCACGAGCTGCGCACGCCGCTTGCCTCGCTCACCGGCTTCATCGAGACCCTGCAGGGCCCCGCCCGCAACGATGCCAAGGCGCAGGAGCGCTTCCTCGCCATCATGTATGAGCAGGCGACCCGAATGAGCCGGCTGGTCGATGACCTCCTGTCGCTGTCACGCCTCGAACTGAAATCGCATCTGCCGCCCCAGGAGGAAGTGGAACTCGGGCCGCTGATCGCGCATGTCGGTGATAGTCTGCAGCCGCTCGCCACCGAACTCGGCGTGGCCCTCGCGCTCACCCTGCCGGAGCAGCCCGTGCGCGTGCGTGGTGACCGGGACGAGCTGATCGAGGTGGTCGAGAACCTCGTCGAGAATGCCTGCAAATACGGTCAGGAGGGCAAGAAGGTCGAGGTGACGCTGATCCTTGGCGCCAATGGCCCGGAGCTCTCCGTCAGGGACTACGGTCCCGGCATTCCCGCCGAACACGTACCGCGCATCACCGAGCGCTTCTACCGCGTCAATGTCGAGACGAGCCGCTCGAAAAAGGGGACGGGTCTTGGCCTTGCCATCGTCAAGCACATTCTCACGCGCCACCGCGCGCGGCTGGTGGTGGAGTCCGAGGTCGGCAAGGGAACGGTCTTTACCGTGAGGTTTTGACACATTCCGTCGTGCAGTCATGCGGAGCTTTGGGAAATCGAATATTTTTCAATGGGTTGCACTGTCATAAATCTTTCGTGGAACTGACATAAAAGGGCGGTGTGACCAGCGTTAAGAAGGGGGTAGCCGATCAAGACGGCAAGCCTTGTCTTGAAGCTGGCGGTCGAATTCACAAAGCCCCCAACGGGAGATCATCCATGAAAAACGTCAAGTTCACGGTCGCAGTTCTTGCTGCTTCCGTCGCTTTCGCCGGCGCTGCCGCTGCCCGCGATCAGGTCCAGGTTGCCGGTTCCTCGACGGTTCTGCCCTACGCCAAGATCGTTGCCGAAGCCTTCGGTGAAGCCTTCCCGAACTTCAAGACCCCGGTCGTTGAATCCGGTGGTTCCTCTGCCGGTCTGAAGGAATTCTGCAAGGGCGTCGGCCCCGAGACCATCGACGTCGCCAACTCCTCGCGTCCGATCAAGTCGTCTGAAGTCGAAGCCTGCAAGGCTGCTGGCGTGACGGAAATCCAGGAAGTGAAGATCGGCTACGACGGCATCGTGTTCGCCACCGACTCCGGCAACAAGGATCTGGCCCTCGTTCCCCAGGATCTCTACAAGGCTCTCGCCGCTGAAGTTGTTGTTGACGGCAAGGTCGTTGCCAACCCCTACAAGAAGTGGTCGGAAGTCAACAAGGACCTCCCGGACGTCGAAATCGCCGCCTACATCCCGGGCGAAAAGCACGGCACCCGCGAAGTCTTCGAAGAAAAGATCCTCGCTGAAGGCTGCAAGGCTTCCGGCGCTCTCGACGTGATCAAGGCTGCCGGCGCCGACGACAAGGCTTCCCATGCCAAGTGCGTTGCCGTTCGCAAGGACGGCATGGCTGTGGACATCGACGGCGACTACACCGAGACGCTCGCCCGCATCAATGCCAACAAGAACGGCATCGGCGTGTTCGGCCTCTCCTTCTACGAAAACAACGCTGACAAGCTGAAGGTCGCCACCGTCAACGGTATCGTTCCGTCGACCGAGACGATCGCTTCCGGCGAGTATCCGGTTTCCCGCCCGCTGTTCTTCTACGTCAAGAAGGCTCACATCGGCGTCATCCCGGGCCTCAAGGAATATGTCGAGTTCTTCACGAGCGACGACATGATCGGCCCCGACAGCCCGCTCGCCGAATACGGCCTCGTTGCTGCTCCGGACGCCGAGCGCGAAGCAATCCGCAAGGCCTTCGAAGACGGCAAGGTCATGTAATCATGAGAGGCTGGCGCGCCGTAGGGCGCGCCAGCCGCTTTTCGCACGGTGGGTTTGCCTGCGAAATCCGCGTCACCTGATCCTCCTCAAGGTGCGCAACCGCTTCTCCTTGGAAGCCGAATGACCGACACAGGGCCACGGACCGGGCCATGTGCAGACAAAACATGAAAGACACATCGGAGCACGGGCGGCCTTCAGCACGCTGCACCTGTTTCAGGCGATCAACGCCAGCCATGCCTCGGCTACCGGGGAACGAGGGGCCAGGCGGCCTCGGGGGTTTATCCGAATGAGCACATCACTGCTACTTTTGCTGGTCGCCGTCATCGGCTTGATCGGCTACGTCGCCGGGTCCCGGCGCGCATCTGTTCTTGCGAACGGAAAGTCGTCCAATCTCCACTCGCGGCCGGGCTATTACGGCGCTCATGTCGGCATCTGGGCTACGCTTCCCGCCGTCCTCGTCATGGTCGTCTGGAGCATTGCGGCTCCCGCCTACATCGACACGACGGTTCGCGGCGAATTCCCGGCTGACGTGAAGGCGCAGCCCGAAGCGACGCAGAACCTTGCCTATGGCATGGTCGGTGCCATCGCCCGCGGTCTCGTGCTGGCGACGCCCGAAGAGGTTTCGGCCATTGACGCCGGCGGCGATGTCCGCACCATCCTGGCCGGCAAGGGCGTTCCGCTCGCCGACCAGCCGCAGCCCTACATGATTGCCTCGGCCAAGCACCTCAACGCGTTGAACGCCACGAGCGCCCTGCTGCTCTCCGTCGCGACGCTTGCGGTTTCGCTGGCCGGCGGCCTGTTCGCCTACCGCTCGATCGCGCCGCGCTTCCGCGCCCGCAACCGGGTCGAGCGCGTCATTCTCGCCAGCCTCGTGGCCGCCTCCTCGATCGCCATCCTGACGACGGTCGGCATCGTGGCCTCCATGGCAACCGAAGCCATCCACTTCTTCACCATGGTCCCGGCGCACGAGTTCTTCTTCGGCACGGTCTGGGATCCGCGCTTCGCCGCCGCCGGCTCGGGTGGCACGTCCGGCCAGTTCGGCCTGATCCCGCTGCTGCTCGGCACGCTCTATATCGGCCTTGTCGCCATGCTCTTTGCCGTGCCGATCGGCCTCTTCGCCGCCATCTACATGGCCGAATATGCCGGTCCGAAGTTCCGCAGCCTGGCAAAGCCGCTGCTGGAGGTGCTCGCCGGCATTCCGACCATCGTCTACGGCTTCTTCGCCCTGGTGACCGTCGGTCCCTTCTTCCGCGATCTCTCCGCCCAGATTTCCGGCCTGCTGACTGGTGACTACCAGAACTTCATCCAGGCCCAGAGCGTTCTGACCGCCGGCTTCGTCATGGGCATCATGCTGATCCCCTACGTCTCATCCCTGTCGGACGACATCATCACCGCCGTGCCGCGGGCACTGCGTGACGGTTCGCTGGGCCTTGGCGCCACGCGCTCCGAAACGATCAAGAAGGTCATCCTTCCGGCCGCCCTTCCGGGCATCGTCGGTGCCATCCTGATGACCGCCTCGCGCGCCATCGGCGAAACCATGATCGTGGTTCTGGCCGCCGGCGTGGCCGCCCGCATGCAGATCAACCCCTTCGAGCCGATGACCACGGTCACCGTCAAGATCGTCAACCAGCTGACCGGCGACCTTGAATTCACCTCGCCGCAGACGCTCGTTGCCTTCGCACTCGGCATCACCCTCTTCGTGATCACCCTGTGCCTGAACATCTACGCCCTCTTCATTGTCCGCAAGTACCGGGAGCAGTACGAATGAGCCAGGTCATCTCGGCCCCCGCCGCCACGGCCCGCGCCGCCAGCACGCGCCGCGATATCGGCATCAAGCGTCGCTACGCCGCCGAACGCCGCTTCCGCACCTATGGTCTGGCAGCGATCACCTTCGGCCTGCTGTTCCTCTTCCTGCTGATCAGCTCGGTCGTCTCCAAGGGCTACACCGCCTTCGAGCAGACCATGATCACCATCCCGGTCGAGTTCACCGAAAGCGTGATCGACAAGAACAATGAGCGCGCCACCAACCCGCAGAAGCTGATGACGGCCAATTACCCGGTTGTCGCCCGCAATGCGCTTGCCAAGGTTCTCGGCGTCGATCCGAGCGACCGTGCCGCCATGAAGGCGGTGGGCGGCATGCTGTCCGACAGCGTGCGCACCCAGCTTCGTGACGTCGTCGTCAACAACCCCTCGGTGATCGGCACGACGCAGCCGGTCTCGATGCTCGCCCATGGCGATATCGACTCCGCCTACAAGGGGCAGATCGACCTCTCCGTGCCGGAGAAGAACCGCAAGGTCTCCGACAAGCAGGTCGGCTGGATGAACCAGCTTGCCGAAAGCGGTGCACTGGCCGGCCATTTCAACACCGGCATCTTCGTGAACGGCGCTTCCAGCCGTCCGGAAGCCGCAGGCGTCGGCGTTGCCTTCATCGGCTCGCTCTACATGATGCTGATCGTGCTCGTCCTGTCCCTGCCGATCGGTGTCGCCGCCTCGATCTACCTCGAGGAATTCGCGCCGAAGAACCGCTTCACGGACCTGATCGAGGTGAACATCAACAACCTCGCCGCGGTTCCGTCGATCGTCTACGGCCTGCTCGGCCTCGCCGTCTTCATCAACTTCGCCGGCCTGCCGCGCTCCGCGGCTCTCGTCGGCGGCCTGGTGCTGACGCTGATGACGCTGCCGACCATCATCATCGCGACCCGCGCCGCGCTGAAGGCCGTGCCGCCGTCGATCCGCGCCGCCGCCCTCGGGCTCGGCGCCTCGAAGATGCAGACCGTGTTCCACCACGTCCTGCCGCTCGCCATGCCGGGCATCCTGACCGGCACCATCATCGGCCTGGCGCATGCGCTCGGCGAAACGGCGCCCCTGCTGCTCATCGGCATGGTCGCCTTCGTCGCCGATTTCCCGGCCTCGCCGCTGGCACCCTCCACGGCTCTTCCGGTACAGATCTACATGTGGGCCAACGAAGCCGAACGCGCCTTCGTGGAACGCACCTCCGGGGCGATCATCATCCTTCTGATCTTCCTCGTCCTGATGAACCTTGGCGCAATCTTGCTGCGCCGTCGATTTGAACGTCGCTGGTAGGGAGTACCCGATCATGAACATGATGAATGAAGCAGCGATCGAAAAGGCAGTGGACCAGAAAATGAACACCGTTCCCTACAAGATGATCGGCAAGGACGTGTCCGTCTATTACGGCGAGAAGCGCGCCCTGTTCGACGTCAACCTGAACATCCGCGAAAACACCGTCACCGCGCTCATCGGTCCCTCGGGCTGCGGGAAGTCCACCTTCCTGCGCACCCTGAACCGCATGAACGACACGATCGACAACTGCCGCGTCACCGGCAAGATCACGCTCGACACGGACGATATCTACGATCCGAACATCGACGTTGTCGAACTGCGCGCCCGCGTCGGCATGGTCTTCCAGAAGCCGAACCCCTTCCCGAAGTCGATCTACGAAAACGTCGCCTACGGCCCGAAGATCCACGGCCTCGCCCGCACCCGCGCCGAGTTCGACGAGATCGTCGCGACCAGCCTTCAGAAGGCCGGCCTCTGGAACGAAGTGAAGGACCGCCTGCACGAGCCGGGCACCGGCCTGTCCGGTGGTCAGCAGCAGCGTCTGTGCATCGCGCGCGCCGTCGCCGTCAGCCCGGAAGTCATCCTCATGGACGAGCCCTGCTCGGCGCTCGACCCGATCGCGACCGCCAAGGTCGAGGAGCTGATCCACGAGCTGCGCACCAACTTCACGATCGTCATCGTGACGCACTCCATGCAGCAGGCCGCGCGCGTTTCGCAGCGCACCGCCATGTTCCACCTCGGCAACCTCGTCGAGGAGAACGATACGGACAAGATGTTCACCAACCCGGATGACCAGCGCACCCAGGACTATATCATGGGACGCTTCGGCTGAGGCAAATCGCCCGCCCTGTTGTCACGAGGTTCGAGAGGAAACACTGATGCCCAGCCATATCGTCTCCGTCTACGACGAAGAATTGAAGTACCTTGCCCGCCGTATCTCCGAAATGGGCGGCCTGGCCGAGCAGATGCTCGGCGACAGCGTGCGCGCCCTGATCAATTCCGACGTCGCGCTCGCCCAGAAGGTCATCTCCGATGACGTGATCCTCGATCACGCCGAGCGTGATATCGGCGAGAAGGCGATCGTGACGATCGCCAAGCGCCAGCCCATGGCCGCCGACCTGCGCGAGATCATGGGTGCGATCCGCATCGCCAGCGATCTCGAACGCGTCGGAGATCTCGGCAAGAACACGGCCAAGCGCGTCATCGCGGTTGCGACGTCGGGCGTTCCGCGCCAGTTCGCCCGTGGCCTCGAGCACCTGACGGAGCTCACCGCCGCCCAGCTGAAGGAAGTGCTCGACGTCTACGCGTCGCGTTCGGCCGAAAAGGCCAACAACATCCGTCAGCGCGATGGCGAGATCGATGCCATCTACACCTCGCTGTTCCGGGAACTCCTGACCTACATGATGGAAGATCCGCGCAACATCACCTCGTGCACCCATCTCCTGTTCTGCGCCAAGAACATCGAGCGGATCGGCGACCACGCCACGAACATCGCCGAGACCATCTACTACATGACCACCGGTGCCCAGATCGAAGGCGAACGTCCGAAGGACGACACCACCGCCACGATGCGGGTCAGCGGCGAGTAAGACCGACGGCCGGGCGCCTTCGGGCGCCCTGCTGCCGGCAGGAACGGAGCAGGCATCATGTTGCCCAGAATTGCAGTGGTCGAAGACGAGGAAGCGCTGAGCGTTCTGCTGCGCTACAATCTTGAGGCGGAAGGTTTCGACGTCGATACCATCCATCGCGGTGACGAGGCGGAAATCCGTCTTCAGGAGCGTCTTCCCGATCTCCTTATTCTCGATTGGATGCTACCCGGCGTCTCCGGCATCGAGCTGTGCCGGCGCCTGCGCCAGCGCAGCGAAACCGAGCGCCTGCCGATCATCATGCTGACGGCGAGAGGCGAGGAAAGCGAGCGCGTGCGCGGTCTCGCAACCGGCGCCGACGACTATGTCGTCAAGCCTTTCTCGACGCCGGAACTCATGGCCCGCGTCAAGGCCATGCTGCGCCGCGCCAAGCCGGAGCTGCTCTCCTCGGTGCTGAAATGCGGCGACATCGAGCTTGATCGCGAAACCCACCGCGTCCACCGCAAGAGCCGCGAAGTTCGCCTCGGCCCGACCGAATTCCGCCTTCTGGAATTCTTCATGTCGTCCCCCGGCCGCGTCTTCTCTCGTTCGCAGCTGCTTGATGGTGTCTGGGGCCACGACATCTATGTCGACGAACGCACCGTCGACGTGCATGTCGGCCGCCTGCGCAAGGCGCTCAACTTCTCCAACATGAGCGACGTCATCCGCACCGTCCGCGGCGCCGGCTATTCGCTGGAAGGGTGACCGCCCGATCTTCCGCCAGTCCTCGCGCCGCGCGGACTGGCCTTTGCCGCGACCGCAGAAGCGTGACGCGGTTCCTCCCTTGGTATGGCGGGAAAGGGAAGCTTTCTCCCCGACCGCACCCGCGATCGTCATCGCGTCAGACCGCGGCGTTGGCCGCCCATTTTCCCCGCCAGCAATTGCAGAACCCCGCCGCAAACCTGTAGGAAGGGAGTTTGCATGTCGGGAATCGCAAGGCTGGCGCGGTGATCGGATGTCGTGAACGTATCGCTCTTTATGCCCTGCTGACCGGCCTGACCGCGCTCAGCATCGATGGCTTGTTGCCGGGCCTGCGGATGATCGGTGCGGAGCTGCCGGCCGCGCCGCCACTCTCAACCCAGCACGTTGTTTCGCTTTTCATTCTCGGCATGGCGGTGGGCGAGCTGGTGCTGGGGCCGCTTTCGGATGCCGTCGGGCGCAAGCCGTCCTTGCTGGCGGGACTGGCCATCTACCTCACGGGCAGCGTCATCGCCCTTCTGGCGCCGTCCCTTGGCTGGTTGGTCTTCGGTCGCTGTCTGCAGGGCGTCGGCGTCGCCGGCCCGAAGATTGCCACGCGCGCGATGATCCGCGACCAGTTCTCGGGTGATGCCATGGCGCGCGTCCTGTCGCTGATGTTCACGCTGTTCATTCTGGTGCCCATGCTGGCGCCAGGCCTCGCCCAGTTGCTGATCGGTGTCGCCGGCTGGCGCAGCATCTTCGGCGCCTACCTCGCCATTGCCTTGGCTCTCGGCCTCTGGCTGCTGTGCCGCCAGCCCGAGACCTTGCCCCTCGCAAGCCGCCTTCCTGTCCGCCCGCGGCTGCTGCTCGCCAATGGGCGCCGTATTTTCCAGGATATCAGGATCTCCTGCCTGATCCTTGCTGCCGGCCTCGTCTTCGGCGCGCAGCTCCTCTACCTCAGCACTGCCGCGGATCTGTTTTTCGACGTCTATGGCGTCAAGGAGCGCTCTCCCCTCTAATTCGCCGCGCTGGCCCTGGCTGTGGGGCTGGCCTCCTTTGTCAATGCGCGGATGGTGCAGCGGGTCGGCATGACGACCATGATGCGCACAGCCTTCTGTGGTCTTGTCGTGGCGAGCCTTGCCATGGTCGCCGTATCGCTGCTGTGGCAGGGGCATCCACCCTTGACCCTGATGATGGCCGGCCTGTTCTGCGCCTTCTTCGCCATCGGCGTGCTCTTTGGCAATCTGAATGCCATGGCGATGCTGGCTCTGGGCAAGGTTGCCGGCCTTGGCGCCTCGCTGATTGCCTCGGGTTCCAGCCTTGTATCCGCCGGCTTCGCCCTTGCTGCGGGCCGGCTCTATGACGGAACGACGCTGCCCTTGTCGGCAGCCTTCCTCGGTGCCGCACTCGGCGCCTTCGTCCCTGCGGAACAGGCGATGCGCGCGCCGCTGCGAGAGATCGAGCCCTTGCGGATCAGCTGACGCTAGTAGGTCTGTCGCAGGCCGGGAAAGCAAAAGGCCCCGCTGCGGAGAGCGGGGCCTTGATCGAAACGAATTGCCGGTGACGGTTTACCGAACCCGGCGGCGCTCGGCCGAGGGCTGGTAGGCGAGGCGGGCGTGCGCGGTGCAGTAGGGGCCGGCCTCGGCGCAGTCATTGCCGCAGAAATGGAAGTCGTCCTTCAGCGGGTCGCCGACCGGCCACTTGCAGGTCCGCTCGGTGAGCTGCGTCAGCACGAGGCGACGCGACATCGGGACCACGACGTTGGCGGCCGGTACGAATTCCTGTTCGGCCACGAGATCGACTTCGACCTCTTCCTTGATGACCGTCGCACCCTGCACGCGGGCAACGGTGCGGGTCGCGACCTTCGAGGCGTAGTTCGGCGCGCGCGGCGGGGCCGTGGTGCGCTTGGTGCGCGGCGCGGCCGCAGCACTGCCGCCGGCCTTGGCGCGGCCGGGCAAGCTCAGGCGATGAACCTTGCCGATCACCGCATTCCGGCTCACACCACCCAGCTGCGCGGCGATCTGGCTGGCGCTCAGGCCTTCCGACCAGAGCTTCTTCAGCTTCTCCACGCGTTCGTCCGTCCAGTTCATTCCATTCGTCTCCGCCGTTTCGAGTCCCCGTTCGGCGAATCCTTCACCGTGCCCCGGAGCACGCCCGGAGCGCAAACGCGATAACTCTATGTGGTGACTAGGTCCGCCGCATGCGTCTAGTAATTGTTTCTTAACCTAGTGACAGGGCGACTCTGTGGCAAGAGTCGGGCGAATCACGCCGAATCGATTTCGCGGTTTTCCCCAACTTGCTTCCCCGGGCGTGGCATTTTTGCAATGGTGCGCAAGCCCGGCGCAAGGCTCGATCTTTATCCGCCTTCGCCCCCGCGAAACCCCGGTCTTTGTTGACATTGCGCTGCGAGATGGCGATAGTGCCGGCGCCGCCGAAAGGCGGCATTTTTGATTTTTGCGGGATCGACGCCCGGCGCCTGAGATGGCCGCCGGCATCCAGAGCAGGAGATGGCCCATGAGTGCCACGGCAGCCCTTTATGATACCTATGCACGTGCGCCGCTCCGCTTCGAGCGCGGCGAGGGCGTCTGGCTGATCGACGAGGAGGGCAATCGCTACCTCGATTTCGCCGCCGGCGTCGCCGTCAATTCGCTCGGCCACGCGCATCCGCACCTCGTCGAAGCGCTGAAGGCGCAGGCCGAAAAGGTCTGGCACCTGTCGAACCTGTATGACGTGCCGGGCCAGGAAAGCCTGTCGCGCCGCCTGTGTGCCGTCACCTTCGCCGACAAGGTGTTCTTCGCCAATTCCGGTGCGGAAGCGCTGGAATGTGCCATCAAGACAGCGCGGCGCTATCACTTTGCCAAGGGTCACCCCGGCAAGTTCCACATCATCACCTTCGAAGGCGCCTTCCACGGCCGCACGCTGGCGACGATCGCTGCCGGCGGCCAGGCAAAGTATCTCGAAGGCTTCGGCCCCAAGGCGCCCGGCTTCTATCAGGTGCCCTTCGGCGACATGGCCGCCCTGCGCGCCGCGATCACCGAAGAGACTGCTGCCCTCCTGATCGAGCCGTTGCAGGGCGAAGGCGGCATTCGCCTCGTCAGCAAGGAATTCCTGCAGGAAATGCGCGCGCTCTGCGACGAATTCGGCCTGCTCCTGATCTTCGACGAAGTGCAGTGTGGCGTCGGCCGTACCGGCAAGCTCTTCGCCCATGAATGGGCGGGCGTCACGCCAGACATCATGGCCGTGGCCAAGGGCATCGGCGGCGGCTTCCCGCTCGGCGCCTGCCTCGCCACGGCGGAAGCGGCAAGCGGCATGGTCGCTGGTACGCACGGCTCCACCTATGGCGGCAATCCGCTTGCCATGGCCGTCGGTAACGCGGTGCTCGACGTCGTTCTGGCTGACGGGTTCCTGGAGCATGTGCGCGATGTCGCGCTCGTCTTCCGCCAGGGCCTCGCCTCGCTCAAGGATCGCTTCCCGGACATCATCGAAGACATCCGTGGTGACGGCCTCATGCTCGGCATCAAGGCCAAGGTGCCGAATGGCGAGCTCCTGAAGGCCATCCGCGCGGAAAAGCTTCTCGGTGTGCTGGCCGGCGACAACGTGCTGCGCCTCCTGCCGCCGCTCATCACCACCGCCGAAGAAGCGCGCGAGGGCCTGCACCGCATCGAGCGGGCGTGCGAGGCCCTTTCGCAGCCGGCCCGCCTCCAGGCATCGGCCTGAGACCTCGAACCACTTTTACGAAGACGGAACCCACAGAGCATGGCATCGACCAGACACTTCCTCGACCTTTCCGCCGTCAGCGCCGAAGACTTGCGCACCATCATGGATGATGCGCACAGCCGAAAGCAGGCGACGAAGGCCGGCACGGCGAAGAAGCCGCTGGAAGGCAAGATGCTGGCGATGATCTTCGAAAAGCCGTCTACCCGCACCCGCGTCTCCTTCGATGTCGGCATGCGCCAGCTCGGCGGCGAGACGCTGTTCCTCTCCGGCACGGAAATGCAGCTCGGCCGTGCCGAGACGATCGGCGACACCGCCAAGGTGCTGTCGCGCTACGTCGATGCCATCATGATCCGCACCACGGACCACCGCCGCCTGATGGAGCTCGCCGAGCACGCCACCGTGCCAGTCATCAACGGCCTGACGGACGATACCCATCCCTGCCAGATCATGGCCGACATCATGACCTTCGAGGAGCATCGCGGCCCCGTGAAGGACAAGACCTTCGCCTGGACGGGCGACGGCAACAACGTGCTGCATTCGCTGATCGAGGGCTCGGCGCGCTTCGGCTACAAGATGCGCATGGCGACCCCCTTCGGTTCGGAGCCCTCGGACAAGTTCCTGAACTGGGCGCGCAACAATGGCGGCGACATCCTGCTGACGCATGAGGCCGAGCAGGCCGTTGCCGGTGCGGATTGCGTCGTCACCGACACCTGGGTGTCGATGAACCAGGAGCACCGCGCCCGCGGTCACAACATCTTCCAGCCCTATCAGGTCAATGCCGCGCTCATGAAGCATGCCGCGCCCGATGCGCTCTTCATGCACTGCCTGCCGGCCCATCGCGGCGAGGAAGTGACGGACGAGGTCATCGACGGCCCGCAGTCTGTGGTCTTCGACGAGGCCGAAAACCGCCTGCATGCCCAGAAGGCCGTGCTTGCCTGGTGCCTCGGGGCATTCTGACACGCTGCGCCCCGGTGAGGCTGGCCGCAGCAGGCCAGCCGCAGCAGGACTTGCAATCGCGCGCCCCGAACCCGATCTAGGGGCGAAACGGTTCCCTTTCGGATGATGGTTGCATCCGATCTCCTTCCGTATAGCTTCACCGTGAACGGCCGCGCGTCTCTCGCGCCGGCCGGAGCGCGGCCATTGATGGGACAAGACAGATGAGCCAGGCAACACCCGCCCTCGGGCAGTTCGATTTCGCAGGTGACGATCACGTCGTGCCGTTCCAGGTGGAAGGGCTCGATGTGCGTGGCCGTGCCGTGCAGCTCGGCCCCATGCTCGACGCCATCCTCGAGCGTCACCGCTACCCCGTGCCCGTCGCCCGCCTCGTGGCGGAGGTCGTCACGCTGACGGTGCTGCTCGGCACCTCGCTGAAGTTCAAGGGCAAGCTGATCATCCAGACCAAGAGCGATGGCCCGGTCGATCTGGTCGTTGCCGATTTCTCCGCGCCCGACAGCGTGCGCGCTTATGCCCGCTTCGACGAGGATGCGCTAAACGCGGCGCTCGCCGACGGGCGCGGCGCGCCGGAGCAACTGCTCGGCAAGGGCGTCCTCGCCTTCACCATCGATCAGGGCGCCCACATGCAGCGCTATCAGGGCATCGTGCCGCTGGACGGAGCAACGCTGGAGGAGATCGCCGGCGTCTATTTCCGCCAGTCGGAACAGATCCCGACCAAGGTGCGCCTCGGCGTGGCCGAGCTGCTGGATCGTGATGAGGCCGGCAAGGCGCGTCATCGCTGGCGGGCCGGCGGCATTGTCGCGCAGTTCCTGCCGGAGGCGCCCGAGCGCATGCGCCAGCCGGACCTGCACGGCGGCGATGGCGACGAAGGCGCAGATCACCTTGAGGACGATACGTGGTCTGAAGCCAAGACCATGCTGGAGACGATCGATCTGGATGAACTGACCGACCCGACCGTCGGTTCCGAGCGGCTGCTCTATCGCCTGTTCCACGAACGCGGTGTGCGGGTCTATCCCCCGCAACTGGTGGAAGACCGCTGCAGCTGCTCGCGCGAGCGGCTGAAGTCGGTGCTCTCGAGCCTCAGTGACGAGGAGATCGCCCACACGATCGAGGACGGCAGGATTTCGGTCACCTGCGAGTTCTGCTCGACGGCCTATCACTTCGAGGCCTCGGAAATCCGGCCGGCCTGATCGGCTGGCCGGGCGCCCTAGAGCACGTCCAGCAAAAGTGTGTCAGCGGTTTTGCGTCCGGACTGCGGTAAAACAAAGGGATAGAGAATTCCCGGCGAACCCGTGTTTGTCGGGAATTCTCTAGTTCAGCACGCGCACGAGGCCCGGACTGTCCAGCGAGAAGGCGGGGATGGCGATGTCGAAATGCTCGCCCGTCTCCGCCTCCATGCCGTAATGGCCGAACATCACGCCCGACGGCGTGTCGAGCGGGCAGCCGGAGGAGTATTCATAGGTGTCGCCGGGATTCAGCACCGGCTGCTCGCCCACGACGCCGGGACCGCTCACCTCGTCCACCTGTCCGTTTTCGTCCGTGATGTGCCAATAGCGCGAGACGAGCCGCACCGTGAGCTCGGAATGATTGGCGATCACGATCCGGTACCCCCAGACATAGCGGCCGTCCTCGGGGTCGGACTGGTCTTCCAGATAGTAGGGTTCGACCACGACTTCGATGTCGTGGGTCAATGCGCGGTACATGCCTTCACCTTCCGGGAAGACGGCTGCAGCAGGCATGCAGGCCCGAGGCGGTTGCGCGCGGCTTCCCGCTTCCAACGCGACCAGGGGCGTGCCTTGCCGCAAGGCCGTCCATGATGCTGAGCAAAACTAGCGAGTGGAAGGGGATTGCGTCAAGAAATCCCGACGCTTTCATCGAATATTGGTTTATTTTGAAACGCTGACATTCCCGCCGGTCGCCGCTTTCGATGGCGCGCGGCTCTAGGGCCACAAAAAAGACCGGCAACCGAAGGCTGCCGGCCCGTAATCAAGTGGTACAGCGCGACTGGGTCAGGCCTGAACGTGTTTCAGCGCGGCGGCGAAATCCTCGACAAGGTCGGCACTGTCCTCGATGCCGGCGGAGAATCGCACCGTGCCGGCGGAAATGCCAAGCTCGGCACGCGCATCGTCGGACAGGTTCTTGTGCGTCGTCGTCGCGGGATGGGTGATCAGGCTCTTGGAGTCGCCGAGATTGTTGGAGATCTTCACGACCTTGAGGGCGTTCTGAAGCGCAAAGGCGGCTGCCTTGCCACCCTTCATCTCGAAGGCCACCAGCGTCGAGCCGCCCTTCATCTGTGCCGCCGCGAGACCCGCCTGCGGGTGATCCTTCCGGCCGGGATAGATGACGCGGGCGATCTGCGGCTGCTCGGCGAGGAAATCGGCAACACGGCTGGCATTGTCCTGCTGCTGGCGCACGCGCAGCGGCAGCGTCTCGATGCCCTTCAGCAGCGTCCAGGCATTGAAGGGCGAGAGCGCCGGGCCGGTGTGGCGGAAATAGTCGTGCAGGTTCTCGTCGATCCACTGCTTGTCGGAGAGGATGACGCCGCCGAGGCAGCGACCCTGTCCGTCAATATGCTTGGTCGCGGAGTAGACGACCACATGCGCGCCGAGTTCCAGCGGCTTCTGCAGCAGCGGGGTCGCAAAGACGTTGTCGACCACCACCTTGGCGCCGATCTGGTTTGCAAGCTTCGCGACACCGGCGATATCAACCAGTTCCAGCGTCGGGTTGGTCGGGCTTTCCAGGAAGAAGACCTTGGTGTTCGGGCGGATCGCCTGTTCCCAGTTCTCCAGCGAGCGGCCATCCACCAGCGTAAACTCGATGCCGTAGCGCGGCGCCAGCGTTTCGACCACCCAGCGGCAGGAGCCGAACAGCGCACGGGCGGCCACGATATGGTCACCGGCCTTCACCTGGCAGAGAATGGCGGCGCTGACGGCGGCCATGCCGGATGCCGTGGCGCGCGCATCTTCCGCGCCTTCCAGCATGCACATGCGCTTTTCGAACATGTCGTTCGTCGGGCTGCCGTAGCGGGCATAGATGAAGCCGTCCGTCTCGCCCTTGAAGCGCGCTTCGGCGGCTTCGGAGGTGTCGTAGACAAAGCCCTGCGTCAGGAAAATGGCCTCGGACGTCTCGCCGTGGTTGGAGCGCGTGGTGCCGCCGTGAACGAGTTGGGTTGCGGGTCTCCAGGTGTTGCTCATGGTCTCATCGCCTCAAACAAAAAAACCGGCCGCATAAGCAGGCCGGTTTGCACCCGGCCTTTTTAGCTACTTGTTTAACGTGGCTGCAAGCCGGCCGGCCAAATCACCACGGGATAATTTCCCTTACTCTCAAACCCCGGCTTGCGTCAATCGAGCGAGTTTGGTTTTGTCGCGGGCGCCCGGTCGCGAAGGCCGTTTCCGGCTGCCCGGGCATCGGGACATCCGGTCCCGCACGCAGACGCCAGAGAGGGCCTCATGACGCGCACGACGGGAATTCTGCCGGACAAGGCGATCGAGGCACTGTTTGCAAACGGGGCGCTGAAGAGCGAACGCCCGCTCGATGCCGACCAGATCCAGCCGGCAAGCCTTGATCTTCGCCTCGGCGCCAAGGCCTTCCGCGTGCGCGCCAGCTTCATGCCGGGCCCCGGCAACCTTGTCTCCGACAAGATCGACCGTCTCAGCCTGCACGTCATCGACCTATCGGAAGGCGCTGTGCTGGAAACGGGCTGCGTCTACATCGTGCCGCTCATGGAAAGCCTCGCGCTGCCCGAGGGCATGTCAGCCTCTGCCAATCCGAAGAGCTCTACCGGCCGCCTCGACATCTTCACCCGCGTCATCACCGATCGCGCCCAGGAATTCGACAAGATCGCGCCCGGCTATGTCGGTCCGCTCTATCTCGAAATCAGCCCGCGCACCTTCCCGATCGTCGTGCGCCGCGGCTCGCGTCTCTCGCAGATCCGCTTCCGCATCGGCCATGCCCTGCTGGCGGAGGACGAGGTGCTGGCGCTGCACGCAAGCGACATGCTCGTCGCCGCCGAGCAGCCCAACGTTTCCGGCGGCGGCATCGCACTGTCCATCGATCTCGAAGGGCGCGGCAGCGACGGGCTGATCGGCTATCGCGGTAAGCACCATACGGCGGTCGTCGATGTCGACAAGAAGGCCGGGCACGGCATCCATGATTTCTGGGAGCCGCTTTACGATCGCGGCCGGCGCGAGCTGATCCTCGACCCCGACGAGTTCTACATCCTCGTCTCGCGCGAGGCCGTCCACGTTCCCCCGCTCTATGCGGCGGAGATGACGCCCTTCGATCCGCTGGTCGGCGAGTTCCGCGTGCACTATGCCGGCTTCTTCGACCCCGGCTTCGGCCATGTCGCCGCCGGCGGCAGCGGCAGCCGCGCCGTGCTGGAAGTGCGCAGCCACGAGGTGCCCTTCATCCTCGAGCACGGCCAGATCGTCGGCCGCCTTGTCTACGAACACATGCTGGAACGGCCCCAGGGCCTCTACGGTCTGGGCCTCGGGTCGAACTATCAGGCGCAGGGCCTCAAGCTCTCCAAGCATTTCCGGGCCGAGGACAAGTAGAACAGGCGCGTGCTCCATGCGCCCGTCTTGACACCGCTCTCGCCCTGAGGGATTGTCCGCCCGCTGATGGCCATCCGGCCGCGTCGGCGGGTATGATGTAATGGTAGCCTGTCAGCTTCCCAAGCTGAACGCGCGGGTTCGATTCCCGCTACCCGCTCCAGCGTCCTTTCCGTGCTACTCCCCGGCTGCGGGCTTGTACCTAGTGACGCTCGGCAGATGCGGTGTCTTGTTCCAGACGAACGGACGTCGATACAGTTCCCCGACCGCCCGCCAGGCACAGAGCGAAATCATCAGCCAGTAAACGGGAAGCCGGAGCCAGCCGTGCCCGACCTTTCGCCGCTCGGCCGGTCCCATGGCGCTGAAGCCGAGGGAGAGCAGGGCGGCATAGCTTCCCGCCATGTTGACGAGATCGAGGACGGCCAGCAGGCGGGACATCGGCGTGCCGAGATAGGCCGGGTCGAGCCCGTAGCGAACAAGAACGAGGACGGCGAAGGCGAGCATCAGGGGATGGACCAGCGCGGAAAACAGGAGCCCCCCGATCATCAGCTGCGACGCCAGGAAGGCGCGGGCCCCCATCTCCCGCCACCAGCGGCGAGGCGCGCGTATCATCACCAGCCATGTCTGGAGCCAGCCCTTGAACCAGCGCACGCGCTGCGGCATCCAGATCGCCGGGCTCGTCGGCGCATCCTCGAAGGTCGGTCTCGTGATGACGCGGGTGCGAAAGCCGAGGCGATGCAGCCGAAGCCCGAGATCGGCGTCCTCCGTCATGTTGAACGGATCCCATCCACCGGCTGCGCGCAGGGCCTCGGTCCGGAAATGGTTCGACGTCCCGCCAAGCGGCAAGGGTAGGCCCCTCCTTGCCAGCATCGGCAGCAACTTGCGGAAAAGCCCGGCATATTCAATGGCGAAGTTGGCACTCAACCAGCTAGCATCGGCATTGGCGATGACCAGTGGAGCCTGAAGACAGGCGACATGATCGGGCGCGGCCCGGAACGTGGCGGCAGCCTCGCGCAATTGAAGAGGGTGCGGCCTGTCCTCGGCATCGTAAACGGTCAGGAATTCACCGCGCGCACCCGCCAGCGCATAGGCGAGCGCCTTCGGCTTGGTGCGCGGCAGAGCCGGCGGAACCTCGACGATCTCGTAATGCGGCTTCAGCGCCATGGCGCGCAGGGCGGACAGGGTCTCGGCATCATCGGCCTCGCACACGAGCTTGATGTCGAGACGCGAGACCGGCCAGTCGAGTTGGTCGAGCGCCGCCACCAGTTGGTTACAAACCGCAGCCTCGCGGTAAAGCGCGACCATGACGGTGTAGACCGGCAAGGCATTCCCGCAGAGCGCGGCGGGCGCGGATGGGCAGGGATCTGCCGGCAGGGACGCCGGCAAGCTGCTTTCACGGCGCCAGCCCGGAAGCGCCGAAAAACGCAACAGCAGATGGCTCAGGTAGAAGACTGACAGAACGAGATGCAGGATGATCTGGAGGTCACCCGGGACAAGCGCCAGACAGAGGATGAGGGCGGATACCAGAATGCCGAGCGCGAATCCCTGCGGCCCCGCCAGCACGATCCGGGCGCTGGAATCCCGGTCCCGATCAAAAAGCCTGCCCGTCGTCTCGCGCAGTCGCCGCTCCGCGCCTGCCTGCCAGACCGCACGACGCAGCGCCGCGGGTGTCGTGATGCCAAGGCTCGCCCGCAGGCCCGGCAAATGCTGCATCCGCGCCGCCAGCTCCCGCGCCTTTTCGAGTGTCGGCACGATGAGCGTGCGGGGCGGACGAACCGGATGGTGGCAACGCAGGATTTCCGGCCGCACGAGCTGCGTGTCGATCCATGGCGCATCATGAACGCTGCAGGCGTCGATCTCGGCGGCGAATGGCAGGTCCAGCTGCTCCGCCAGCGCCTCGTAGTACACGTTCGCGCAAATCGCGCCGCTGGCCAGAAGCTCCTGTTCGACGCTCGTGCCGTTGCGGACCGCAAGCGCCAGCATGCGCCCCAGAAGCGGCTTCCCGATGCCGAAGGTCAGGAGCACCCTGACCTCCTCCATCAGAACGGCAGGAACGGCCTCGATGGCCGGCGTCTCGTCACCGCTTCTCGCACGGCCTGTTGTCTGCGCGTCCGGACCCGTAGCCAGAGACGCGTCAACCGGGTAGTCTTCGCCCCGCATGCGTTGCCGTCACCCCCAGGGGTGCGCCCCATCTCATGTGCCCGAAATGAAGATGAGTGAAACAACCCTTGCGCGCATCCCTGAGAATTGAGTGGATTTCGAAGTTTCTTATACTCTGCATTGTGCTGGGTTGTACGGCAGCCCGTGCGGAAGCGCAAAAGCCTGTCTTTCCGCTGCTTTTCGACGCGCGCGAGCGCATCGCCAGCCCCGATCTCACCGGCCTGAAACGCCTGCGTTTTTTGACGACGGTGGATTTTCCGCCCTTCAATTTCATCGATGGTGCGGGCCGCATCTCCGGTTTCCACGTCGATCTCGCCCGCGAGATCTGCCGGGTGCTGTCGATCGAGGATCGCTGCCAGATCCAGGCCGTCCCGTTCGATGAATTGCAGTCCGCACTCGACAAGAGCGAGGGCGAGGCCGTGATCGCCGGCCTCTCGGTGCAGCCTGAGCTGCGCCAGAAATATGCCTTCTCCCGGCCCTTTATGCGCTTGCCGGCCCGTTTTGCTGTGGCGAATGGGATCACCACCTTTGCCGATCTGCGCGGCCAACCGGTTGGCGTCGTCGCCAGCACGGTGCATGAGGCGATGGCGAAGGTATTTTTTCCCGATCTCTGGATCACGCCCTTTCCCGATCGCGCAGCCCTCTTGAAGGCGCTGTCGGACGGCAGCCTGAAGGCGGCTTTCGGCGACGGCGTCCAGCTGTCATTCTGGGTGAACGGGGCACAGACAAAGGCTTGCTGCCGCCTGCTCGACGGCGCCTATTTCTCGCAGCGCTTTCTGGGCGAGGGGCTGACCGTGATGACGCGCAAGGCTGATCCGCTGCTCAACCAGGCGATCGACCATGCGCTCCTCGATCTCTCCCGCTCCGGACGCCTCGAAGAACTCTACCTGCGTTATTTCCCGAACGGGATCTACTGAGACGTTCTGCCCGTCAGCGACGGAAGCGCGCCATGGCGCTCCGCTCGATGGCCGCGCATGTCAACTTGTCGAGGCCGAGCCTGTCGCGCAGGAGCTGCAGGAAGCGGATTTCCTCGCCGCGGATGGCAAGGTCGGCAGACGCAACTTCCACGCAAACCGCATAGGCCGTATCGGCAAGCCGGGCCGGCAGCCCCTCGCGGATCAGTTCCAGCACGATGTCGAGACCTTCGGGACCGGACAGAACAAGCGTGCAATCCTGCGAAATCGCCACCAGCCGCCCGGCATCGAAGCCATCGAACACCGGCAGCGACTGGGCAAGCTGCCCGATCCGCGCCAGTTCCGCATCGCTGATTTTTGCATCGACGGCCGACATGGTCACCATCGCGTAGATCAGGGCTTCATGCGTGTCGAGATGGGCGGGCATGGCTTCAAGGTCCGTTTCAGGCCGGTGGCCGGGGTTCGCGGCGCCGGCAGTTTGAGGGGGCGAGCCCGTCGCGCCGGGGTGGCTCAGGCGGGCTGGCGCGGCATCGCGCGGCCGTTATCTGGGGAAGCGGCGGGCCTGTTGCAAGAGAGGCCGGCTGCTGCGAGCCGTGAGCCTTGCCTCGATACTGTCCTATGGCCTTGCCGTCGCGGAATCCTGCGCATCGACCGGGACGTCTGGTGTGTCGGCGAGACTGGATGTTGCAGTCATGGCTGTCGGATCGGTCAGGTCAGGTGTCGCCGTCACATCGGGAACCGGCTCGGGCAGATCGGCGGGCACCTCAGCCGGCGGCGTGCGGGCAAAGAGACCGCGACCCTCCTTGCGGGCGGCCTGCGTCAGCGCGGCGAGCGGCGAGCCGGCCGGTGCCTCGGCCCAGCCCTGTTCCGCCAGCCAGCGGGCCGGATCGTCTCCGCCGACCGTGCAGGCGGCGTCGATGGCGCCGGACCAGTCTGCGCGCGGCACGGTGCACACCAGCGCACGGGCGCGCAGATGATTGCGGAAGGCAAGCTTGGCGGCCTTGCCGCAATCCCAGCGGCGGCCCTCGGCTTCGCAGGTTCGGTCTTCCGGGACCTCGGCTATCCCGGAGAGCGTGACCTCGCGTTCGCCGAAGCGAACCCGTCCTGCAGTCAGCACGAGCGGACGCCGCAGGACGAGGCTGCGTGGCTTGGTCTTTGTCGGTTCGGTCGCCGGCTGGGCGGCGGGCAGGCGTTCCAGCGGCTGGCCCTGCACGTCAGAAGGCAGCGCGAAAATGGCGGGGTCGACGGTCCGCACCGCGGCCTGGCGCGGCTCAGTCTGCGGAAGCTCCGCCGGCTGCGCATTCGCCGGTGTCTTTTCGACCGGTGCGATGGCCGCGCCGTCGCCCGGGGCCACGACGCCGTTTCCGGCAGGTGCCGTGCCCTGCGCGGGCGTCTCCGGGAAGGCAGGGACGAGCTCGTCCTCGGGCGCAGCACCCTCTTCGCCCGGGGCATCGACACTGATATCCGGCGTCTCGAGTTGGAAATCGGCGGCCGGCTGGCTGTCGCGGCCGCGTATGGCGGCGGCACCGCCGGAAAGCACGGCAAGCCAGACGCTAAGCGCGATCAACGCGCCCAGAAAGGAAAAAAGCCGGCCCTGCATGCGCGCGCCTCCTACTGGCTTGCCCAGATGATGCGGGCAATCCAGTCGATCTCGCCCGATTCGAAGGTTCTGTTGGGGTGGTCCGGGTTCAGCGACAGCAGTTCGATGCCGCGAAGCGTCTGGCGCGCCAGCACCTTGGCCATGACCTCGCCATCGCGGGTCTTGACCACGACGCGGTCGCCACGTCGCACCTGCGCGCCGGGATCGACGATCAGAACATCTCCGTCGCGATAGAGCGGCATCATGCTGTCCCCCTGGATTTCCAGCGCGTAAACGCCAACGGTCCGGCCGGGGCCTGCGGGAAACTCCACCATGTCCCAGCCCTGACCGGCCGGAAAACCGCCATCGTCGAAGAAGCCGCCGGCGCCCGCCTGCGCAAAGCCAAGCAGGGGAATGGACCCCGGCTGCGGCGGAAAATTGCCCTCCGGCAGGCCGCCCGGCGGCCGCCCGGGGCGCAGAAGCTCCAGAAACTGCTCGATGCTGGAGCCGGTCGCATCCAGCACCTTGGCAATCGATTCCGTCGAGGGCCAGCGCTCGCGTCCGTCCGCCGATTGCCGCTTGGATTTGTTGAAGGTCGTGGGGTCGAGACCCGCGCGCCGGGCAAGGCCCGACGGCGACAGACGATGCCGCTCGGCAAGCGCGTCGAGGGCGCGCCAGATCGCATCATGTGAGAACATCATCGTTTTCCGGTCCGGGCCGGCGCGGGATGTGCGGGCGGTCGATGGTGGCGGAGGTTAAACCAGCTTGCCGTCAGAGTAAAGAGAAGGAGGAAAATAATCCTCCTTCTTGCCCCTGTTCCTTGGACCCTTCTAGGAGGAAAATCCGGAAGCCAGTGCGGAGCCGGCCAGTGTGGCCGAGAAGACGAGGAGGGCCACCGCCGCCACGCGGCGGATGACGGCCTGTCCCTGCCCGGCAAGGGCAGAGCGCTGCAGCGTATGGCCGGCCACCACCCAGAGGCCGCCAATGGCAAGCACAAGCCCGGCAAAGAGGGCCAGTCGCAGGAGTGTGGCATCGACCGCACCTGCCGGCACCAGCACAAGCCCGAAGATCAGGGCCTTGGGATTGAGCAGGGTCGTCACAAACACCATCCGCGCGGTGACACCGGTGAGCGTGTCGATCTGCTTGCCGGCAAACCAGAGGCGCGTGCCGAGAACCAGCAGCCAGACGGCCGCCACTGTCTTCATCACCAGCGCCGCGGACGGGTGGTGCCCGGCAATCAGCGGCGCCAGCAGGGCAAGCGGCGTGACGACGACAAGGTAGCCGGCAAGTTCGAAGGGCAGTAGCCCTGAAGCCTTGCGCAATGGCTGCTCCGCACCGGCCAGCGCCAGCATCGTATTGGTCGGGCCGGGCGTGGCGAGAAGCACGACCACGGAAAGAATGAAAGCAGCAAGGCTCATGGCGAATTCCATCGGGCGGCACGCGACACGGGCGATCGATCGTGCGCGATGATGTCGCTTAGCGCGAAGGAGGATGCCGCCGCCTTGCGCGAAGTCAAGCGCAGAGCCGAAAACACAAAACCGCCCGAAGGCACGTGGCCGGCGGACGGTTTCGTTTCACGTCTTCGGCCAGATGGCCGGCGCGGCAGTTCTACTCGACGAGGTCGATGGTTTCCGTCTCGCCGCCGGTGCAGGTGTAGCAGCAGTCTTCGCAGTGCTCGCCATTGTTGGGGCCGGTGCCCCAATAGGTTCCCTTGTCGCCGGAGACCCAGGCGCCGTAGCAGATCTTCTCGCCTTCATCGCAGGACAGCGGGATCTGCTTCGTCTCGCCATCGTCGAGATAGTAGACCTCGCCATTGCCCGGCCAGACATGGTTGCGGTCCTGGCTGTAGAGTTCCACTTCGAGCGCATTCGGATGACTGTTGCGCATCATGAAGGTCACTTCCGCCGCCCCCGCGGCGCCACCGGCAAAGCCGGCAAGAACGAGACCGAGCGCAATGCGCCGGCCGATTGATGCAAATGTGATTGAAGTCTTGGACATTGTCGCTCCCTCTGCGGCGCACCCCTGCGCCACGCCCGCAGTTTACATCTGTCCTCGACGCCGAAAAGCGGGAAATCGGCCTGTTTGGGCGTCCTGGCGCCCATCCGGCGATCTTCTTTGGTTGAATGCGCAGCCTGCCGTCGTGATCACGCCCGCGGTCAAAACCGCAGGTGCCCGCTCAGGAGAGGTGCTTGTAGAAGAAGGTCGTGTCGCAGGTTCTCCCGTCCGGCATCAGCGCATAATGCGGGATGACGCCCACCCGCTGCCAGCCGAGCCGTTGGTAAATCGCTTCGGCCGGTTCGCCCGTTGCGGTATCGAGCACCAGCACCGTCTTGCCACGCTCGCGCGCCACCGCCTCCGCGGCGGTCATCAGGCCTCTGCTGAGACCGAGACCGCGCGCCCGCCGATGCACCAGAAGCTTCTTGATGTCGGCGCGATGCGGTTGGTTGGGCGGCATTTTCAGGCCCACCTGAACGGTGCCGACAATCTCGCAGGCCCGCCGCGCCACGATCAGCGCCACGGCATCCTCCGCGACCGCGGCTGCGACACCCTCCCAGAAGGGCCGGGCGCCCGAGGGCGGAAAGGGCGCCATGAAGCCGACGGACGCGCCGCCCTCCACGCAATCGGAGAGGACGTCGCAAAGGTCGGGAATGGCCGCGTGCGCGGCCCCGGCGTCGAGATGTTCGATGGTGATGTCGCCGGCGGCATGGATGGCGGATGCGGTCATGAACAGTCCTCTGGCCCTAGCCCGGTTTGCGGTTCAACACGACGATGTAGCGGGCCGGTATGTCGTGCGGATTGTGGAAGACATGCGGCTCTGCCAGCCGCATGAAAAGACAGTCGCCGGGCTCCATGTCGTAGCGTATCCCGTCGGCGGTCATCTCCAGCCGCCCCTCGATCAGCCAGATGTGCTGCGTCACGCCGGCATCCGCCGGCTGCCGGTCGAAGGAGACACGGGCGCCGGGCGGAAAGATCACTTCCACCAGATCGGTGTCCGAGCCGCCGGCCTCGGTGGATACCTGTCGCCGCAGATAGCCGGTCTCGGGATCGCGCCAGACCGGCTGAGCGTCCCGACGCCGGAGCGGCGAGGCCACCGCCTCGTTCTGGAAGGAGAAAAAGCGCGAGAGTGTCGTGCCGAGCGCGCTGCAAAGCCGCGCCAGCAATTGCGCCGTCGGACTCGCCTCGCCCCGTTCGATACGCGAAATCATGGCGCGGCTGACGCCGGAGCGGGTGGCCAGCGCATCCAGCGTCATGGCGCGTGCCATGCGCATCGCTTTCAGTCGCGCGCCAATGGCGCTGTCGAGAGGGTCATCGATAAATTCCATTATCGTAGAAGATAGATCTCTTATAATGGAGTCAAGCCCCCGAATTTGGACCGGGAAAGGGCAGAGACGGGCGTGAAGGAACAAGCGCACAACCTTTGATATCGATACTGTGCACAATGCAGTGATTCGTCGGGGAGGGCGGAACGCACGCCATGAACCGCCACCTGACCAGCTACCTTCCGGTCGCAAGCATCATTCTCTCGATGGTCTTCGTCGCGCTCGGCAACGGCATGATGTTCGCCTATGTGCCTTTCGTGCTGTCCAAGACCGGTGCCCAGTCCTGGGCGGCGGGTGCCGCCATCACGGCGATTGCCTTCGGCGGGCTGGTCGGCTGCCTGATCGCCGGGCCGGTCATCCGCCGCGTCGGCCATGCCCGCGCCTTCTCCTGCTCCATGGCGCTCGTCATCATCGCCGCCGTGCTCGTGGCGGCGGGCGTCAATCCCCTTCTCTGGGTCGTGGCGCGCGGGCTTTACGGCGCGGCCGGCAACATGAACTTCATCATCACCCAGAGCTGGCTGAACCACGCCTCGGAAAATGCCTGGCGCGGCCGCATCATGTCGTTCTTCTACATGGCCTATATTCTGGGCCTCGGCTTCGGCGCCTGGTGTTTTGCGCTGGTGCCGGCGGAGGGCAATACCGCCCCCATCATCACGGTCTTCTTCACCGCGCTGGCACTCCTGCCGATCGGTCTGACGCGGCTGCCCAATCCGCCGCCGCCGGCCGGCGTTTCCATCGATTTTCCAATGGTCTGGAAGAATGCGCCCGTCGCGCTCGCAGGCGTCATGGCGGCGGGCGGCCTGTCGATGGTCGTGCAGGGCTTCACGCCGATCTATGCGGCGAGTTCCGGCGCCAGCCAGGATCAGGTGGCGCTCCTGATGTTCCTCATGCAGTTTGGCCTGCTCTTCGTGCAGTTCCCCCTCGGCATGCTCTCCGACAGTTTCGACCGGCGCCAGGTGCTGCTCGGCACGCTCGTCCTCATCCTCGTCGCCGGCATGGGCGCCTTCGGGGTATCGCTGTCGAACTTCCTGCTCCTGGCGCTCGTCTTTGCGCTGCTGGCCGGCGCCGTCGAATCGATCTACTCGATCGCCAATGCCCATGCCAACGACCGCACCGAGCCCGGCAAGTTCGTGTCGTTGACCTCGACGCTGCTGATCGCCTGGTCCGTGGCGGCAACGGTGGTGCCGCTCATGGTGACGATGCTGACACCCGTCTTCGGCCCGCAGACCTTCCTTGTTGCCGCCCTCGGCGTCGCCTTCCTCTACGCTGCCTTCATCATCCACCGCCTCCAGAAGCGGCCTGACTGACGAAACCCCTCGAAAGCCTGCATTTCCCGCTTTGCCGCGGGCGGGGGCGCTGCTATATGCGCGGCCATGAGCACCAATCCGAACCGCACGCCCCTCGACCACATCCGAAACTTCTCGATCGTCGCCCATATCGACCACGGGAAGTCGACGCTTGCCGACCGCCTCATCCAATCCACGGGCGGCCTTGCCGACCGCGAGATGAGCGAGCAGGTGCTCGACAACATGGATATCGAGCGTGAGCGCGGCATCACCATCAAGGCCCAGACGGTGCGCCTGCACTACAAGGCCAAGGATGGCGAGACCTATGTCCTGAACCTCATCGACACGCCCGGCCACGTCGACTTCGCCTACGAAGTCTCGCGCTCGCTGTCGGCCTGCGAAGGCTCTCTGCTGGTCGTCGATGCCTCGCAAGGCGTGGAAGCCCAGACGCTCGCCAACGTCTATCAGGCCATCGACAACAACCACGAGATCGTCACCGTCCTCAACAAGATCGACCTGCCGGCCGCCGAACCCGACCGCATCAAGGACCAGATCGAGGAAGTGATCGGCATCGATGCGTCCGAAGCCGTGCTGATCTCCGCCAAGACCGGCCTTGGCATTCCCGATGTGCTGGAAGCGATCGTCACGAAGCTGCCGGCGCCCAAGAGCCCGGCCGGCGAGGACGCGCCGCTGAAGGCGCTTCTCGTCGACAGCTGGTACGACACCTATCTGGGCGTCATGGTTCTCGTGCGCATCATCGATGGTGTGCTCGTCAAGGGCCAGACCATCCGCATGATGGGCACCGGCGCCAAGTACCAGATCGAGCGCGTCGGCGTTCTGACGCCGAAGATGGTCGCGAAGGATGCGCTCGGCCCGGGCGAGATCGGCTTCATCACGGCCTCCATCAAGGAAGTTGCTGACACTCGCGTCGGCGACACCATCACCGACGACCGCAAGCCGACCGCCGAGGCCCTGCCGGGCTTCAAGCCGGCCCAGCCGGTGGTGTTCTGCGGTCTCTTCCCGGTCGATGCCGCCGATTTCGAAGAGCTGCGCTCGGCCATGGGCAAGCTGCGGCTTAACGATGCCTCCTTCTCCTTCGAAATGGAAAGTTCGGCCGCCCTCGGCTTCGGCTTCCGCTGCGGCTTCCTCGGTCTACTGCATCTGGAAATCATCCAGGAGCGCCTCAGCCGCGAATTCGACCTCGACCTCATCGCCACGGCTCCCTCGGTCGTCTACCAGCTGACCATGACGGACGGGACCGAGAAGGAGCTTCACAATCCGGCCGACATGCCGGATGTCGTGAAGATCGAGGAGTTCCGCGAGCCCTGGATCAAGGCCACCATCCTGACGCCGGACGATTATCTCGGTGGCATCCTGAAGCTCTGCCAGGAGCGCCGCGGCATCCAGACCGAGCTGACCTATGTCGGCAGCCGCGCCATGCTGACCTACGAGCTGCCGCTGAACGAAGTCGTCTTCGACTTCTACGACCGCCTGAAGTCGATCTCCAAGGGCTATGCCTCCTTCGATTACAACCTCTCGGACTATCGCGAGAGCGATCTGGTCAAGCTCTCGATCCTCGTCAACAGCGAGCCGGTCGATGCCCTCTCCATGCTCGTGCACCGCTCGGCCGCCGACCGGCGTGGCCGTACCATGTGCGAGAAGCTGAAGGAACTGATCCCGCCGCACATGTTCCAGATCCCGATCCAGGCCGCCATCGGCGGCAAGGTGATCGCGCGCGAAACGGTGCGCGCGCTGCGCAAGGACGTGACCGCCAAGTGCTACGGCGGCGACGCCACCCGCAAGCGCAAGCTTCTGGAAAAGCAGAAGGAAGGCAAGAAGCGCATGCGCCAGTTCGGCAAGGTGGAGATCCCGCAGGAAGCCTTCATCGCCGCGCTCAAGATGGGCGACGAATAGGCTTTTCCGCGAAGGCCCGCTGATCTATCTTGGCTCCGGCAGTCTGTTGGAGCCAAGCCCGGAGCCACGCAAATGTCCCAGGTCTCACGAAAGCCGGCCTCGGCCGAAATCCGCCTCGACGCCAAGCTGGTGGCCGAAGCGCGCGACATGAAGCTCGACGTCGCCAAGGCCGCCGAATACGGCCTCGCGCAGGCCATCAAGGCGGAAAAGGAGCGGCTTTGGCAGATCGAAAACGCCGATGCCATCCGCGCCGCCAATGAGTACGTCGAAAAACACGGTCTGCCGCTCGCCAAATACCGGCAGTTCTGATGCGGCGATTTCAGGCCTATCGTATTGGCGATGGCGACGCCTTGGCGGTCGATCTGCAATCCAACCTGCTGAGCGGCCTCGAGACACGCGTCGTTGCGCCACTCATTCCGTCATCCGACGTGTCGAAAGTCGTGAGCCGCCTCAACCCGCGCTTCACGATCAACGGCAGGAGCTATGTGATGATGACCGAATTCCTGACATCCATTCACATGCGCGACATCGGCGAACTCGTCGCCGATCTCTCCTCCCGTGCCGACGATATCGTCGCCGCCACGGATTTCCTCTTCCAGGGTTTCTGACCTCTGCCGCTCAGTTCACCGGCTTCTCGATCTTCGCGCTGCAGGTACCCATGGCGCTCTCGAAGGGCGCATCCGTGGGCTCCAGCGCGCCGGTGTCGATCTGGATGGGGCGGAAGGGCGGGACTTCCTGGTTGGCGGGCTGCACCTGGGTCAGGCGGTAGCATCCGGTGAAGACGGCCGTCTTGCCGCCCTTCTCGGTTGCCTTGATGGCGACGGGGAGCGAAAGGTGGATGGAGCCTGCGGCACCCTCGCTTTCCACCTCGCCGGTGCGCACCACCACCTCCACCGTGTTGGCGTAGCCGGCCTTGAACTCATCCAGCTTCGGTGCCGTCTGCGGATCATAATAATTCCAGGCCCGCAGATATTCCTGACGGTTCACGGCATTGTAGAGCGATATGATGACGCGCTCGGCCGAAGACCGGTCGTCGATGAACGCGCTTCCTGGCGTTTGGGCAGAGGCAGGGGCGGTGACGAGGAGCAGGGGCAGAAGGGCAGGGATGCGTTTCAGGCAATGGCGCACGACAAGTCTCCGATGTCTGTGGGAGAACGCCAGATAGGGCAGCTGCAAGGACTGGAAAGGGTTCTACCGCGCTGTCTCCGGTCTCCACGCCTCGAACCTGTCGGCTTCGCCGGCCGTGCCTTTGACGACCTGATAGAAGCCATCGGCCCGCACAGGCTGCCATGCCCCCTTGCTCCCGTCGGGCCAGAGAATACGCATCTCGGCCGATGTCGCACCGCCCAGGCCGAAATGATGCCAGCCCGAAATCCCGCTGGCATGGCCGCCACCGACGGTCACTTCATGGCGCTGCACGGCATCGCCGCTGCGAACCTCGATCCAGGATCCCACGGCATCGCGGTTGGCTCCCTCCTGGGAAAGCCGGATCTCGATAAAGTGCCCGGCGCCGTCCGTCGCGTTGCGCCAAAGCTGCACCGGGCCGGACTGGTTGACCACCACGAGGTCGAGCAGGCCATCGAGATTGAGATCCACGAGGGCGGCGCCGCGTCCCGACAGCATGCTGGCGATGCCGGCCCTGTCGCCAGCTTCTTCGAAGGTTCCGTCGGCGCGTTGCAAAAGCAGGTTGTTGGGGTCGTTCTCCGCAAAGTCCGGCATTTTCGATACATTGCCCTTGGCAATGAAGAGATCGACGCGCCCGTCATTGTTGGCGTCGGCAAATTGCGCGTGCCAGGCGGTGCTCGGACGCACGTCGCCGCCGGTATAGGGACGATGGGCGGTCACTCCCTTCGACAGGGCAACGTCCTTGTAGACCGGCTGCTGTACGCCATCCTTTGTCATCGCGCTCAGCGTCTGCAGCTTGTTGTCGGCCATCGATGTCAGGAAATATTCCGGCAGACCGTCGCCGTTGAGGTCATGGCTCGCAATGCCCATGCCCCAGATCTTCAGCGTCTTCCAGCCTTCCTGTGCGGTGTAAAGCTGAGCCGGCTTGCCGGGCTCCACGTGCCACAACTGCTCCTGGCCACCCTTGTAGTACTCGCGGTCGTTGGACACGCGGAGGGAGGGGGTGCCCGACCGGTTCCAGTCGGTAAAGAGCATGGAGAGCGGGCAGAACGACGGCTTCAGCGGCTCTGGCGGCGCGAAACGCCGGGTGCCGTCGGCGGCAGGGCGGTGGAGCCAGTTGTCCGTGCAGGAGCCCCAGGGGTGGATGTCTTCGTAGCGGTCGATGTAGTTGCCGATGGCGATTGTCGGGAAGGTTGCCCCCTTTTCCCAGGTCGCCGCCAGCGCCGTCGACCATCCGTCGCCGCCCGCAAAGCCCCAGGCTTCGTTGGCCCGTTCGAACCGGCAGCCGCCGAGACCACGCATCACCACATTCTCGCCGGAGCGCAGCAGAACGATATCCTGCTTCCCGTCCCCATCGATATCGAGCGGATAGGCGCCCACAACCGCGCGGAGTTCGAGGCCGCTCGCGCCCTTCTGGAAAGACAGCGGACCGCCGGGTGAACTGCGGTTTATGTAGAAGGCCGCCTCGACGTCGCCGCCCGACAGCAGGAGTTCGTCAAGCCCGTCGCCGTTGCAGTCGAAGGCCGCCACGCCGCCGCCGACCATGTATTCCCACTCGCCGGTATAGGTGCTGTCGATTCCTGCCTGCCGGGTCTCATCGATAAAGCGGGGCACAAGCGGGTTGTCTCCGGCATGGGCGGGTGTAGCCAAGCCCATGAGGAGGCCAAGAAGAGGAGGAACAAGCTTGCCGCTCCGCATCCTTATGCCGCCCGCATCTTGAGGGCGGCAGCATGCGCACCGATGCAGCGGCCTTGTTCCAGCCCGCGCTCGATGGCCGAGCGGAAATGGATGCCACCGTAAAGGCGTGAGATACCGGCCTCTTCCGCTGCGGCCTTGAAGGAGACAAAGCGGCGGGGTGGGATCCCGTCGGCGGCGTGAGTCGCATCCTCGAAAACGAAGCTCTCGCCAAAGACGCGCGTCAGCACCGTCTCCGCCGCACCTGATTGCGTCGAGTGGCCGCTCGGATATTCGGGGAAGGGGGGCGTGTTCAGGATCGGCTCGAAGCTCGGGTCCATGACCTTGCGGATGTAGGTGATCGGCCTGATGAGATCATAGCGGTATTTGGCGTCCCAGCATCCGATGAAGGCGTCGGCCAGCGTGATGCCCAGCCGCGTGAGAACCTCGCAGATCGTGATGGCATCGATCCGGTCGCGATCGGCGATCTGCATCGCGATCGAGAGCCAATGCCCCGGCGGAGTGGGCGACAGCATCGGGTCGTCGGACCAGAACCGGGCGATCGCCCGCTGCTCCGGCGTCAGGCGCGCCACCGCATCGCGGACCTCCTCTGCCTCCCGGTAGAAGGCCGAACCCGGTGCCTCGCTATAGGCCGGCGGTGGCGGCAGGCCGCAGGAGGTGCCGGAGGGCATGGCGAAGGTGCGGTTGCTGCCCCAGCCCGGCAGCAGCGGCAGTTGCTGTTGCTGCACCAGATTGGTTGGCACCCAGTGCCCCGGCTCCCGCGACAGCGTGTAGGCGAGCGGGAAGCCCATATTCTCGACGACAGCGCCACCGTCTGTCATTGACCACGCGAGAATGTGGGCGGAAACGGCCTTGCCACGGGTAACGCCAGCAGCGACGCTTCCCGCGTCCGCACCCCGCGCCGCCTGTGCCGTCAGCCGCTCCGTCATCTTGCGGATCGCCCGTTGGCCGGTCGGTCCGGTGTTGGAGAAGAACTGTGCGACGGCGGTGGCAAGGGCTGCATTCAGCATGGCCGTCTCGTCGCAGGCGACGCCGGCATCGGGGACCGGCATGGCCGTCAGGCCGTTCAATTGTCCGGCAAGCGAAACAAGGCCAGGGGTCGTGCCGGCCAGAGCCTCCCAGCCCGTCACGCCGAGATAGGCAAAGGCCCGACTGGCCACGGGCGGAGAATAGGTCGGTGTGTGCCGGACCAATTCAAGAACCAGCCGGTACCAGGTCAAGATCACGTCGCGGGCCGCAAGCCGGTCGTCTGCCTGTGCGCGGACAGCCGCCATGAGATTGTCCGGCTGTCCCGCAACACCCATTCCTGCCGCAGCCGCAAGAAGGCCGCTGGCAAACTGTCGCCGGCTGAGCTTTGCCATGAAATCCTCCCCAAGATCCCGTCCGTCGATAGATCATGATCGCCGGCAGGCTTCAAGGGGTCGGATGCGTTAGCGTGGAGCTACGTTTCCCGATACGAAAAGGCCGGCAAACCGAGTAGGTCCGCCGGCCGCGTTCTGGTCTCTTGCAGCCGCTCAGGCTGCCTTGTCGGCGGCAGGATAGGGGTTGAAGCGCTCGTAGAACGTCTCGCCCTTGGCGGCCATCTCCTTCAGAAGCGGCGTCGGCTGGAAATGCGGGCCGTAGCTGGCGGCGAGCTTTTCGCACAGCGCCACGAAGGCCTTGGCCCCCATGCCGTCGATGTAGGAGAGGGTACCGCCCGTGTAGGGCGCAAAGCCGAAGCCGAGGATGGAACCGACATCGGCCTCGCGCGGATCGGTCACGATGCCCTCTTCCATGGTGCGGGCCGCTTCCAGCGCGATGGTAACGAGAAGGCGCTGCTTGATCGTCTCCACGTCGAAGGCGTCGGCCGGCTTCTGCGCGAACATCTCCTTCAGGCCCGGCCACAGGAACTTCTTGGCGGGCTTGGCGGGATATTCGTAGAAGCCCTTGCCGTTCTTGCGGCCGCGGCGGTCGAGCTCGTCCACCAGCTTGTTGATCAGCGTCAGGTGGCGCGGATCGACGGCCTTTTCGCCGAGATCGGCTACGGTGGCCTTGAGGATCTTCTGCGACAGATCGATGGCGACCTCGTCGTTCAGCGACAGCGGACCGACCGGCATGCCGGCCATCTTGGCGGCATTTTCGATCAGCGCCGGCGGCACGCCTTCGAGCAGCATGTCATAGGCTTCGTGGATGTAGCGGAAGACGCAGCGGTTGACGTAGAAACCGCGCGTGTCGTTGACGACGATCGGCGTCTTCTTGATGGCGGCGACATAGTCCAGCGCAACGGCAATCGCCTTGTCGCCGGTGTCCTTGCCGAGGATGACTTCCGTCAGCATCATCTTCTCGACGGGGGAGAAGAAGTGGATGCCGATGAAATCGACCGGGCGCCTGGAATTGCCGGCAAGGCCGGTGATCGGCAGGGTCGAGGTGTTGGAGGCGAAGATAGCGCCTTCCGGCAGCACCGCTTCCACCTTCTCGATCACGTCCTTCTTCACCTGACGATCCTCGAACACGGCCTCGACCACGAGGTTGGCGTCCTTGAGATCACCGTAGTCGGCGGACGGGGTGATGCGGGCCAGCAGCGCCTCGCCCTCTTCCTTGGTCATGCGACCCTTGCCGACGCTGTCCTTCACGAGACCTTCGGAATGGGCCTTGCCCTTGCCGGCGGCTTCGAGATCGCGGTCGATGAGGGTGACGCGGATGCCGGCGGCGGCCGTGACATAGGCGATGGACGCGCCCATGAAGCCGGCGCCGACGACGCCGACATGCTCGAACGTCGTCTTCGGCACGCCGGCCGGGCGGCGGGCGCCCTTGCCGAGTTCCTGCATGGAGATGAACAGCGAGCGGATCATCGAGAAGGCCTCGGTGGTCTGCAGGATCTGCGTGAAGTAGCGCTGCTCGATCCGGAGACCCGTATCGATCGGCACCTGAAGGCCTTCATAGACGCATTTCAGGATGGCGAGGGCGCCCGGATAGTTGCCCTGCGTCTCACGGCGCAGGATCGCGGTGGCAGCCGGCCACATCTGGGCCGCCGCCGGCGTCCAGATACCGCCGCCCGGCGCCTTGAAGCCCTTCTCGTCCCAGGGGGCGACGGGCTTCAGGCCATTCTTGATCATGGTCTTGGCGGCCTCGATCAGTTGATCGGGCTCGACGACCTCGTGAACGAGGCCCATGGCCTTGGCACGCTGCGGGGTCAGCGTCTGGCCGGTGGTCATCATCTGCAGCGCGTCCTGCGCATTCGTCAGGCGCGGCACGCGCTGGGTGCCGCCGGCACCCGGGAAGATGCCGACCTTGACCTCGGGCAGGGCGATCTTCACGCTCTTGCCGTTGGCGGCGACACGGCCGTGGCAGGCGAGCGACAGTTCGAACGCGCCGCCCATGCAGGTGCCGTTGATGGCCGAGACCCACGGCTTGCCGCAGGTCTCGATCTTGCGGAACAGCCAGGTCATCTGCCCGGCGAGGTCAAAGAGCTTCTTGGCCGCATTGTCGGGGTCGAGCGCCTTCTGTTCCTGCTGGAAGCTGAACATGCCTTTGATCATCGACAGGTCCGCACCGCCGGAAAAGGCCGACTTGCCGGAGGTGAAGACGACACCCTTGACGGCGGCATCGGCAACGATCTGGTCGGTGACGGCGTCGAGTTCGGTCAGAACCTCGGCCGTGAACACGTTCATCGACTTGTCCGGCATGTTCCAGGTCACGAGCGCAATGCCGTCTGCGTCCGTCTCGACCGTGAAATTCGTATAGGTGGTCATGGTGGGATACCTCTTCCCTTGAAATCTTCGTCCTGCGCTTCGCCGCCCGGTTCTCTTCCGTCATCCTCGCGCTTGACCCGAGGATCCATTGCCGCCTGCGGCTGGATGGTCGGGCTTGACCCGACCATGCCCGAGCCTCGGGCGCGGCGCCGTTACACCCGTTCGATGATCGTCGCCGTGCCCATGCCGGCGCCGATGCACAGCGTCACCAGCGCGGTGTTGAGATCGCGCCGTTCCAGCTCGTCCAGCACCGTGCCGAGGATCATCGCGCCGGTGGCACCCAGCGGATGGCCCATGGCGATGGCGCCGCCGGCGACGTTCATCTTGTCGTGCGGAATGTCGAAGGCCTGCATGTGGCGCAGCACGACGGCCGCAAAGGCTTCGTTCAGCTCGAAGAGGTCGATGTCGGAGAGCTTGAAGCCAGAGCGGGCCAAGAGCTTTTCGGTGACATCCACGGGACCCGTCAGCATCAGCGCCGGATCGGAGCCGATATTGGCAAACGCGCGGATACGGGCCCGCGGCTTCACGCCGAGGATGTTGCCGCCTTCCTTCGAGCCGACGAGCACGCCGGCAGCACCGTCCACGATGCCCGAGGAATTGCCGGCATGGTGGACGTAATTGATCCTCTCGATCTCCGGATGCGCCTGGATGGCGACGGCTTCAAAGCCGCCCATCTCGCCCGGCATCTGGAAGGAGGGGTTGAGCGAGGCGAGCGACTGCATGTCCGTACCCGGCCGCATGTGCTCGTCACGGTCGAGAATGGTGATGCCGTTGACGTCCTTCACCGGCACCACGGACTTGGCGAAGTGGCCCTTTTCCCAGGATTCGGCAGCGCGACGCTGGCTTTCCACCGCATAGGCATCCACGTCGTCACGGGAGAAGCCGTACTTCGTCGCGATGAGGTCGGCCGAAACACCCTGCGGCATGAAATAGCCGGGGAAGTTGACGGAGGGATCCATGTACCAGGAGCCGCCCGCCATGCCCATGCCGACGCGCGACATGCTCTCCACGCCACCGGCGATGACGAGATCGTCGGCCCCTTGTGCGATCTTGCCGGCTGCGAGGTTGATGGCGTCGAGGCCGGAGGCGCAGAAGCGCGAGATCTGGATGCCCGGTGCCTTCATCGAATAGCCGGCCTCGAAGGCGGCCGACTTCGGAATGACGGCGCCCGCTTCCATGACGGGATCGACGCAGCCCATGATGATGTCATCGACCTTGCTCGTGTCGATGCCGTTGCGATCCCGCAGTGCCGTCAGCACGCCCGCCGCCAGCCGCGGCGTCGGCACCTCGTGCAGCGCACCGTCCTTCTTGCCGCGCCCGCGGGGCGTGCGCACGTGGTCGTAGATGAAGACTTCAGTCATTGGTTTCTCTCCCTTGCCGGGTTGAATCTCGGGCGCAGCGCAGGCGCACTGAACGCCGTGTATGTCGTCGCTCCTGGGGGCCGTCATCTCCTGGCTCGCACCGCATCACACTGCCATCAGCATGCGCATTTTGCGGCCGCTCGTTCCGCGACATTCCCAGATAGCATCAGCTTCGTGACGAATGGACAAGTCTGCAAACCAAAAGACCGGCGGCGGTTCTTGCAGCGCCGCCGGCCCGTGGCCGGATCAGAAGGCTTCCGCCGCCAGCTCCATCATCGTGTCGCTGCCGGCTTCGATGCGGGCCTTGCGCAGCGTGGTTTCCGGCATCAGGCGTTCCATGAAGAACTTCGCCGTGACGAGCTTGTTGCGGTAGAAGGCTTCGCGGTCACCCGCACCGGCCGCCAGCGCGTCTTCCGCCGCCTTCGCCATCTTCGCCCACATGTAGCCGACGACGACGAGGCCGAAGAGGTGCATGTAGTCGGTGGAGCCGGCGCCGGCATTGTCGGGCTTGGCCATGGCGTTCTGCATGAACCACATGGTGGAGGCCTGCAGGTCGTTGAGACCCTTCTTCAGCGCCTTGGTGAAGCCGGAGAGCTTCTCGTTCTCGCGGTTTTCCTCGCAGAAGCCGCCGATTTCCTGGAAAAGCGCCATGACGGCGCGCCCGCCATTCATGCCGAGCTTGCGTCCCACGAGGTCCAGCGCCTGGATGCCGTTGGCGCCTTCATAGATCATGGCGATGCGCGCATCGCGCACATACTGGCTCATGCCCCATTCCTCGATATAGCCATGGCCGCCATAGACCTGCTGGGCCATCACGGCATGGTCGAAGCCCTTGTCGGTGAGAACACCCTTGAGGATCGGGGTCATCAGGCCGAGAATGTCATCGGCCGCCTGGCGCTCCTTCTCGTCGGTCGCGCGATGCGCGATATCCGACTTCAGCGCCGTCCACAGCGTGAAGGCGCGGCCGCCCTCGTTCCAGGCCTTGATGGTCAGAAGCGCGCGGCGGATATCGGGATGCACGATCAGCGGATCGGCCTTCTTCTCCGGCGCCTTGACGCCCGAGAGAGAGCGGCCCTGGATGCGCTCGCGCGCGTAGTTGGCGGCGTTCTGGTAGGCGATTTCGGAAATGGAGAGACCCTGCAGGCCCACGCCGAGGCGGGCTTCGTTCATCATCACGAACATGGCGTTGAGGCCCTTGTTCTCGGTACCGATGAGATAGCCGGTCGCGCCGTCATAGTTCATGACGCAGGTCGCGTTGCCGTGAATGCCCATCTTGTGCTCGATGGCGCCGCAGGAGACGGCATTGCGCTCGCCCGGCGTGCCGTCGTCCTTCAGCACGAATTTCGGCACGATGAAGAGGGAAATGCCCTTGGTGCCCTCAGGCGCGCCCTCGATGCGGGCCAGCACGAGGTGGATGATGTTTTCCGACATCGTGTGTTCGCCGGCCGAGATGAAGATCTTCTGGCCGGAAATCTTGTAGCTGCCATTGCCATCCGGCACGGCCTTGGTGCGCAGCAGGCCGAGGTCGGTGCCGCAATGGGGCTCGGTGAGATTCATCGTGCCGGTCCAGGTGCCCTCGACCATCTTCGGCAGATAGGCGGCCTTCTGGGCGTCGGAGCCATGCACGAGGATCGCCGCGATCGCGCCCTGCGTCAGGCCCGGATACATGGTCAGCGCCATGTTGGCCGACGACATGTATTCGCCGACGGCGGTGTGCAGCGTGTAGGGCAGGCCCTGTCCGCCAAATTCCTCCGGCACGGCAAGGCCAAGCCAGCCGCCCTGACAATAGGCGTCATAGGCTTCCTTGAAGCCCTTCGGCACGTTCACGGTCGCATCGTCGTTGCGCTTGCAACCTTCCTGGTCGCCGGAAAGATTGACCGGGAAGAGCACTTCCTCGGCAAGCTTGGCGGCTTCGCCGGCAATCGCCTCGATCATGTCGGGCGTCGCCTCGGCAAAGCCGGGAAGGTTGTTGTAGCGCTCGATGCCGAGCACGTCGTTGAGAATGAAAAGCGTATCGTCGACTGGGGCCTTGTAGATCGGCATGGGCTTTCCTCACCTAAAGCATACGGGCGTTCGGCAGGGCCGACGCCTTTTCCTCCGGCCGGCTGCGGACGGCAGTCCGGCAATCTCATCCATGATGCTACAAAACTTTGACGTTTGCGTAAACGTCAAATTTGAAATCCGTGTCAAAAATTCTTGTGAGGCGCGGGCGCTGGTGGCGCTCGAAAAGGGTTCACCCGGCGAGCCTGACACAAGCCTCGGATCAGCATGGCCTGAAATGGTTAAAAAAATTTCGAGAAGGTTAACCGATTGTTTACCACGTCTGACCAAATGTTCCCGGTCAGAGGGTTATGCCGCGCTCTGTTTGTTCTTCGCGTCGATGCGGCATCTCCGAAACCAGCCGGCCAGGGCATCCAGCCCGTTTCAGTGCCGGCAGGCGGCAGACCGTCAGACGAGGCGAAGAGACCATGAGCGGATCGCGACCCCCCTACACCCGAGGCCCCGGGCGCCCGTCCGGCGACCGCGCTTCGCTGGACCAGCTCAACCGGACGATTGACGGGCTTGAAGCCCGCCTCGAGGGCTTGATCGGCACGCCTCGTGGTGGTCGTGCGGCGCCCTCGCGCGAGGAGGTGCGTGACCCCGTCGACGAGATTCGCGAACGCCAGCGCGCGCTCGGTGCACTGCGCGACCGCACCTCGATCCGCGACACGATTGCCGCGCGTGCCGAACGGCTGCGCGAGCAGGACGAGCGCCAGCCGGCGCGCCATCAGCCCGCCGCCTACCAGGCGCAGCCGGCCTATCCGCCCCAGACCCAACCCCGGGCCGACTTTGCCGGTCGCGCCGAGCCGCGCGACCGTGTCGCGCCGGTCCCGCAGCCTGCCGTCCGCGACACGTCTGCCGCCGACATTGCCCGCGCCCTGGTCGATCTGCGCCAGGACCTGAAGCGCGACCTGACCGAAGGCCTGACGCGCGAAATGGATGCCCTGCGCGCCGAAATGCGTGCGATCCGCTCCGCCGCCGAAGGCAGCGACAGCGTCGAGGACATCAGGGGCGAGATGCAGCGTCTGGCCGAAAGCATCGGCCAGCTCGGTCGCCAGGCGAGCCCTGCCCAGGCGGATGCGCTGCGCAAGGAATTCAACGACATGCGCTCGCTGATCGACGGGCTTGCCCGCGAAGACAGCGTTCGGCGCATGGAAACCCGCTGGAGCGGCGTCGAGCAGCGCCTCAACGCCTTCGATGCCAGCCGTGACGATGAGCTGGTTGCGCTCGCCTATCGCCTCGACGAAATCAAGAGCCAGATCGAGAGCGTCGGTAACCCCAAGGTTCTCCACGCCCTCGAAGACAAGCTCGTCACCGTCGCCCACGCAATCGAGACGATCGGCCGGCAGATACAGCCCGACGATCACCACATGGCGTCGCGTTTTGCCGAACTCGACGTCCGTCTTGACGAGATCAGCCGGGCGATCATTTCCAGCGGTCGCACCGCCGGCAATGCCGACCATGCCGGTGTCACACGGCTCGAAAATCGCCTGACCGATCTTGCCCGCCATGTCGAAAGCCTCGCATCGCGCCGGGATGACGGTCTTGCCATGCGTCTCGAGGCGCTTGCCGCCCGCGTCGAGGAGATCGCCGCCGACGATACGGCAAGCCGTCTCGACGAACGCCTGCACCAGCTCTCCGTCATGATGGAGCGCTCCAGCCGCGGCGGCGACGCCGAGCTCGATCGCCACCTGCACGACATTTCCGTCAAGATCGACGCGCTGGAGCGCGGCAATCTGAATGAGCATCTGCTCGATCGCCTGGACGTGATCGCGCGCCGCATCGACGGTCTCAACGCCCCGCAGGCGGTCGATACGCGCCATGCCGACATGCGCTTCGAGCGTCTGGAAGACCAGCTCGCCACCATCGCCACCCATCTGGCCGAAACGCAGGCCGCCCCGCGCGATGATCGCGAGGCACTGCGCGGACTGGAAGCCCAGATCGCCAACCTCTCGTCGCTGATCGCAACCAACGCCGCCACGGCACCGGCAGGCGGCGCTCTGCCGGCCGAGTTCGAAACCCGCATGCATGCGCTGGAAGACTATCTGGCGACCAGCGATGAATACATCATCGAGGCTGCGCGACAGGCTGCCGAGGCGGTGATGGAAGCCTACGGCCGCAACGGAGTCGGCACGGCCCAGCAGGTCAATGCCGGCGACATCTCTGCCATCGCGGCACTTGCTGAAGACCTGCGGGCGCTGGAAGGGCTCAGCCGCTCCAGCGAGGAGCGCACGGCCCGCACCTTTGAAGTGCTGCACGAAACGCTCGTCCACATCGCAGAAAAACTGGAACGCCTGGAAGAGGGCATGGAGCGGCGCAGCCAAGAGCCTGTCGCTGCCCCGCTGTCCGCGCCGATGGCCATGTCAGCTGCCACGCCTGCCGTCGGCAGCCTCAAGCAGGCGGCCGAAGCCCAACGCGCCGAAAGCCAGCGCGGCTCTTCCATCACCCGTCTTGCGCCGGTCGTGGAGGACGACGAAACCGACCCTTTTGGCGAAGCGATCGCGGCAGCTTTGGGTGGCCGCGAGCCGCGCGCGGCTGATGGCGCGTCCGCCTCGCTGGTGGCTGCCCGCGAGGATATGCTGCGCTCGCAAGTGAAGCATCCGGCTCCCGAGGTCGTCGAAGCGGTCTTCGCTTCGGCTGCGGCCGGACGCAGGGATGCACCCGCTGCCGTGTCCGACATGGCTGCAGCACCTGTCCGGGCGGGCCATGATGATGAGATCATGCCGGCCGTTATCGACGACGCAGCTGAAGATGAGGCCGGCGCCCCCGCGCGTGGTGGCCTGCTGTCGTCGCTGACGCGCCGTTTCGCTCCCCAGCGCAAGGACAAGAAGGTGGCGGCGCCCGCGCCCGCCCGCCACGAAGTCGCACCCTCGCCATCAATCGATGCTGCAGACGCGATCGCGCCGGATATGTCGAGCGAGCTTCTCGAGCCAGGTTCCGGCCTGCCGGATGTCAAGCGCATCCTGGAGCGCGTGCGCGCCGGCCAGCGTGACGGCGCCCGGGCTGCCGACGCCGTCGAGGGCGAAAAGGGCGATTACTACATCGCCGCGGCCCGTCGTGCCGCAAAGCTTGCCGCCGAGGAAGCCGGCACAATTCGCACCGAGCAGGGCGAAAGCCGCGCCGATGCCGGCACCAAGCGGTTCAATCGTCGTCCGATCCTGCTCGCTGTCGGTGCCGTGCTGTTGGCCGTGATGGCCTTCCCGCTCGTCAACACGCTGGTGAACGGCGAAACCGCTCCGCCAGCGATCCAGGCAAGCACCGACAATCGCACCGCCGAAACCTCTGCCGCCCCGGCCGACGAGCCGCAGTCAAACGTCCGCGCCGAAGCAGAAGCCGTGGTTGCGGCAACGCCATCCGCCGTAACCCCGACGGACGAAAAGGCCGCCGAACAGCAGGCAGCCGATACGGCCACGGTCCCGGCAGACGAGGCGACCGCCGCCCTTCCGGCCGATTCCGCAGAACCGCAGGCGCAAGGAACGGTGGTCCCGGCAACGACCGTACCCACCACGACGCTGACACGACCGGCCGATTCCGCCGCCGAGCCCTCGCAGGCAGCAGGCGAACAGCCGCCTGTCGAGACACCGGCTGCCGCACCCGCCACGGTCAGCGAAGCTGCACCCGTGACGGTGCCGGACACGATCGGCCCGGCACCGCTGGTCGAAGCCGCCCGCAAGGGTGATCCGCTGGCCTATTTCGAGATCGGCGCGCGCTACACCGACGGTCGTGGCGTGACGGCGGATCTCGCCGAGGCCGCCAAGTGGTATCAGCGCGCCGCCGACGCCGGCGTCGTGCCGGCCGAATACCGCCTTGCCAACCTCTATGAAAAGGGCACCGGCGTTGCCCGCGACCTCGACAAGGCCAAGGCGCTCTACGAGGCCGCAGCCAATCGCGGCAATGCCAGCGCCATGCACAATCTCGCCGTCCTTCTTGCGACCGGCAGCGGCGGCAATCCGGACTTCAAGGCTGCCGGCGAATGGTTCCGCAAGGCGGCAGACCATGGTGTGAAGGACAGTCAGTTCAACCTGGCCATCCTTTATGCCCGCGGCAATGGCGTGCCGCAGGATCTGGAAGAAAGCTACAAGTGGTTCGCCGTCGCTGCCTCAGAGGGCGACACGGATGCCGCCCAGAAGCGGGACGAAGTGGCCACGGCCATGAAGCCCGAGCAGCTTGCCGGCGCCAAGGCGAAGGTTGAAGCCTGGAAGGTTCAGCCGCTCAACGCCGATGCCAACTCCGCCAACATTCCCGACAGCTGGACCGGTGGCGGCGTGAAGACGTCGACGATCGACATGAAGAAGGCGATCCGCAACATTCAGGCGATCCTCAACAACAACGGCTTCAAGGCCGGTACGCCGGATGGCGCGCTCGGTCCGCAGACGGTCAATGCCATCAAGGAATTCCAGAAGTCGATCGGCCAGGCGCCGACCGGCGAACTGACGGACGCACTGGTGCGTGAACTTCTGAAGCGCAACCAGGCCAAGGCTGGCTGATCGGCTGAAACGCCGGATAAGGCAGCAAAGCCAACAGGCTGCGTCACAAAATGGACACGTCGCGCGGGTGAACTTCACCCGCGCGGCTTTCGTTTGGGCGCGGCGGTTGACAGCATCCGGCTGGCGGCGCAAGACGGATCAGGCCGGTCGATCGCGGGAAAGCCCCGAGAACCCGGCCCTGCAATCACATGGACAAGAGCCTGGCGGGCTGCCCGCCACCGACGCCCGCCGGCCTTTGCGGGCTTTTGGCATATCGAGGTCCGCCCGTGACGGTGTATCTGCCCATTGCAGAATTGTCGGTGAATATCCTCGTCATTCTGGGTATGGGTGCGGCCGTCGGTTTCCTCTCCGGCATGTTCGGGGTGGGCGGCGGCTTCCTCATTACGCCGCTCCTGATCTTCTACAACATCCCGCCCGTCGTCGCCGTCGCCACCGGCGCCAATCAGGTCGTGGCCTCTTCGATCTCTGGCGCTATCACCCACTTCAGACGCGGCACCATCGACGTGAAGCTGGGAAGCGTGTTGCTGGTGGGCGGTCTCATGGGCGCTACCATCGGTGTCTGGATCTTCTCGCTGCTGCGCCGCATCGGACAGCTCGACCTCGTCATCTCGCTGCTCTACGTCGTGCTGCTCGGCGTCGTCGGGGCGCTGATGCTCACGGAAAGCCTGCGTGCCATGCGCAAGGCTTCGAAAAACCAGCCGGCGGCCCTCAGGCGGCCGGGCCAGCACAACTGGGTGCACCGGCTGCCCTTCAAGGTGCGTTTCAAGAAGTCGAAGATCTATCTCAGCATCATCCCCGTGATCGGCCTTGGCATGAGCATCGGCGTGCTGACCTCGGTCATGGGCGTGGGTGGCGGCTTCATCATGGTCCCCGCCATGATCTACCTCCTGCGCATCCCCACCAACGTCGTGGTCGGCACCTCGCTCTTCCAGATCATCTTCGTCTCCGCCTATGCCGTGATCGTGCAGGCCTCGACCAACTACACGGTCGATATCGTGCTGGCCTTCATCCTGATGGTCGCCGGTGTCATCGGTGCGCAATACGGCGTGCGGGTCGGCCAGAAGCTGCGCGGCGAGCAGCTACGCGCCCTCCTGGCGCTTCTCGTCCTCGCCGTCGGCATTCGTCTCGCCATCGATCTCGTCATTCCGCCTGCCGACATCTACTCGGTCGTCTCCACGGGGGTCGGCTACTGATGGCTTTCCCTCGCAAGCCGCTGCGCCACCTCCTTGCCGCCGTCGCGCTGCTGGCGGCCATGGCCACGCCGGTGGCGGCGCAAACGGATGGCAGCGGCGGCGCGCAGCCCTCGGGCGATTTCTCGGAGCAGCTGGAGATCGGCATCTCCACCGACGAGATTTCGATCACCTCGGATTTTCGTGGCGCCGACCTGACGATCTTCGGCGCCATCGAGGGCTTCGATGAAAAGCTCCTGGCGCAGGGCAAATACAATCTCGTCACCGTTCTGGAAGGCCCCAAGGACAATGCGACGGTGCGCAAGAAGGAGCGCGTCTTCGGCATCTGGGTCAACCGTCACTCGATGACCTTCGAACTGGTGCCGGAATCCTATTCGCTCGCCACCACGCGCGACATCAGCCAGATCGCCCCGCCGCAGGACATCGCCAACATGGGTATCGGCGTGGACCACATGCGGCTCGTGCCCACCGGCTTCGTCGGCAACGGCTCGAACCTCACCGAATTCCGCGACGCCTTCCGCCGCATCCGCGAGCAGAACGGCGTCTATCAGCGCGATCCCGGCGGCGTGCAGTTCATCTCCTCCAGCCTCTTCAAGGCCTCGATCCGCCTGCCGGCCGACGTGCCGAACGGCATCCACCTCGTGCGCGCCTACCTCTTCCGCGACGGCACCTTCGTGGCAGCAAAGGCCCTGCCGCTCCGGGTGGTGAAGACGGGTCTTGAGGAAGCCATCACCCGCGCGGCCCACGAGCAGCCCTTCTTCTACGGCCTCTTTGCGGTGTTGATCGCCGTCATCACCGGCTGGGGCGCGAGCCTTCTCTTCCGCCGCGATTGACAACGGCCCGTGTATTGACGGGTCGGCTCAAATCGACCACATCAGCGGCAAACGGAGGACATCCCGACCATGAAGCCGATTTTCGTCCAGATCCAGTGCGCCCCCGGCAAGACCTACGAGGTCGCCGACGAGATCTACAGGAAGGAGATCGTCTCGGAGATGTATTCGACCAGCGGCGACTACGACCTGCTGCTCAAGATCTACATCGCTGAAGGCGACGACATCGGCAAGTTCATCAACGACAACATCGCCACCGTCCCCGGTATCACGCGGTCACTGACGACGCTCACTTTCAACGCGTTCTGACGTTCTGACGCCGCGCGAGCGCTCCGGACGACGTCACCGCCAGCCGAGCGCCGGCGCTACATGGGTCAGGATCGCCTCGATGACATGGGCGTTGTAGGCGACGCCGAGCTGGTTGGGCACGGTTAGAAGCAGCGTATCGGCTTCCGCGATCGCCTCGTCCTTCTTCAGTTCCTCGATGAGCGCATCCGGCTCGGCCGCATAGCTGCGGCCGAAGATGGCCCGGGTGTTCTGGTCGATATAGCCGATCTGGTCGCTCTCCTTGCCGCCACGGCCGAAATACATGCGGTCCTGATCGTTGACGAGCGCGAATATGCTGCGGCTCACGGAAACGCGCGGCGTGCGTGTGTGCCCTGCCGCTGCCCAGGCCTCGCGATAGGCGCGGATCTGCCGGGCCTGCTGGATGTGGAAGGGTTCGCCCGTCTCGTCGTCCTTGAGCGTCGAGCTTTGCAGGTTCATGCCTTGCTCGGCGGCCCACACGGCCGTGCGGTTGGAGCCCGCGCCCCACCAGATGCGATCCCTGAGGCCCTCCGAATAGGGCTCCAGCCGCAGCAAGCCCGGCGGGTTCGGAAACATCGGGCGCGGATTGGGCTCGGCGAAGCCTTCGCCCTTCAGCACGTCGAGAAAGATCTCGGCATGACGGCGTCCCATCTCCGCATCGTTCATGCCCTCGGGCGGCACATGGCCGAAATAGCGCCAGCCGTCGATCACCTGCTCCGGCGATCCCCGGCTGATGCCGAGCTGCAGGCGTCCGCCGGCAATGAGATCGGCCGCACCGGCATTTTCCGCCATGTAGAGCGGGTTTTCATAGCGCATGTCGATGACGCCGGTGCCGATTTCGATGCGCTTCGTGCGCGCGCCGACAGCCGCCAGCAGCGGGAAGGGCGAGGCGAGCTGCCGGGCAAAATGGTGGACGCGGAAATAGGCGCCGTCAGCCCCCAGTTCCTCGGCCGCCACGGCAAGGTCGATCGACTGCAGCAGCACATCCGCGGCGGTGCGCGCGCCCGATTGCGGGGAGGGCGTCCAATGCCCGAAGGAGAGAAAACCGATCGACTTCATGTTGCCTCGCTTGCCGTTCGGCCGGGACGGTCTGTCGCGACCTTCCCGCCGGAATTCCGTATTACCGCTTCTTGACGAATTCGGTGCGCAGCACGAGACCCTTGATCGCATCGTGACGGCAGTCGATTTCCTCGGGGTTCTCGGTGAGACGGATCGAGCGGATCACCGTGCCCTGCTTCAGCGTCTGGTTGGCGCCCTTGACCTTGAGGTCTTTGATCAGCGTGACGCTGTCGCCATCGGAAAGCACGTTGCCGGCGCTGTCGCGCACCACCGCCGCCGCGGCGGCAGCCGCTGCCATTTCCGATGCGGGTCGCCATTCGCCCGTCACCTCGTCATAGATGTAGTCGTCGTTGTCGGCCATGAAAGCCCCCTGTTGTCCGGCGGCATCGGCGCCTGCGCCCCCAAAGCGCGCGGCCCGGCCGTCGGGCCGGGCATAAAGCATGCGATCCCGCATCGCAATGACGGGGAAGCTGCGCCTTCAGGTGCCGCCAATGCAAAACGGCCACCCCTGTTGTCCATGGGCGGCCGTCTTCGCGACAACGTGTCTCGTGAAAGGATTATGCGCGGACGTAGACATCCTCCGTCCGCACAACACGGGTGGTCCCGACCGAACCACCGATGAGAGAGGCAATGGCGCCGACAACGAGAGCCACGAAGGCGAGGACGGCACCGGTGGAGACGGCCGTTGCGGCGGTCTGGGCGGCGGCGGTCGCCTGCTGCTTGGCGGCTTCGACGGTCTGGCGATACTGCGTTTCGTACTGGGCAACCTGCTGGCGGGCCTGTTCGACCGGGATGTTCTGGGCACGAGCGAGGGCGTCGGCAGCCTGGTTGCGGGCCTGTTCGGCCTGCGCCGGATCGCCGGTCAGGACGGCCTGCACGGCCTTGACGGCGGTGTCGCGCAGCACGGCCGGGTCATTGCCGCCGCTGGTCTCGCGGATCTGCTGCTCGATGGCGGCCATCGGGTTGGTCGCTTCGGCAAGCGACGGGGCCGCGGCGGTGGCAGCCGTTGCGACCGTCGAGCCGGCGCCGGAAATGATGCCTGAGATACCGTTGAAGAGACCACCGGCCAGAGCGCCGATCGACGTCGTCAGCAGATAGAAGATCACGAGCGTCGTGACGGCCCAGGAGGTCAGGCCGTGCAGCGCGCCGGTGGAGCGCAGCGGACGGCCCGAGAGGCGGCTCGCGACATAGCCGCCGGCAAACGAGGCGACGATGCCGCTGATGACGAACCACGCGATCGTGCCCATGGAAAAGGTCGAGGCGGCCGGATTGTCCGCCGTGCCGGGATCGATCACCGCCGCGCCGATGCCGACGCCGAGCAGGTTCAGAACGAGCTGCACCGTCAGCGCAATCGCCACACCGGCGAAAACGGCGCCCCAGGAGACACGGTTGAAAGCTTCGTTGAGGGTGGGGGAGGTGCCGCGCGTCTGCACGTGCGCGTAGGTGGCGGTATCGGCCATGGGGTTCTCTCTCCTGTCTGCCGGGATGAGTTCGATCCCGGCACGTCTTGAATGCCTCGCAAAACGGGCAACAGGAGCGTTTGTTCCGCCGATTGCTAAAAAACGTCATGTCGCAGGAAGGGTCAGCCCCTGAGATTCCCGTAGCGCACGGAGTAGATCCGGTCGCGGCCGAGCAGGTGGGCGATGAGGGACGGGCGGTTGAAGAGGCCGGTCATGGCGCGGTGGTTGAGGTCGAGGCCGCCCGTCGTCACCCCGAAGGCGGGCATGAGGAGGCGCGCGCCGTCGGTGGCGAAACAGGCGCGGCGCACCGATTTTTCGCGCCGGGTGACGATTGCGGCCGGATGGAGGTGGCCCGCGATCTCGCCGGGCTGCGGGCCGGGGCCCGGCTCGTGGCGGAAGGTGAGGCCGCCATGGCAGAGGCTGTCGGCGGAGATGCCGGGCAGACCGAAGGCGCCGTCGGGATCGTGGTTGCCGGCAATCCAGATCCATTCCCGCCCGCGCGCCATGTCCGCGATCATCTCGCGGAAGGCAGGCGGCATCAGGGCGGCACCGACGCGGTCGTGGAAGGTGTCGCCGAGGCTGACGACGATCTTCGGATCATGCCGGACGATCAGCCGCGCGACGAGCGTCAGGGTCGCCAGCGTGTCGTAGGGCGGAAGCATCATGCCACGCCGGGCAAAGGCGGAGCCCTTCTCCAGATGCAGGTCGGAGACGACGAGCATGTCGAGCGCGGGCAGCAGCAGCCCGCCCATCGGATCGAGGACGGCGCGAATGCCGGCCACCTCGGTTTCCACCAGGGCGCCCGCCAGTTCCGTCTCCGTCCCGCGCGAGAGCGCCACCCTGTTCATCGTCATGCTGTCTCGTTGTCTTGTCTTCAGTCGTGGATGACGCCGAGCGCCTCCTCGATCAGGTCTTCGGCCGCTTCCGCCAGCACCGCATCCTGTGCCTCGCCGGCCACCGGCTCCTTGCCGATTTCCAGCATGATGGGCACGGCAAGCGGTGAAATCCGCTCGAGCGCCCGGTGGGTGATATGGCCCTTGATTCGTGCCAGCATATCGCCGAGACGGCCAATATCCAAAAGCCCCGTTGCCGCATCGTTGCGGGTCGCCTGCATCAGGATGTGGTTCGGCTCGTGGCTGCGCAGCACGTCGTAGATGAGGTCCGCCGAAACCGTCACCTGCCGCCCGGTCTTTTCCTGCCCCGGATGGCGCTGGTCGATCAAGCCGGCAATCACGGCGCAGTTGCGGAAGGTGCGCTTGAGAAGAAAGCTTTCATCGAGCCAGGCTTCCAGGTCGTCGCCGAGCATGTCCTCGTCGAAAAGCTGGCCGAGCGCGGGCTGGCGCAGCTTGAAGGCCCATCCCATGTCCTCCAGCGCCCAGATCGCCAGCGCATAATCGGTCGCGACGAAGCCGAGCGGCTTCAGCCCCATCCGCTCCAGCCGCCGCGTCAGCAGCATGCCGAGCGTCTGGTGCGCCAGCCGGCCCTCGAAGGCATAGGCGACCATGTAGTGGCGCTGTCCGCGCGGGAAGGTCTCGATCAGAAGCTCGTCGGCCCGCGGCAGCTGCGAAACGGCGTGCTGCAGCGACAGCCAGTCGCGCACCTGTTCCGGCAGGTGGCTGCGCCGTTCGGGATCGGCCAGCATGTCGCGCACCTGGGCCGCAAGATAGGTGGAGAGCGGAAACTTGCCGCCCGCATAGGCCGGCACCTTGGGGTCCAGCTTGAAGCCTTGCGTGACGAGGCACTCGTTTTCCCGGATGCCTTCGAAGCGCAGCACCTTGCCGGAGAAGAGGAACGTATCCCCGGGCGACAGCATCTCAGTGAAATATTCCTCGACCTTGCCGAGCGACATGCCGCCCCGCCCCACGGCGCCACGCGCATTGCGCTTCACCATGCGCACGTTCAGCATCGGGCTTTCCACGATCGTGCCGACATTCAGCCGGTATTGCTGCGCGACCTGCGGATTGGAAACCCGCCAGAGCCCGTCCTTCGTCTGGCGGATGCGCGCATAGCGCTCATAGGTCTTCAGCGCATAGCCGCCGGTCGCCACGAATTCCACCACGCGCTCGAAGGTCTCGGGCGCAAGATCGGCATAGGGCAGGGCGCTCGTCACCTCCGCAAAGAGGGCTTCCGTCGCAAACGGCGCGGCACAGGCGGAGCCGAGAACATGCTGGGCGAGTACGTCGAGCGCGCCCGCGCCGATCGGCGGCGTATCCTGCGCACCGATATAGTTGGCGTCGAGCGCCGCCTGGCATTCCATCACCTCGAAGCGGTTGGCGGGAACGAGGATGGCGCGGCTTGGCTCGTCCATGCGGTGGTTGGAGCGTCCGATGCGCTGCGCCAGCCGTGAGGCGCCCTTGGGCGCGCCGACATGGATGACGAGATCGACATCGCCCCAGTCGATGCCGAGATCGAGGGTGGAGGTGGCAACGACGGCGCGCAGGCGGTTCTCGCTCATCGCCGCCTCCACCTTGCGGCGCTGCCCGACATCCAGCGAGCCGTGATGCAGCGCGATCGGCAGATTGTCGTCGTTGATGGTCCAGAGTTCCTGGAACAATAGCTCCGCCTGGCTTCGGGTGTTGACGAAGAGCAGCGTCGTGCGGTGCTCCTTGATCGCCGCGTAGACATCCGCCATTGCATAGCGGGCTGAATGGCCGGACCAGGGCACGCGCTCCTCGGTGCCGAGAATGGTGATCACGGGCTTGGCGCCGCCGGCAACGGTAATCAGTCCGGCGTGCCTTGCCGCACCTGCCACCTGCGGCACCAGCCAGCGCTGCAGCTCCATGGGATCGGCGACCGTCGCGGAAAGCCCGATGGCGCGCATCTCCGGCGCAAGGGTCCTCAGCCGGGCAAGCCCGAGCGACAGCAGGTGCCCGCGCTTGGAGGTGACGAGCGAATGCAACTCGTCCAGCACCACATAGCGCAGATCCTTGAAGAACCGCTCCGCCTCGCCATTGGCGATCAGCAGTGCCAGCTGCTCCGGCGTCGTCAGCAGGATGTCGGGCGGGTTGAGTTTCTGGCGCTGGCGCTTGCCCTGCGGCGTATCGCCCGTGCGCCCCTCGATGGTGATCGGCAGGCCGATCTCGCTGACCGGCTTCATCAGGTTGCGCTCGATATCGACGGCCAGCGCCTTCAGCGGCGAGATGTAGAGCGTGTGGATGCCGGTAAAGGCCGTGCCCGGCTTCTTGCGGCCGCGGTGGGTAAGCGAGACGAGCGACGGAAGGAAACCCGCCAGCGTCTTGCCGGCGCCTGTGGGCGCGATCAGCAGCATGTCCTCGCCGCCGGAGACGCGCGCCAGGAGATCGAGTTGATGCGCACGCGGCTGCCAGCCCTTTTCGGCGAACCAGCCGGTGAAAGGCGCGGGAAGCAACGGCAGTCCGTCGCGGGGCGGGGGCGAATCGATGGCGTTCACGGCAAGAAGGTAGTGATGCGCGGCCAAAAAAGAAGCCGCGCCTTTCGCCGTGCCTGCCGGGCGACCGTCAGGCGAAGCGCGTTGCGGCGTAGGGCGTGGGATCCACGAACGGCGTTTCGCCCGTCATCATCTCAGCCAGCAGTCGTCCGCTGGCCGGGCCAAGCGTCAGGCCATGATGCGCATGGCCGAAATGGAACCAGAGCCCCGTGTGCCGGGCGGCTGGTCCGATCACCGGCCGCATGTCCGGCAGGCAGGGGCGCAGCCCGAGCCAGGGCGTTTGCTCCACCGGCGTGCCGAGCGGCAGAAGCTTGCGCGCTGCCGCCTCGTCGCGGCGGATCTGGATATCCTTGGCGGGGGCTGCGGGATCGGCGAATTCGATGCCCGTGGTGATGCGCAGACCCTGCCGCATCGGCGCCAGCACATAGCCGCTTTCCTCGTCCACCACCGAAAGGCGCGGCATGGCGCCATCCGTCTGCGTGTAATGGCGGTGATAGCCGCGCTTGATGCCGAGCGGGATGCGATAGCCCGCCTTGCGAAACACGAGCCCGGATTGCGGCCCCAGCGCCACCACGACCTCGCGCGCCGTGATCGTCTCACCGTCCGCGCCCGTCACCTGCCAGCCGCCGGCAATCTCGGTCAGCGTCGCGGCATCGCCCCGCGCCATCGTGCCACCGCCGGCCACGAAGAGCTCGGCATAGGCCTTCACCAGGCCTTGCGGATCGGTGACCGTTTTCGGATCCTGCCAGTGAATGGCACCGGCAATGCTGGCGATGCCGGGCCGGTAGGCGGGCTCCAGCGCGATGAAGTCCTGCGGCGTCAGGATACGGTGGGCGAGGCCATAGGGGGAAAGCCGTCCCGCCTCGGCAACGGCAGCATCAAAACGCGCCGTCGTCTTGTAGAGCGCCACCCAGCCATCGGCACGGATCAGGTGTCCGGCGCCGGCACGCGCCACCAGCCGGTCATGCTCGGGAAGACAGGCCTCCACCAGCGGCAGCATGGCGCGCGTCGCGACCTCAAGCGGGCCGGGCGCGGAGTTGCGCCAGTACTTCCAGAGGAACGAGGCCGCCTTCGGCAGAAAGAACGGATCGTAGCGCACATCCGACTGGCCGTTCAGCACATAGCGCAACAGCGCCAGGGGATCGCGCGGGAAGGAATAGGGAATGACCGACGAGCGCTCGATGAGGCCGGCATTGCCGTAGCTCGTGCCGCTGCCCGGATCGGCGCGATCGACAAGCACCACGGAGCGGCCACGGTCGAGAAGATGGAGGGCGCTCGAAACGCCGACGATGCCGGCACCGAGAACGAGAACGTCGGTTTTCATCACACTGCAGGCTTTCGTCAACGTCCTGCCCGCGGAGCATGCGGGCAGGACGCCGATCTCTCACGGATCAGTAGATATCGAAGGGGAAGTACTTCTGCGTGATCTTGGCGTAGGTGCCGTTGGCGACGATCGCGTCGATCGCCTTGTTGAAGCGTTCCTTCAGCTCGGTCTCGCCCTGGCGGATGCCGATGCCGGCTTCCGTTTCGGTGCCGGCCACATCGCCGACCATCTTGCAGCAGTCCTTGCCGTCCTTGTTCAGCCAGTCGGTCAGCACGAACTTGTCGGAGATCAGCGCATCGAGACGGCCGGCCACGAGATCGGCGACAGCCTCGTCATTGGTCGGATACTGCTTCACGTCCGCGCCGCCCTTGGCATAGACGTCGTCGGCATAGGTCGCCTGCGTCGTGCCGGCCTGAGCGCCGATCGCCTTGCCCTTCAGGTCGTCCGCCGTGGTGCCGGCCAGCGTGCTGTCCTTCGGCGCGACGACGGCGAGCGGCGTCACATAATATTTGTTGGTGAAGTCGATCTGCTTCTTGCGCTCTTCGGTGATCGACATGGAGGCGATGATCGCGTCGTATTTCTTGGCGATCAGGCCGGGGATCATCCCGTCCCACTCCTGCGCGACGATCTCGCACTTGGCCTTCATTTCGGCGCAGAGCGCGTTGGCGATATCGACGTCGAGGCCCTTCAGGCTGCCATCCGTATCGACATAGTTGAAGGGCGGGTAGGCGCCCTCGGTGGCGATCTTGATCGTGGTCTCTTGAGCCGAGGCCGTGCCGGCGGCGAGCATCGCCAGCGCAGCAAGGAGAATGGTCTTCTTCATGGTGCTGTTCCCGTTTCCGCGCCATCAGGAGGGGCGCGGCACCGACACTATCGAAGACACAGGCCAAAACAAGGCGCTTCGTCGTCACACGGGTTCGCCGTACCGGTGCCGCCGTCAGAGCGCCACGTAGCGGTCCGAGCGGTGGTTGATGGCGATGAAAAGGTTGAGCACCACGGCGCCCAGCACCGAATAGATGACGGTCGTCGGCGGCGTGATGAGGAAGGCGGCGGCCAGCACGCCCATGTCGATGGTGAGTTGCACGAGGCCGGCGCGGATGCCGAAGCGCTCCTGCATCCAGACGCCCAGAATGCCGACGCCGCCGAGGCTGGCGCGATGGCGATAGAGCGCCAGAAGGCCGTAGCCGAGCAGAAGGCCACCCGAGAGCGCGCCCCAGGCCGGGTTCATGCCGGAAATAGTGAAGAACTGCGTCTGGACATTGGAGATCACCGCTGTGAGGCCGATGGCGACGAAGGTCTTGATGGTGAAGGCGGGGCCGAGCTGGCGCCAGGAGAGGTAGAAGAACGGAACGTTCAGCAGAAAGAAGGCGAGACCGAAATTGATGCCGAGCGCATAATGCAGAAGAAAGGCGATGCCGGCCGTGCTCCCGGTCAGAAGGCCCGCGCTGGCCAGAAGGTAGAGCCCGAGCGCCGCCACAAGGCTGCCCGTGAAGATGCCCTGCACGTCTTCCACCGGCGTATGGCGCGTCGCGCTGCTGTTCCAGAAACCGAGGTTGCTCATCAATTGCGTCATGGCTGCAAATCTCCCACGGGACAGGGGCCGCGCGGGGACACCCGGCGGACGACGAGGATCTGGAAAAGGGCTGCATAAACGGTGGAAACGGTACGGGAGGAAGCCTCCCGTCATCCGCTTTCTGCAAGAAGTATCAGCGATTTATCGCTTTCCCGCAAGTAAAATACGTAAGCAATGCTGACCTAATTGAAAATCGCAAGAATGGGTCCGGCCGGCCTATTGCTGCGCAATAAACAGAATGCCGGGCACCGTCTCGGCGCCATCTTTGCGAAGGGTGGTTTTCTCCGCAGCGAGAAGGGTCAGCCCTGCCTTTTCGACAAGGCCGCTGACATAGGTCTGCGAATGCGCAAACCGGAGCGACGGCCGCAGCACGACATCGCCATCCGCACCGGCATCCTCGACCGAAAAGGCAAAAAGACCGCCAGGCCCGATGAGCCGGGTAACGATCGTAAAGACCGGATCGAGCGCCCCAAGATACATCAGCACATCGGCCGCCGCCGCGAGATCCGCGCGCCCCTCGCCGCAGCCGGCGGCAAACACGCCGCACGCCTCCGGCGCCAGCGACAGGTCCGCCTCGCCCAGCCGGTCGTAGAGCCCCTTGCCCTCAGCCTTCGCCAGCATGCCGGCCGAAAGGTCGTAGCCTTCGAGGTGATCGACATGGGCGCGCAGTTCTGCGCCGAGAAGGCCGGTGCCGCAGCCGAGATCGACGGCGCGGGCAAAGTGCCGGTTGCCGGTCGTGGCAAGCAGCAGGGATGTGAGGCTCTGCGGCACGCTGTAGCCGAGCTTCTCCACCAGCGCCGTATCGAAGCGCTCGGCATAATCGTCGAAAAGCCGGCCGACATAGGCGCTCGGCGCCTGCCGCCTGTCTGCCTCGCCGGAGAGCAGTGCGATCTTCAGTGAAGCTCCGAAAATGTCCTCCGGTACACGATCGAGCGCAGCCCGATAGGCGGCGACAGCCTCAGAAACCAGCCCCGCCTTCTCGCGATATTCGCCGAGCCGGAACCAGCCGGCCGCCCAGCCGGGCACGATCTCCAGCGCCTGCTCCATCAGCTCCGCAGCACCGGCGAAATCCGCACCTTCCGCCATCATCCGCGCATAATCGGCCCGGCGGTCGGCAAGGAGATCACCGGAGGAAAGCTGGTGGGTAGACATGGCAGGACCTGACAAGGGAAACGGATGGCCGGCATCTGACGCGATCGCGGCGGAAACGCAAGCCGGCACCGCCATTCGGGCTCAGCGTTCCCACCCTTCCGAAAACGGGAAGCGCTCCGCCCAGAGCGTCTGCAGCCGTGGCTCGGCATCCGTTCGCCGGATGGCATCCGCGAGCCCGGGCGCGACCTCATAGAACCGTCGCCGCCCCGGCGACCAGCGCGAGGCCGTCGCCACATAGAGATCGAGGATGGAAAGGCTGTCGCCGAGCAGATAGCGTCCCGGCGTGAGCCCCTTGTCCATCACTGCCCAGCAATCGGCGATCCGCTCGTAAAGCCGTGCGTTGATCGCCGCGTGTTGTGCCGTGTCGTCCGTAACGCGGGCCGGATTGTCGGTGATCCAGTACAGCGCATAGATCGCCGAGGAAACGAACGTCATCCAGCGCAGGAATTCCGCCCGGCGCGGATCGCCGGCCGGCGGCGCGAGCCCGCTGTCGGGAAAGGCATCCGAAAGCCAGATCAGGATCGCGGCACTTTCCGTCATCACCTGGCCGGATGGCAGCGCCAGCGCCGGCACCTGCCGCATCGGATTGAGGATCGACAACGCCTCGGCCTCCTCGGCCGAAGTCCACGGCGCGAAATCCTTCACCACGTAGGGAATACCCGCAAGCGCCAGTGCCGCCTCGATCGGCACCGACCCGGATCCCACGGCACCATAGACTATGAAGTGACCTGACATTTCGAACCCCGTGATCTTGTTGTGAGGGTGAGTGAAGGCCGGTATCCGCCGAAAAGCAAGCACGCTTCATAGTTTCGCCGCCTTGCCCGTGTCATCGCTCATGCTTATGTGTGGCCCTGAAGAATCGGGGCTTTGACGCGCGCGTTCCACACGCGGCGCGGACAGGAGATGATCGGCATGGCCGAAGGACTGAACAGATTTCTGGGCGACACACCCGGTCGCGTCATCATCAAGCTGATCGTGGTCTCGGTCATCGTCGGCTTCGTCATGGCCGTCTTCGGCCTGCATCCGGCCGATATCCTCTTCACGATCCGCAATTTCGTGCTGGATCTGTGGCACACCGGCTTCGCGGCGCTCGGCCGCGTCGGGGATTATCTGCTGCTCGGCGGTGCGATCGTCATCCCCGTCTTCATCGTTCTCCGTCTGCTGAGCTGGCGCCGATGAGCCGGGCTGTTGCGGCCCCGGTCCGCCCAACCGGCCTCCGCGCCGACGCGAGCCCTTCGCGCCGCCTGTTGCTCTGCGGGGCTGGCGCGCTGACGCTCGCGACCATCGCCGGCTGTGCGACAAAGCCCAAGGGCCCTCCGGCCAACGGTGCGGACCAGACGGCAACCGTGCTGCCGCTCATCAACGACCTGCGCGCCAAAAGGGGACTTTCGCCGCTCTCTTACGATCCCGCCGCCGCGAGGGCCGCCGAAGGGCAGGCGATCCGTATGGCTGAGGCCCGCAAGATGGCGCATCTCATCGGTCTGACGGACACGTTCCTCGGCCGCATGAAGGGCGCGGGCGTTGCCCTGCCGGCAGCCGAAAACATCGCGGCCGGCCAGCAGAGCCCTGAGGCCGCCTATCAGGCCTGGGTCGATTCGCCCAAGCACCTCGAAAACATGCTCGGACCCTATCGCGGCCTCGGCGTCGCGCTGGCGAGAACGGCCGATGGCCGGCCTTACTGGGCCATGGTGCTCTCGAACGCCGGCTGATCGCCAGCCGGTGTCCCCTGCTTCCCCTTCCTTCGGCTTCCCACGGGCCTGCTGCGTCTGTATGACCTTTCGAAGATGACGAAGCGGAAGGGATTGGTGCGATGGTTGCAGGCGGACAGGCAGAGGGCGCCGGGCCGTTCGAGGTCACCGACCGCCTGATCTTCTCCATCGCCGGGCCGATGACGCTTGCCTTTCTCACGACGCCGCTGCTCGGCCTCGTCGATACCGCCGTCGTCGGCCGGCTCGGCAGTGCGGAGCTGATCGCGGGCCTTGCCGTCGGGGCGGTGCTCTTCGATCTCCTCTTTTCCACCTTCAACTTCCTGCGCGCCTCCACGACCGGCCTTGTCGCCCAGGCGCTCGGCGCCGGTGACCGCCACGCCGAGCAGGCGACCTTCTGGCGCGCCTTCGTCAGCGCACTCGGTCTCGGCACGGTGATGCTTGTGCTCTCCCCGCTGCTTCTCGCCGCCGGCCTCTGGCTGATGGCGCCGGAGCCGGCCGTGGCGGAGGCGACGCGGGTCTATTTCGGCTGGCGCATCCTGTCGGCCCCGGTCGCGCTCGCCAACTACGCCATCCTCGGCTATGTGCTCGGCCGCGGCCAGGCGGGGCTTGGCCTCTTCCTGCAGATCCTCATCAATGGCATCAACATCGTCGGCTCCATCGGGCTCGGCCTTGTGGCCGGCTGGGGTGTCGCCGGTGTCGCTGCCGGCACGGTGGCCGGTGAGGCGATCGGCGCGCTCGCCGGTTTCCTCATCGTCGTCACCCGCTTCGATCGTGCCCATGCGCCCTCGCTCGCCGATCTCCTCGACCGGACGCGCCTGTCGGAGCTCTTCGCGCTCAACCGTGACATCATGATCCGCTCCTTCGTGCTGCTCGCCACCTTCACCCTGATGACGCGGATCGGTGCCGGCATGGGGGCGCTGACGCTCGCGGCCAATGCCGTGCTGATGACGCTCTTCATGGTGGCCGGCTTTGGTCTCGATGGTTTTGCCAATGCCGCCGAGCAGATCGTCGGCCGGGCCGTCGGCGCCCGATTCCGCCCCGCTTTCGATGCGGCGTTGAAGCGCATCGCGCTCTGGTCCTTCGGGCTAGCCCTGGTCATGGGCGCGGCGTTCCTCGCCTTCGGCAGCGCGCTGATCGACCTGCTGACGACGGTCGCCGATGTGCGCGCCGCAGCGCACACCTATCTGCCCTGGGTGGCGCTGACGGCCGTGACGGGCGCGCTCGCCTTCCTGATGGACGGGGTCTTCATCGGCGCCACCTGGTCGCGCGACATGCGCAACATGATGCTGCTTGCCTTCGTGGCTTTCGCCATCGCCGCCGTCGTGCTGGTGCCGCTTCTCGGCAATCACGGCCTGTGGGCCGCGCTGAATCTGTTCCTGCTGATGCGCGGCGTGCTGCTCATCGCCCGCGTGCCGGCCCGCAGTGCCGAGAGCTTCTGACGCTCAAATGGGCTGGGCGGCCCAGTGATCGACGCGGCTGTCCCTGATGTCGCGGATCGAAGAAAGCCCCTCGCGGTCGCAGAGTTCGGACAGGCCTTTCACGATCCGGCCGGGCAGCGACGGCCCCTCATAGACCATCATCGAATAGAGCTGCACCAGATCGGCGCCCGCGCGGATCTTCTCCGCCGCCGTTTCCGCCGAGCCGACCCCGCCGACGCCGATGATGACCGTTTCCGGCCCCAGCAATTGCCGCATACGGGCAAGAACCGCCGTGGAGCGCGCAAACAGCGGCTTGCCGGAAAGGCCACCGGCCTCGCCCGCATGGGTGCGATCCGAAAGACCGTCGCGCGACAGCGTCGTGTTGGAGACGATCACGCCGTCGAGGCGCTGGGCGATCACCTCCGCCGCAATGTCGTCGATCCCCTCTTCGGTAAGGTCCGGCGCGATCTTGAGGAACACCGGCACGCGCCGGCCCGTCTTCGTCGCCTCGTTATTGCGGGCGGCGAGCACGGCCTTGAGCAAGGCGCCCAGGCTCTCCCGCGCCTGCAGGTCGCGCAGACCCGGCGTGTTGGGCGAGGAGATGTTGGCGGTGAAATACCGCGCCACGGGATAGAAGAGCCGAATGCCGGCCACGTAGTCGGCGATGCGATCCGCGCTGTCCTTGTTTGCGCCGATATTGACCCCGATCAGCGCCGAGCGGTCGCAGGCCACCAGCCGCTCGAAGGCCGCCGCATGGCCCTCATTGTTGAAACCGAGACGGTTGATCACCGCCTCGTCGGCCACAAGGCGGAAGATTCGCGGCTTGTCGTTGCCCGCCTGGGCGCGCGGCGTCACGGTGCCGACTTCGGTGAAGCCGAAACCGAGCTTCAGCAGCGCCTCCGGCACCTCGGCATTCTTATCGTATCCCGCAGCCATGCCGAGCGGATTGGGAAAGGTCAGCCCGCAAAGCGTCTGCGACAGGCGCGGATCGGCGGGGGCGCTGCAGGCAGGGACGAGCCCTGTCTTCAAGGCTCGGATCGATGCGCCATGGGCCGCCTCGGGATCGAGGAGGAAGAGGCCGCCACGGGCGATGCGCTCGAAGGTTCGGATCATCACGCAAGCTCCTGGGGAAACACGTGCGCGCCATCCGCGCCGAGCGTCAAAGGCTTGACCCACACGGCGGCTGCGGGGTCGAGGCTCTGATAGAGATGCGGAAACAGTGCGCCACCGCGAGACGGCTCATAGACGAGTGCCGGGCCGAATGCGTCATCGTCGAAGGCTGCCAGCAGAAGGCCTTCCTGCCCCGCGAAATGCCGCGCTGCCGTTTCGCGCGCCTGCTCTGCGGTGGAAAAGTGAATGAACCCGTCGACGAGATCGACAGGCGCTCCGGCAAAAACACCCTTCGCCTCGGCTTCCTGCCACAGCGTTGCCGGAACGATCTTGTAGATCATCTTGCCCATGTCATCCGTCTTTGCGCGCACTATGTGTATCCTTATCGGACGCTTGCCCGATCGTGCCCTGATTGTCCACTGCCGGGCTGCGCATCGAAACCGTTTTCAACCATGAGGAAGGCCGTTGCCATGGGAAATCTCGTTGTTCGCACCGCGATCTCGGCCCTTGTCCTGAGCATCGCGCCGGCTGCCGTCGCGCAGGAAACCGGCCGCTACCAGATGCAGAAGACCGAAACGGGCGTCGCCCGCCTCGACACCCAGACCGGCGAGATGACGCTGTGCCGCGAGCAGGCCGGCGAACTTGTCTGCCGCATGGGCGCAGACGAGCGCCGCGCCTTCGAGGATGAGCTGGATCGCCTTTCGGCCCGTGTCGATGCCTTGGAAAAGAGCGCAGGCAGCGGCCCGACGGCACTGGAGCGGCGCCTGCCCAGCAATGAAGAGATTGACCAGACCATGAGCATCATGGAAAGAATGATGCGACGGTTCATGGCGATCGTGAAGGATCTGAATTCGGACGAGGTGACGCCGCAGGGCGGAAGTCTCCCGGCGCCGGACAAGACCTGATACGCCACCGTTACGCGCCAAGCCGGACCGATTGGAGGATCGTCCGGCCAAGAAGAAGCGCTTCGGGAGGGATTGGATGACGGACGGGCTCACCATCATCATTGCGGATGACCATCCGCTGTTTCGCGGCGCCATGCGCCAGGCAATATCGGGGCTGGACGGTCAGCCATCCGTGATCGAAGCGGGCGATTTCGCTGCGGCACGCCAGGCAGCGGAGGACAACCCCGGAGCGGATCTTCTGCTGCTGGACCTTACCATGCCCGGCGTCAGCGGTCTTTCCGGCCTGATTGCTCTCAGGGCAGAGTTTCCCAGCCTGCCGGTCATGATCGTCTCCGCCCATGACGAGCCCGCCACCATCGGCCGCGCGCTCGACCTCGGGGCCTCGGGCTTCCTGTCGAAATCCTCGGGCATCGATGACATCCGTGCGGGCATCGAAACCGTAATCGCCGGCAATATCTTCACGCCAAAGGGCTTCGTGCGCGGCATGGAACACGAGCCGGAGGTCGCCGATCTCCTGAAACGTCTCCAGACGCTGACGCCACAGCAGTCGCGCGTTCTGAGCATGCTCGGCGAAGGCCTGCTCAACAAGCAGATCGCCTACGAGCTCGGCGTCTCAGAAGCCACCATCAAGGCGCATGTTTCGGCCATCCTGCTGAAGCTCAACGTCGACAGCCGCACCCAGGCCGTGATCCAGCTCGGCAAGATCGGCGCGGTGGCGGCTTGAAGCCGCGCCTGCCCGCTACTCCGCCGCCGCCCTTGCGCTGATCGACAGCTGCGTCAGCCACGCCCGCAGCGCCGCCGGCTTCACCGGCTTGTTCTGCAAGGCGATGCCGTCGCGCTCGGCTGCCGCACGCACCTCCGGCGAGCGGTCCGCGGTGACCAGCAGCGCCGGCAGGCCGGCTCCGAAGGCGCTGCGGGCGGCGAAGACGGCATCGATGCCGGTGCCATCGTCGAGATGGTAATCCACGATGATCGCATCCGGCCCGGCCGGCAGCGAGAGGGTCAGCGTCGAGAGGGCAGCAAGACTTTCGGCCGTGAGAACCTCGCAGCCCCAGCCGCCCAGCAGCACGCGCATGCCGTCGAGGATCTGCGGCTCGTTGTCGATGCACAGCACCTTCAGCCCCTTCAAAGGCTCCGAGACTGGGCGGATCGGCGTTGTCTCGCGGATCGTCTGCGTGGCAGGGGCCGTCTTGACCGCGGGGATGGAGACGCGAAACAGCGTGCCGCGCCCCTGCTGCGAGCGAAGCTCCACCGGATGGTGCAGCACGCGCGCGATGCGATCCACGATCGACAGGCCAAGGCCAAGCCCGGAGGCCGTGCGCGCGCCCTCGTCGAGCCGGGCGAACTCCTTGAAGACCGTGCGGAACTTGGAGGAGGGGATGCCGATGCCGGTGTCGAAGACCTGGATGACCGCCTTGTCGCCCTGCCGCTTCACGCCCACCAGCACCCGGCCGGCAGGGGTGTATTTGATGGCGTTCGAAACAAGGTTCTGCACCAGCCGGCGCAGCAGGTTCGGGTCCGTGCGCACGCTGAGCGAACTGGGGAGAATGCTGAGTTCCAGCCCCTGCGCGCGGGCGACAGGCGCAAAATCCGTCTCGATCCGTTTCAGGAAATCATCGAGCGCCACGGTTTGCAGCCGCGGCTTCATCGCGCCCGTATCGAGGCGGGATATATCGAGCACGGCGCCGAGGATCGCCTCGACCGATTCCAGCGAGGAATCGATGTTGCGCACCAGCGCGCTGTTGTCGCTGTCGCCAAGCCGTTCCACGAGCGAGGACGAATAAAGCCGCGCCGCATTCAGCGGCTGGAGAATGTCGTGGCCGGCGGCGGCGAAGAAGCGCGTCTTGCCGATATTGGCCTCTTCGGCGGAGGCCCGCGCCTCCGCAAGCTCGGTGTTGACCCGCGTCAGTTCGGCGGTGCGCTCGGCCACGCGTTGTTCCAGCGTCTCGTTTGCCTGCTTCAGGGCCTGGTCGGCGGCCATGCGCTGGGTGATGTCGGTATAGGTGGTCACGATGCCCTTGTCGGGCATGGCATTGGTGCGCACTTCCACGATCCGCTGGCCGGCCGACAGCGTCAGCAGGAAGGGCTTGTCGAGCGTCAGGAACGTCGCGATCACAGCCTTCTCGTCGCCCGGCGAAATGTCGCCGCGCCGCGCAAGCATGGCGACGATGTCGGCGAGCGGAAAGCCGACCTGACCGGCAGCTTCTGGCAGGTCGAGAAGCTGGCGGAAACGACGGTTCCAGATGATCAGGTTGTTGGAACTGTCGAAGACGGCAATGCCCTGCTCCATCTGCGACAGCGCCGTCTGCAGCATGTCCTGATTGTATTGCAGCGCCTCCGAGGCCTGGTCGAGCAGCCAGACGGTGTCGGAGGAGGGGTCGTCCATGCGCTGCAGCACCAGCGACAGCACGAGCCTTGCCGAGGACGAACCAATGGCGCTGCCAAGCAACTGCTCGGAAAAATGAATGAGCGCCATGTCGGCTGCGCCATTGTCGTCCAGCCAGCGGCCGGACTGGCGCTCGTAGCTGTGGAATGAGCGCAGCATGCGCTCTTCGCCGAGATAGCGGGCGATGGTGGCCTTGAGGTCGCCGACAGTCACCTTGGTCTTGCGTCCGCGAAAGGCACGCTCGCTGCGTGACCGCCGGGTGATGAAGACGCCGGCCTGCAGGCGCTCCAGCGGCTTCGGCGCCCGCGTCAGCGATCCCAGCACATAGGCCGCACTGTTGGCGATCAGGCTGAGCACCGTCGCGCTCACCAGCGGGTCGAGCCCGGTCGGCTGTCCGGCAGCCGTGAAGGGAAACAGGAAATGCAGCACCTTGCCGGCGACCCAGGAATAGTCAGGGCCGCCGAGGCTCGGCAGGAAGAGCAGATAGGCCCAGACGAGAAAGCCGATCGACATGCCGAGGATCGCGCCGCGGGCATTGGCCTGTCGCCAGACGAGCCCGCCGAAGAGCGGTGGCGCCATCTGCGCCACGGCGGCAAAGGCCAGCAGGCCGATGGAGGCAAGCCCGGCCGTCATGTCGGCAGTTCGGTAATAGGCGTAACCCAGCAGGAGCACGGTAAAGATCGCACCGCGACGGATGTTGAGCAGCGTGGAGGCAAGGTTTTCCTGGCCCGCCCCGCCGCGCCGCATCAGGTTGCGACGCAAAAAGATCGGCATGACGATGTCGTTTGACACCATGATCGACAGCGCCACGGAGGCGACGATGACCATGGCGGTCGCGGCCGAAAAGCCGCCGATGAAAGTCGCGAGCGTGATCAGCGGCTCGTTCGCCGCCATCGGCAGGCGCAGCAGGTAGAGATCGACATCGCCCGAGCCGCCGAAGGTGAGAATGCCCGCCAGCGCCACCGGCAGCACGAAAAGGTTGATGCCGACGAGATAGAGCGGAAAGAGTACTGCCGCGGTCTTCAGTTCCCGCTCGTTGCGGTTCTCCACAACGGTCACGTGGAACTGGCGCGGCAGGATGATGATCGCGAAGGCGGAGAGCACGATCAGCAGCAGCCAGCGCGAGACCGGCGTCTCGTAGGTGAGCGCCGACATGGCGAGCGGGCTTTCGGCCGCCTTGCGCCAGAGATCGGCGGGACCATCGAAAATGACGAAGAGGATGTAGAGGCCGGCCGTCACCAGCGCGACGAGCTTGATGACCGATTCCATCGCGATCGCCAGAATGAGCCCGTCCTGATGCTCGGTCGCATCCGTGTGGCGCGTGCCGAAGACGATGGCAAAGCAGGCGAGGAATAGCGTGACGAGCAGCGGCAGATCCACCGCCATCATGCCCGAGCCGATGCCGTAGCCGGTCGTATCGACCATGGCCTCGACGGAGCTGGAGACCGCCTTCAGCTGCAGGGCGATATAGGGGATGGCGCCGACCAGCGAGATCAGGGCGACGATCGCGGCAACAGCGGGATTCTTGCCGTAGCGCGCGGCGATGAAGTCGGCAATCGAGGTCAGCCGCTCCGCCTTGGCCAGCCGCACGATGCGGCGGATGACCGGCAGGCCGATCGTGAACATCAGGATCGGGCCAATATAGATCGCGGTGAATTCCAGCCCGCGCTCGGCCGCCAGCCCCACGCCGCCGAAATAGGTCCAGGAGGTGCAATAGATGGCAAGGCTGAGCGCATAGACGACCGGCCGCCCCCGGCCGCTTGCCGCCGTTTCGCGGGCACGACGATCGCCATAGCTTGCCACCGCAAACAGCAGCAGCAGATAGCCGACGGCGCAGCCGAAAATCACCGACCCAGACAGCATGGGCCCTCCTTCCTCCGGAGAGACAGCATAGGCGAAAGCCTGAGGCGTGAGAATTGCCTGCCGTTACGCCTTAAGTCCAATGAATGCGAAGCGCCGGACAAGAAAAAAGGCGGCGCAGCCGGGCTGCACCGCCTTTCGTGATGGGAAAGAAGCCGCTTACTCGGATTCGGCTTCGTTGGCAGGCGCTGCGTTCAGCTGGCCATACTTGGATTCGCCAATCTTGCCGAGCAGTTCGAGCTGCGTTTCAAGGAAGTCGATATGGCCTTCCTCGTCGATCAGCAGCTCTTCGAACAGCTTCATGGAGACGTAGTCACCCGCATCATGACAGATGTCGCGGGACTTCTTGTAGGCCGTGCGGGCGTCGTATTCGCCGGCGAGATCGGCTTCCAGCACTTCCTTGACCGTCTGGCCGATACGCAGCGGCGCGACCGTCTGGAGGTTCGGGTGACCTTCGAGGAAGATGATGCGGGAGATCAGCTTGTCGGCGTGCTGCATCTCTTCGATCGACTCGGCGCGTTCCTTGGCGGCGAGCTTGGTATAGCCCCAGTCGTCGAGAAGACGGTAATGCAGCCAGTACTGGTTCACGGCACCGAGTTCGAGGAACAGGGCCTCGTTAAGCTGCTCGATGACTTTTTTGTCGCCTTTCACGGTCTGCTCTCCTTTGTTCGTCATGGAACTGTTTCAAACGGCTCATGAAATCGAAGATCTCTGCTTCCGTCGAACCACGGCGGGTAGCATGGTAATCTTCGGTTGTCCGTATAATTATGTCGATGACGTTCGGAAAACAGCCGCAGCAGCGCCCGCGCTTTTCCATGGCATGGTAGACCTTTGCCGGAACGATCAGCTGCCAGCAATCCTCGTCGAGGAGCGCGTTGATCGTGTCCACGATCTCCTGTTCGGTGATGAAGTTGCAGCTGCACACCAGCATGGCGAGGTCTTTCCCGGTCGGCCTTTGCGTTCCCCATCTATGCTAAAGCGGAGAATGGATGTCAAGATAACTGTTCGGGCAGCCAAGCCTGACGGTTCGTCCGCGATGCCATTATTTTTCACCGCTTTTGACGCGTGTTAAGGACGTTGCCGCTGACTGCGGCATGATGGCACCTGCGACAGGACGACGGGGAGGGTCGGAATGGACGACGGTGCGAAGGCGGGTACGCGCCCGCAGGGGCTGGCGGCGGTGTTTCCAGGCATGCCGGAGGTGCGGCCGGTCGGCAGCGGCGATATTCGCGCCGCGCTGGTGGCGGGATGGAGGGATTTCCGCCGCGCGCCCGCCGTCGGCCTGTTCTTCGGTGCGGCTTACGCGCTGGGCGGCCTCGTCATCGTGCTTTCGTTGACGCGCTGGCATGTCCCCTGGCTGATCTATCCCGCAGCCATCGGCTTTCCGCTGATCGGCCCGTTCATCGCCGTCGGCCTCTATGAGGTCAGCCGCAGGCTGGAAAGGGGCGAGCGGCTTGACTGGCCGGGCGTGCTCGGCGTCGTCTGGGCGCAGCGCCGGCGCGAACTCGGCTGGATGGCCTTCGTCATGCTCTTCATCTTCTGGGTCTGGATGTACCAGATCCGCCTGCTGATCGCGCTGGTTCTGGGGCGTCTGTCCTTCTCCACCCTGCCGAAATTCGTGGACATCGTGCTGACCACGCCCGAAGGCTGGGCGTTCCTGGTGCTCGGTCACATCGTCGGCGCGGTGCTGGCGCTCATTCTCTTCTCCGTCACGGTCGTTTCCGTTCCGCTGCTCATGGAACGCGACCTCGACATCGTCACCGCCATGGCAACCAGTGTGCGGGCGGTGCTGGCAAGTCCGGTGCCGATGCTCGGCTGGGGCGTCGTGGTGACGCTGATGGTGCTGGCCGGTGCTGCAAGCGCCTTCATCGGCCTTCTGGTCGTCCTGCCCGTCCTCGGCCACGCCACCTGGCACCTCTATCGCCGCATCGTGCCGGAGCGCTAGGCGCAGCACTCCGGCGCCATTAAGGCAAAAGCCAGAAACCCGCCCGGCGAAGGCAATCCCGTCTCGAAATCCGCCATGGGCTCCGCTATATGGGGGCTGACAAGGAGACCCCATGGCCCGGATAGACCAGACCGACGACTGGCGCGAAAAGCATGCACCGACTCTCGACACCTTCGAGACTTTGGCGCTGGAGGCCTATGGCCACCTCCCGGAGGAATTCCGTGCGCTGGCCAGCGATCTGATCATCGAAGTCGCCGATTTCCCCACCGACGAGGTTTTCGAGGATATGGCGCTGGAAACGCCCTTCGATCTCCTCGGCCTTTTCGAAGGCCGGGGCATCGGCGAGCGTTTCACCATGGAAACGGGGCAGTTCCCGAACCGTATCACCCTCTACCGCCGCGCCATCATCGATTACTGGGCCGAAAACGAGGAAACGCTGGGGGACATCATCACCCACGTTCTCATCCACGAGATCGGCCACCATTTCGGTCTTTCGGATGATGACATGGAGCGCATCGAGGCCAGCGTCGAACATGTGGGCCCGTCTGGCGGCTGAGGCACGCCCGGATGGTTCACCGTCATTCATGTCCGGATCACGGTCTGAATGACGGTGAAAACGCCCTCAATGCTCCGAGAGCTTCGTTTCCGGCGTGTACTCCTTGCCCGGCACGTCCTTCACCACGGCCTGGCCGCACATCATCAAGCGCGTCTCGGCATTGTAGGCGTAGGTCGGCGAGCCATGGAGTTCCCAGCCCTTGTTGAGGGCTGCCGTCACCTTGTGGCAGAAAGTGGCGTCGTCCTGGGCGGTCAGCAGGCGGTAGAGTTTCATAGTCGGGCTTTGCCTTTCCAAGGGTTGGCCGGCATCGCAACGCGTGTCGTGCCTGCGGCGCCGGCGTGGGAGATCACGTGAGCTCGCTGTGTGGCCGGCGCGCGGCAATGGCGGCGGCGCGGGCCAGCAGCCGCTCGGCCTCAACGAGATGCAGCCGCTCCACCATGCGCCCATCCACGGTGATGACGGCGCGGCCGTCATTCTCCGGTTCCGCAAAAGCGGTTGCGATCGCCTGCGCCTCGGCAAGGTCTTCCTCCGCAATGCCGAAGGCGGCATTGGCCGGCGCGATCTGCGCCGGATGGATCAGCATCTTGCCATCGAATCCCATGGCGCGGCCCTGGTCGCATTCCGCGGCCAGCCCGGCTGCATCGCGAAAATCGTTGAAGACGGCGTCGATCACATCAAGACCGGCGGCGCGCGCGGCAAGCAGGATCTGCATCAGCCAGGGCACGAAATAGATCCGGCCCGGCGCCGCCGGCACGCGGGTTTCCTTGCGCAGGTCGTTCAGCCCCGGCACGAGACAGTCGAGCCGGGAGCCGCGCGTGCGCCCGGCCTCGGCAATGCCCGCAACATTGAGCACGCCCTGCGGCGTCTCGATCATCGCCCAGAGGCGAATGTCGTCCCCATCCTCGATCTCCGACAGCAGATCGCCGGCGAGCGCGATGTCGCCGGGACCGGAAACCTTGGGCAGAAGAAAGGCGTCCGGCTTCAGCGCCGCCAGTTCCGCGATGTCGCGCCTGCCGGTGTCGCCGGAGAGAGAATTGATGCGGATAATGCGTTCGAAGGGCCGCTGCACACCGTCGGAAAGATGCGCAGCCAGCATGGCGCGCGCGGTGGCCTTTGCCTCCGGCAACACGGCGTCCTCGAGATCGTAGATCACGGCATCCATGTCGAGCGTTGTCGTCTTTGCCAGCGCACGGGCATTGTCGGCCGGCAGGCACAGCACGGAGCGGCGCAGGCGGACGGGGTGTCGCGGGGCGATTTCACCCGTGAGGGGCATGAGCGATCTCCTCAGCGCACAAGGGCTGCGCATTCCGCATGAAGTTCGGCCGGTCGCCCCTGCGATCGATGAGCGCGATCACGGATCCGCGAGCGGCCGGATTTCGGCCTTCTTGCCCGCCTTTGGCCACTTTCGCAAGGGAGTGTCGGCCTTGCAAAGAAGATGATGCGTTCCCAGATAGGGTTCGAAGGTCCGGAAGGAGGGCCTTGTTGATGAACACGATCCGTTCCGTATTTCTCACTGCCATTGCCGCTGCCATCGGGCTTGTCGCGCTGGTGTTTACCGCGTCGCTCGGCCTCATGCTTGCGGCCCTGATGTCGGTCGTCCTCGTTGGCGCCACGCTGGTGCATCGCCTGCAGCCGCGCGCCGTGCGCGCCGAAGTCCGCGCCCGTGGGAAGCAGTCTGCCCACCGCCAGCCGGTGCGCGTGTGGAATGATGGTCGGGGCACGATCATCGACATGTAGGCAGCCCGAGCCGTGCATCTGCGCGGCAGGCGGCGCCATGACACGGAAGGGCAATTTTGCCCTTCATTTCCGGGCGATTTTGCACTAGAGGGTCACGCCAGAACCGCAGTCGCAACGTAAAGGCCTGCCCCATGGACAAGTTCGTGAAGCTCACCGGCGTCGCCGCGCCCCTCCCGGTCGTCAACATCGACACGGACATGATCATCCCGAAGGACTACCTGAAGACGATCAAGCGCACCGGCCTCGGCACCGGCCTCTTCGCCGAAGCCCGCTACAAGGAAGACGGCTCGCTCAACGAAGAATTCGTGCTGAACAAGCCGGCCTACCAGAATGCCAAGATCCTCGTTGCCGGCGACAATTTCGGCTGCGGCTCCTCGCGCGAACATGCGCCGTGGGCGCTGCTCGACTTCGGCATCCGCTGCGTGATCTCCACCAGCTTCGCCGACATCTTCTACAACAACTGCTTCAAGAACGGCATCCTGCCGATCGTCGTCAGCCCCGAGAACCTCGACAAGCTGATGGACGATGCCAGCCGCGGCTCCAACGCCATCCTGACGGTCGATCTGGAAGCCCAGGAAATCACAGGTCCCGATGGCGGCAAGATCTCCTTCGAGATCGACGCCTTCAAGCGCCACTGCCTGCTGAACGGCCTCGACGACATCGGCCTGACGCTGGAGAAGGTGACGGCCATCGACAGCTTCGAAAAGTCGAACGCCGCATCGCGCCCCTGGGCCTGAGAAAAGCCATTCCATCCTGTGCAGCCGGCCCCTTGCGGGCCGGTTTGTGTTTCAGCATTTCACGAAATCCCACTTCCCTTTGTCGGTTCCTGCTTTAATTTGGCGCTTCGACGCGCGCCAACGCGCCGGTTTGCAGTCAAGGAAATGGGGACGCCATGCTCAACGAATTCAAGGCCTTTATCGCGCGCGGCAACGTGCTCGATCTCGCTGTCGGTATCATTATCGGCGGTGCCTTCACCCTCATCGTCAATTCGATGGTCAACGACATCATCATGCCCGTGATCGGCGCGATTACCGGTGGCCTCGATTTCTCGAACTTCTTCTTCGCGCTTTCCGACAAGGTGACCGCGACCTCGCTTGAGGAAGCCCGCAAGCAGGGCGCCGTCTTCGCCTACGGCAACTTCATCACGGTCGTGATCAACTTCCTGATCCTCGCCTGGATCATCTTCCTGCTGGTGAAGGCCGTGAACCGCATGCGCGCCTCGCTCGAACACCAGAAGAAGAACGAAGTCACGCCGCCCGCCCCGCCGCCGGAAGACATCCTGCTGCTGACGGAAATCCGCGACCTGCTCAAGCAGCGTCCCTGATGGCTTTCGAAAGACCCCGGTTGGCATCGCCGCCGGGGTCTTTCGCATCAATCATTTCAATCGATCCCTCAAGGAAAGGCGCGTGATCGCAGGTCAGAATCCGGCTAGAAGCACCGCACACCCGGTGACCGGAGAAGACCGCCATGACCACAAGCCCGACCGCACCCCGCGCCACCATCAGCCCGCGCGCGCTTTCCGCGCCCGAAAGCGGCATTGTCGAACTCGTCAATTACGCCCGTGGCCGTGACGGCCTCATTCCGCTCTGGGTCGGCGAGGGCGATCTGCCGACACCGGACTTCATCACCGCTGCCGCCGCGACCGCCCTTCAGGCCGGCGAGACCTTCTACACCTGGCAGCGTGGCATTCCCGGCCTGCGCGAGGCGCTGTCCCGATACTATGCCCGCCGCTTCGGACACACGCTCTCGCCCGAGCACTTCTACGTCACCGGGTCCGGCATGCAGGCGATCAAGCTTGCGATCGAGGCAATTTCATCGGCCGGCGACGACCTCGTTCTTCTGACGCCCGCCTGGCCGAATTTCGCCGCTGCCTGCGATCTCTCCGGCGTGCGCCCCGTCTCGGTCCCGCTGACCTTTGCGAACGGCGCCTGGCGTCTGGACCTCGACCGGCTGGAGGCCGCCATTACGCCGAAGACGCGCGGCCTCTTCATCAACACGCCCTCCAACCCGACCGGCTGGACAGCGACCCGCGACGATCTCGCGGCCATCCTCGACATCGCCCGGCGCCGCGGCGTGTGGATCATCGCCGACGAAATCTACGCGCTCTACTCTTATGGCGGCGCCCGCGCGCCCTCCTTCCTCGACGTGATGCAGGCCGGCGACCGCATTCTCTTCGTCAATTCCTTCTCCAAGAACTGGGCCATGACCGGCTGGCGCGTCGGCTGGGTGGTGGCACCGCCGGAAACGGGACAGGTCTTCGAAAATCTCATTCAGTATGCCACCTCCGGCGTTGCCCAGTTCATGCAGCAGGGCGCCATCGCCGCGCTCGATCACGGCGACACCTTCGTGGATGCCGGCGTTGCCCGCGCCCGCAAGGCGCGCGACATTCTTTGCGACGCGCTGATCGCCACCAACCGCGTCGAGACGCTGAAGCCCGATGGCGCGATCTACGCCTTCCTGAAGATCGACGGTGTCACGGACGCCCGACAGGCCGCCCTCGACATCGTCGACAAGACAGGGGTCGGCCTCGCGCCAGGCACGGCCTTCGGCGATGGGGGCAGCCTCTTCATGCGGGCCTGCTTCCTGCGCGATCTCGGACAGGTCGAAGAGGCGACGGGCCGGCTGGTGGACTATATCGCCCGCCGTTGACCTGTTCCGAAGGTGGTACGACGGTAACCGCAACCTTAGGAATGTCTTTACTAAAGTCGTCAAAAGCCGGACAGTTTTCGCCGGAAACGACGTCTTTAAAGGAATTCCTGAACCGAACTGCGCTTTGATGGCTCCCGAACAAACAAGGGAGCATGGCATGGCTGTTCTGGTCACAGGCGGCGCAGGCTACATCGGAAGTCATATGGTTTGGGCCCTCGTCGACCGCGGCGAGGAGGTGGTCGTTCTCGACAATCTGTCGAGCGGTTACCGCTGGGCCGTTGCGCCCGCGGCAATCTTCTACGAGGGCGACGTCGCCGACGAGATGCTGGTCGCCGACATCATCCTGGCCCATGACATCGACGTGATCGTGCATTTCGCCGGTTCCAAGGTCGTGCCGGAATCGGTTGCCGATCCGCTTGCCTATTACGACAACAACACCGGCCGGACGCGGGCGCTGCTGACGACCGCCGTGCGCGCCGGCGTACCGCACTTCGTCTTTTCGTCCACCGCCGCCGTCTACGGCACCGTCGAGGCCGGCCATCTGGTGCGCGAGACGGATCCGCTGACGCCGCAGAGCCCCTATGGCTGCTCCAAGCTGATGAGCGAACTCATCCTGCGCGACTGCGCCTACGCCTACGGGCTGAACTTCGTTGCACTGCGCTACTTCAACGTCGCCGGTGCCGATCCACTCGGCCGCACCGGCCAGTCCTCGCCGGATTTCCCGCATCTCATCAAGGCCGCCTGTCAGGCCGCACTTGGCATCCTGCCGCATGTGAGCGTGTTCGGCACCGATTACCCGACCCATGACGGTACCGGCGTGCGCGATTACATCCACGTCGCCGACCTCGTCGACGCGCATCTGAAGGCGATCGACCACCTGCGCGACGGAGGTGCGTCGCTGGTTGCCAATTGCGGCTATGGCGAAGGCTATTCCGTTCTCGACGTGCTGAACGCGGTGATGCGCGTCAACGGCCGTCGCTTCGACATTCGCTACGAAGGCCGTCGCGAGGGTGACCCTGCGGCTCTCGTGGCGGATCCGACGGTCGCTCGCGAGCGCCTGGGCTGGGAACCGCGCTACGACAATCTCGAGGAGATCGTTGAAAGCGCGCTGCGCTGGGAGCGGGCGCTGACCCGCCGCAGCACCTATGCCCGCGAAACGGCGCGTTCGCTTGCCCGCCTCCACCCCGCCTGACGCGAAGGGCCGTCTTTACCCTCCAGTTTGACAACAGTTTCGCCCGCTATCGTTGCCCTAACAGTGACGATAGCTGGGCGAACCATGGCTTGTGACGGGATCATCGACCACGACGCATGCGCCGCATCCTGCGGGGGGCGCCGATGAAGGCTGTCATTCTGGCGGGTGGACTTGGTTCGCGCCTCGCCGAGGAAACGCATCTGCGGCCGAAGCCCATGGTGGAGATCGGCGGCCGGCCGATCCTCTGGCACATCATGAAGATCTACTATGCCCATGGCATCCGTGACTTCGTGATCTGCTGCGGCTTCAAGGGCTATGTCATCAAGGAATACTTCGCAAATTACGGCCTGCACATGTCGGACATCACGTTCGATCTGGCCGAAAACCGCATGGTCTTCCACCGCCAGAGCGCCGAGAACTGGCGCGTCACGCTGGTCGATACCGGCGAGAACTCCTTGACGGGCGAACGCCTGCGCCGCGTGAAGACCTATCTGAAGGACGAGGATGCCTTCTGCTTCACCTATGGCGATGGTGTCAGCAGCGTCAATATCTCCGAGACGATCGCCTTTCACCGCAGCCACGGCAAGCTCGCGACGGTCACGGCCGTGCGCCCGCCCGCCCGCTACGGTGCCTTGCAGCTCGATGGCACACAGGTTCAGGGCTTCATCGAAAAGCCGGAAGGCGAGGGCGGCCTGATCAATGGCGGCTTCTTCGTGCTGTCGCCGAAGGTCATCGACCGCATCGACGAGACGGAAAACATGAGCTTCGAGGGCGAACCACTCTCGGGCCTCGCCGCCGATGGCGAACTCATGGCCTACACCCATCAGGGCTTCTGGCTGCCGATGGATACGCTGAGGGACAAGAATCAATTGGAAACATTGTGGCAGAGCGGCAATCCGCCGTGGAAGAGCTGGTGATCGGATGAAGCAAGAATTCTGGAGCGGCAAACGTGTGCTGCTGACCGGCCACACCGGCTTCAAGGGCAGCTGGCTCAAGCTGTGGCTGGAAGAGCTGGGCGCCGAAGTCCACGGCCTGGCACTGGCGCCGCGCACCGACCCTGCGCTGCACAGCCTGCTCGGCAACGGCCTTGAAGGCGAGGATATCATCGACATCCGTGACCGGATCGCCGTCACCAACCGCGTCGTCTCGGTCAAGCCCGACATCGTCTTCCACCTCGCGGCCCAGGCGCTGGTGCGCGCGTCCTACCGCGACCCGGTCGGAACCTATGAGGTCAATGTCAGCGGCACGGTGAACCTTCTCGATGCGTTGCGCCTGCTGCCCGACCTCAAGGCCGTGGTGGTGGTGACGACCGACAAGGTCTACCACAACCCCGAGTCCGGGCTCGCCTTCATGGAAGGCGATCCGCTCGGCGGCCATGATCCCTACAGTGCCAGCAAGGCAGCGGCGGAAATCGTCGCGGCCAGCTACCGCACATCGTTCTTCTCCGGCCGCAGCGTCGGCATTGCCACGGCCCGTGCCGGCAATGTCATTGGCGGGGGTGACTGGGCGGAAGATCGCCTGATCCCCGACGCCGTGCGCGCCTGGACACGCGGCGAGGTGCTGCAGGTGCGCCGCCCGCGCGCCGTGCGCCCCTGGCAGCATGTCCTTGAACCGCTGGGCGGCTATATCGATCTCGCCGAACGCCTGTCGGGAGCGCCGGGCGCAGCCGAAAGCTACAATTTCGGCCCCGACCATGCCGAATCCGCCTCCGTCGGCGCCGTCCTCAAGGTTGCCCGCAAGCATTTCGGCAGCGGCGAGATGGCGCTTGGCGACGGGACCGATGGCCCGCACGAGGCTGGCTATCTCGTCCTCGACTCCTCGCGCGCCAAGTCCGACCTTGGCTACCATCCTCGCTGGGGCCTCAGCGAAACGATTGCCCGAACCATGCAGTGGTACAAGGCGCTTGAGGCCGGCACCGATGCGCGGGATCTCTGCCTCGCCGACATCAGGGACTTCGCGACCGGCGCGCGCGCCGTGGCCCCGGCCCGGATGTTCGCCAGGGCCGGCTAATGTCCGGACGCTTCACCCCGCTCGAAACGCCGATCGCCGGGCTCCAGCTTCTGGAGCGCCGGCGCATCGGTGACGACCGCGGGTTCTTCTCGCGCGTCTTCTGCGTGGAAGATCTGGCGCCCTTCGGCTGGGATGGGCCGGCGGTGCAGATCAATGAAAGCCTGACCCGCATTCAGGGCACCGTGCGCGGCCTGCACTACCAGAACCCGCCCTTTGCCGAGCAGAAGCTTGTCACCTGCGTGGCCGGCCGCGTGCTGGATGTCGCCGTCGATATCCGCCGCGGCTCACCGACCTTTCTCAAAAGCTTCGCGACCGAGCTGAGCGCCGAGAATGGCCGCTCGCTGCTCGTGCCCCGCGGCTTTGCCCACGGCTTCCAGGCGCTCTCGCCGGACGCGCATCTCGTCTACGCCGTCTCCGCAGCCTACGCGGCCGACGCAGAAGCCGCGCTGCACTGCCTTGATCCTGCCATCGGCATCGCCTGGCCGTTGCCGGTCGTCAATCTCTCCCCGCGTGACAGCGGCCATGCCTTCATCACGGGGAGCTTCGAGGGCGTGGCGCTGTGACCAAGCTGTCGCGCCCGACTTTCCCTCAATGCCTTTTGCAGAGCGCCAGGGGGGCGCGCTGCCTTCGCCGCAGCCCGAAAGGGGTAGCATCATGGACCTGAAACAGCCCAGCAATGACAATGCCTTCATCTTCCAGCGCCTCGGCTGGGAGGTGGAAGCCAAGCCTGCGATCATGACGGCAACGACGCCGGCCCTGACCGACGACACCAACGCGCCCGCCGCCCCGACCATCGAGATCACCGGGGTTGCCAAGACGACAAAGGTCGATCCGGCCAAATAGACCGTCTCAGGCAAGCCAGCCTGAACCGGAGAGAGGATGAGCGCCTGCCGCCGCGCGAACGGCTGCGGGAACGAAGCTGCTTGTCCGATCAGGCGACGCGAACGATCTGCAACTGCCGGTCATCGGTCGGCAGCATGGCGACGCCGCGATAATCGGCGATCTTCGGACCCTGAGTCTCGACATGGGCGCGGTGCGCGCCGGTGATCAGCATCACATCGGCACCGGCGCTGAGGCCTGCCTGCATGCCGGCCGGGGCATCCTCGAAAACGAGGCAGTCGGACGCCGAAAAGCCGAGCCGCTCGGCGCCGAGCTGGAAGCAATCGGGATTGGGCTTGCCGCGTGCCACATCCGACGCGCCGATGATGACCTTCGGCAAGGGCAAGCCGGCGGCCTCGACACGACGCTTCGCAAGCGGCATTTCCGCCGAGGTCACGATCGCCCAGCGGTCCGAGGGCAGCGAGGAGAGGAAGTCGACCGCACCGGGCAGCGCCGTGATCCCTTCCATGTCCTCCATTTCCTCCTCGAACATCTGCCGGGCGACGGCTTCGCAGTCGGTGCCCTCCGGCGCAAAGCGGCGGATATTGTCGATCGCCCGGACGCCGTGGATGACGGAGAGAACGTAGAGCGGATCATGCCCGTAGGTCACGGCGAGCTTCGACCAGATGCGTTCGACCACCGGCAGCGAGTCAAGGATCGTGCCGTCCATGTCGAAGAGATAGGCGGCATGCGGACGGGAGAAGAACGGGGTCATGGGAGGGCCTGGTCTGGTCGGGGCGGGAACGGAGTGGCCGGAGCCACCGGATTTGTCCTGTCCTTAAACATATTCCGGGCGCCCGTGAAAGTTATTTTCAAGATTTCCTGACGATTGCCAGCTGACCAATGCGGCTCTGCGCGTCGCAGCCGCACCAGGAGTTGTAGTCAGGGTTCGTGCGCCGCTCCGCCGTCCTCGCCGAGAATAGCCTTCTCGTGATCGATGGAATGCTGGATCAACTGGCGCCAGATAGCCTGGTAGAATTCCGGTTCCAGCCCGGCGGCAGCGGCATTGCGCCCTGCATTCGCCACGACTTCCTCCACCCGCTCGGGAATGTCGGCCTTCAGCCCCTGCGGTCCCTTGATCTCGGCAGCGCGACCAATGTAGCCCCAGCGCTCGGCAAAAAGCGCCATCAGTGCGCGGTCGATCCGGTCGATCTCCGCCCGGATATCTCCCATCGTGCGGCAGTCCTGAGCCGTCTTCGCCATGCGCATATCTCACTCTGTCCGACCGCAAAGCGGCCCCGGCATCACACATAGGGTGCCGCTCATCCGGCTTCCATCCGTCCCGAGGGCTCATAACAAGGCTCGCCCGCGATGAAAAGCCGGCGAAGCGCCGCGCATGCGACGCTCGTGCCAGCAAGCCTCGCGCAACCAGACCGCGCTAATGTACGGCAAACGGAGAAGATCATGACCGCCACGCCGACGCTCACAATCTGCGTTCCCTCGCGCAATCGTCAATATACGTTCAAGGAGACGATCCGCAGTCTGGTGATCAGCCCCCGAATGGACATCCAGTTCGTCTTCGCCGACAACTCCGACGATCCCGCGATCATGGATGCGTTCATGAAGGATATTCTGGGGGATCCCAGAGTGACCTATCTGCGCTCGGCGGAGCGGGTTTACCCGATGAACGAAAATTGGGAGCGGTGCATCGACGCCGCGACGGGGGACTTCATTTGCGTCATCGGTGACGACGATTACGTCGATCCGGATGTCGCAGATGTCCTGGCAGACCTTTGCGCCAACGAGAAAGACGTGGACGTCTTCGTCTGGAACCGTCTGGCTTATAACTGGCCAGACAACAGGGACATTGCCCGGCAGGTCGCCGTACCACTGCTGACGTCAGTGGCAGAGGTTCGTCGCGAGCACCTTTTCGAGGAATTTTTCTCCTGGAAGGTGCATGGCGCCACACCCCAGTGCCCCTTCTCGATCTATCACGGCGCTGTATCGCGCCGGGTCATGCAAGCCAACAAGGCACGGTTTGGCGGCAAGCACTTTGGCCACCTGACGGTGGATTTCGAAACAAGCTGCAAGCTGCTTGTCAACGCCAAGCGCTTCTTCCACTGCCAGCGTGCCTTTTCAGTGCTCGGGGCCTGCTTCGCCAGCAATTCCGGCACTGTGGGAAAGCCAGATGAAGCAAAGCGGCGCTATGCGGCGATCATGGCCGAACTGGGCCGCAACCCGGCCGACGACCGCTACATGATAGACTTTCCCTTCCATGGCGCTCTTGGCGTTGCCGCTGCTGTGGCGCAGGTTCAGGAATGGTTCTGCGTGACTTTCGGCGTCCAAAGGCCACATGGATGGGAAGAGAATTTTGCCAAGGCCTGCGCGATCGATTGTGGTCGAGCCTCTAGCGAGTCTGCCTATAATATGATGGTGGACGCTTATAGGGAGGCCTTCAGGAAGTGGAGGGGCGGCCTCTACATGAAGTTCTTCAAGCCGAAATATAAGCCGCATAGTAAGAATGGCCATTTCTTAGGTATCAACGCTGGCTATCTCTACGTGGAGGAAACGATCGGTGGCGTGACGACGCCCGCGGATCTTTACCACCTGACATCCCAGGTGATGGTCCCCGTGTCAGAGATCACCTATGGCAAGACAAAGAGACAGGTCGCATGAAGTCTCACACGCAGGCAGAAATCGTGAGCAATGAAGACGTGCAGGAGGGCCAGAAGCTCGTCTCGATTTGCGTGCCTTCGAGAAATCGCCAGAAGTATTTTCAGCAAACGATACTGGATCTGATCGAGAATCCTCGAGATGACGTTGAGTTCATTTTTGCCGACAACTCGACCGATCCAGATATAATGAACGATTTTATGAGGGATAAGGTATCGGACCCTCGTGTCAAATACCTGCCATCGCGCGAAAAAGTGCTCGCGATGAATGACAACTGGGAGAGATGCATCGAAGCATCGACGGGAACCTGGGTTGTCTTTATCGGTGATGACGACTTTATAGATCTATCGGTCGCAGACCTCATCACTCTCATCACAAAGAATAGAGGTCCATTCGATGTGGTGGCGTGGGATCGTGTCAATTACGACTGGCCCCAAAAGCGAGACGGTGTGAAGAACATCCGCGTCTCACTCCTGGACAAAGTCGGTGAAGTGGACCGAGATCACCTCGTCACGTCAAATTTCCTCTGGAGCAACGCAATCGTTGTCCCATTCGCCCCCTTCTGCTTCTACCATGGCGCCGTTCGCCGCAGTCTTCTGAGAAAGATAAAGAAGAAATTCGGCGGAAGATATTGCGAGCACTATACGGTCGATTTTGAAAATGCCTGCAAAACCGTTCTCGTTGGACGGCGGTTCTTTTACTCTCAAAGGCCGTTCTCGGTTCTGGGGTCCTGTCCGGAGAGCAACTCCGCCAGTATCGGCACCGTTGAGCAGGTGCAAAGCCGGATCGCTGACGCCATCCGCGACATCGGTCGGGATTTCGACAGCGATCCGCATATGGCAGACTTCCCTTTCCCAAGCGCGCTCGGGGTCACCGCCGCAGTGGGCCAGGTTCAGCATTGGTTCAAGACAAAGTACAAGTTGAAGTTCGACGGGTGGGAAAAGAATTTTGCTAGGGCCTGCAGCGATTGTTGCCGGATGTCCAGGTCAGAGGAAGTTTACGAAATTTACTATGCCGGCTACCGGGAGGCATTCTCCACCTGGAAGGGAGGCGCATTTCTGAAGTATTTTGACCCAGAGATGCCCGATTATACGCCTGGAGAGAAGAAAATATTTACTGGATTGCGGGATTACGAAATATTCATATCTGATGATCTCAGGAATTTCGATACGCCAAGAGGCATGTACGATCTGATCAATCAGTTTTTATCGCCGATCGATCAGCTTTCCCTTGTCGCGCCGGTTGAGCGCCTTGCGATGGTGTTCACCGATAAGCGCGTCTAGAGCACGTCCAGCAAAAATGCGTTAGCGGTTTTGCGGCCGGACTGCGTAAAAACAAACAGATTGAGCATTTCAGATGCTCCCGTTTTCACCGGAAATACTCCAGGTGTCGTTGCCGTCGCGGCGGGATCACCTTTGTACCGCGCAAGGCGACGTCATCGACGATCCCGCATCTTCGGCCGGACCTTGATTGCCCTGCCATCGAGCCACGCAAAAAAGATCGGGCGTATGACCGGTCATCCAGCGATCACCGGACAGACGCCATTGCAGGGCGGAATTTTACAAAGGACTCAAGACGTAAGGTCGGCTGGGGTTGCCTTACGGCATGATGTTCCCCAGGGCCCGCTTGCGGTCATCCCGCAAGCGCGGCTGAAGAAGCGTCCTGGCTTGGTGGCAAGGCCAGGGTGAGCGCGCCCGAATAGTCGACATTGTAACGCTCGGCGAGCTCGCGCCAGTAACTGTCCCGCGCAAAAATCTCCAAAGCCTTGGCCGCGTGGTGAGTCGCGAGCGTCCTGTCGCCCTTTGCGGCGTAGCAACGCGCGAGGTAGAGCTGACCGAAGGCATGATCCGGATATTTGTCGCAGACGTTCTTCATGTAGTGAATTGCGACATCGTAGCGGCCGATACGCATATTGTAGTTTTCGATGAAGTTGACGCGCAACTGCGTCTCGTAAGCATATGCCTCGAGCTTCTTCGGATCCTGGCCAGGCACATTGATCACGGTCTTCGTGGCGACGAAATCGTCACTGTCGCTCGACTGGATATACCCGTTCTCGACGCAGATCTCGTAGAGCCGGCTTCCGAAAATCGGAATTGCCAGATAGACGTGGATCCAGTCGAAGCCGTTGTCGAGCAGCATTTCGAGTGTTTCCTGCCGGTGATCGTCTTCCTCTCCGGGAAGACCGGCGACGATGAAGACGTGGCTCCGTACCTCAAATTTCCGCAGGGCTTCGACAGCCGGCCGGATGAGTTTTTTCTTCAGCGGTTTCTTGATGATGTTGTTGAGGACGTGGTCGGAGCCCGACTCGACGGCCAGGGCGACCGCTGAGACCCCGGCCTTGGAAAAGAGCTCGGCGACCTCTTCATCGATCGCATAGACCGCCACCCCGTTGGGAAATTCCAGACGAACATCGAGTTCCGCGAGTGCCGCCAGCAGTCTCTTGGCGCGATCCCTGTCGTGGAAGAAGTGATCGTCCTCGACCATGAGCACGGTCATGCCGAATGCATCGCGCATTCGCCTGACATCTTCCACCACGCGCTCGATGGACATGAAGCGAACGGTACGACCATGCAGGGATGGGTTCGAGCAGAAGACACACAGGAACGGGCAGCCACGCGACGTGTGGATCGCCATTTCGCGGCGCTGTTCGTTGGCGTATCGCTTGTCGATGCTTCGGCTGTTGTAGTTGTTCAGGTCCAGGATTTCGTAGTTCAACTGGGGAATTTCATCGAGATTGTCGATGAAGTCGTGTGCGGGCACCTTGCCGCGAGCAACGCCTTCGCGCGTGATCCAGGATTTGTGATCGGACAGGACGGTTGCGCGGTCGCTGGCATCGATCAGCGCCTTTAGAGGCAGCTCACCCTCGCCCTTGCAGATCGCGTCCAGATCGGGGCATCGATCGAGCATCATCCCGTAGGCGGCTGACGGCAAGCCACCGCCGGCGATCGTCAGGATGGATTTGTCGAATCTCTTGACGGTCGCGACCAGCGACTGGATGTAGCGAAACGACGTGTTGAACAGGGCGGACACGCCGACAATGTCCGGGCCGAAAGTCTCCAGGATCCCGTGGAGTTCCTCCGCGAAGATCTGCTCGTGGTCGTCGGCTCGCCCTTCTTCGACCAACGTCTTCAGGGTGACGTTGAGGTCGACCACCTGAATGTCCACCGGCGTCTCGCAGTTGGTCTTCAGGTACGTTTCCATCGACAAGATGCCGTAGGGAATCGTAAACGCCGGAAGCACCGCATTCCGCACCTTTCCGATATAGTCGGATGCGTTGAAATAGGGTGGTACGACAAAAAGCAGTTTCGTCATCTGCAACTCCGTTGAAGACCTGACGTCATCGTCGTCGGATAGACACAGAACGTCCTGTCATCCCGTCGATCTCGACAGTCGTCGCGCACGCCGGCGGGATGCGTGCGATGTGTCGAACATGAAAACAAGTTTAAATGGCAGAGCTTGTACCAAGCTTTCTCGTGAACTGCCCCGAGTGCTTCGTGGACCGACCAATCCATGCGAGCGCGCACCCTGCCGTCGGACCACCGATCGCGGCTGTGTCAAAGAACACGCGCTGACCCCGAGAAGCCGGTCCCCTTCCGCCATCCCGCTCAGACCCGCCTAAGAAACCCATCCGGCGAGGCCGTGATCGCGATCTTGTGTTCGATCGTATGGTCGTAGTCGAACGCGAGCTTTTCGCCGTCTGCCGCCATGCGGCCTTCGTCCGAAAGGCGTTTCATGTATTCCCAGACGGCGGTCTTGGGATTGTCGCCCTTGCCCCAGGGGCGATTCGAGCACATCTCGTTCGGCAGATCCTCGACGCCGGTATCCCAGACCACGCAGTAGGAGCCCTTGGTCGTTAGGGGTGCATAGGCCTCCAGTTCGGCCAGCACATGTTCATGCGTGTGGTTGGAGTCCAGAAACAGCATGATCCGGTCATAGCCCTTGGCGATGGCCTTCACCTCATCCACGATCTCCGGCGCGACGGAAGAGCCCTGCAACAGCGTGATCTTGTGAGCAAGCGGGTGGCTCTCGATGCCGACGCGGTTGTGGGCGCGGATGTCGATGTCGATGCCGACCACCTTCCGGCGGCTGGCGCGCGGATCAAGCGTCGTGCCGGCAGCGGCCGCATCGCAGTAGTCGAGCATGGCGAGCATCGAGGCACTCATGATCAGTGAGCCGCCATGGGCAATGCCCGTTTCGATCACGAGATCGGGCCGGCAGCTCCAGATCAGTTCCTGGATGGCATAGGTATCCTGCGGCACCTGGATGATGGGACGTCCAAGCCAGGTGAAGTTCTGCGCATATTCGTGGCGGATCGACTCCCGCACCCAGATGTTGGAAAGCCCGAGAAAATCGCGGTCCTCGCCGATGCCCTTGATGTTGCGCGCGACGCGCTTGCGGAAATCCTCGACGGGATCCATGGCAGTTCCTTTCACGTTCGGGGTCAGTCGACCCAGCAATAGAGCACGGTTTCCATCAGTTGCGGAGAATGGTGGCGAAGCGCCAGGCGGTACTCCGGCACCAGCGATCGGATATAGCCCGCAAGAGCCGGAATATCGGACGGGTAGTGGTAGACGCAGATGGCGAGCTTCGGCCGATGGCTCCGGATCGTCTCGGCGGCGCCTTCCAGCAGCGCCATTTCCATGCCCTCGACATCCGCCTTGAGGAAGGTGATGCGCTCGCCGTGCAAATACGCATCCAGGCTGACGATGGAGACATCGGTGTCGCCCCCATGCCCGGCATCGGAGAGGGAAAGAGACTGCAAAAGCCCGCTGGCACTGCCCGCAGCCGTGACGAAGCTGCGGTTGCCAAGGCCGCTTGAGATCAGTTTGATCTGCTCTTCGCCGAGGGCCCATTCGCGCGTCAGCCGGTCGCAACGGGACGAGAGGGCTGCAAACTGGCGGGCGCCCGGCTCGAAGCCGTGGATGCGGTCAAAGACGCCGGCATTGGCCCAGATGAAGCGCTCGATACTGTCGCCCACATAGGCGCCGGCATCGACATAGACCTCGCGCGCCGCGCCCGCAAAGGCCGGCAGGCAGAAATACTGGTCGCGCTCGACCACGAGGTGACACGGCCGCGCCTCGCCGGAGAGCATGGCCAGAAGAACCGCGCGCAGCGTCTCGCGTGAACGATCGTCGTCCAGAAGATTGTGGATCTCGACGAAATCCGCGAGATGGGTGGCCGCATACCAGGCATCGAGCGACGCATGGGCGACGCCGGTCCCCTCGAGCACGCGCGAGACCTGCGGCACGGCATGGCGTGCCGTGATGAAGATGAAGTCGGCCGTCTCGGCTGTGATCGCCGCCGGACTGCTGACCGGGATACCGTGAAACAATGTCCCGTGCCGGGCCGTGTTGCCGTCATAGCAGGCGACCGGCTCGATACCGCGAGCGCGCAGGAAGTCCACGGCCCAACTGCCTAGAAAGCCGGTGCCATAGAGCGCGATGCGCCGGTCGGCCGAAAGAAGGTCGGGACGGATCGGCTCAAGGATCTGGACGGCGCGATCCGTCAGAGCGGCGATATCCGGAATGCTCATGCACGGGCCTCCCGCGGCAGCGCATAGACCACGGCCCCTGTCCCGCACCAGCCATGCAGCCGGAACAGGAAGCGATAGTCCTCAAGCGCGGTCATCATCAGCCGGGCGGTGCGGTAAAGCCCGTCCGCATCGTGGTAGACGGTTGCCGCGATGATCGGGCGGTGGTGGCGGATGGTGGCGAGGCCGCCGAGCAGGGCGTCGTGCTCTGCGCCTTCCAGATGCAGCTTGAGAAAACCGGGGGCGGGGTCGAGATCGGCGCAGAGTGCGTCGATCGTCGTGGTCATGAGGCTCTCGCTGCCGGTCTCCGACAGCTGCGACGCATAGCCGAGGCCGGTGTGAAAGTGCCGCTGCCGCGCGATGGCATCCACGGCGGCATCCTTGATCCGGATGCGCGCTGCGATCCCGGCAGGAAGGCGCGATGCGTAGGTTTCAAGCGCAGCGCGGTTCGTGGCATCAGGCTCGACGGCGAGGATGCCGCCGAAGGCTGGTGGCATCTCAACGGTGCCGGCCCCGATCGCGGCAAGATAGGCTTCGACCACGCTGCCATGATGGGCGCCGAGATCCACGAAAGTCTTCGCGGGATCAAGAGCGGCGCGCACGTCGGGGATGAAGAAGCGCGCGCAGGATGGCATCGGCGCGCCCGCGAAGTTCCATTCCGCCCGGAGCCGCCGCCAGGCGATGAATTGCAGGTGATGGGCGCGCGAGATGTCGTCATCCCAGCCATCCAGGGCATCACCCATCGCGTCGAGATCAGCGCTGTCGAAGGCCCCTGCGAACCAGCCGTTCGACAGGGGATGGCGGTGGCGAAAGCTTTCGGCGAGATCGTAGAAAGGCACCACCCGGCGCCAGCCATCCGCCATCAGCTGCGCTTCCAGCGGCACGAAGGGCACGGTGGAGATGCTGACGGCGAGCAGGGCCTCGGCCTTGATCGTGGCAGGCACGGCCTCGGGGGTCATCAGGGTGACGCCTGCCCAGGCGGGGTCGTCCTTCAGCAAATCGGCGTTGCGATCGACGACCAGTGCAAAATCGAGCCCGACGACACGCAGGTGATCCCGGGCGAGCCGCCCGAGGTTGCCGGCCCCGTAGAGCACCACCGGACGATCGGCTGCCTCGGCCGCGAAGGCCGGCGCTTCCGCAGCAATGTCGTTGAGAAGGAGACGGGCTGAGGCGGCATCGGGCAGCTGGGAGAAATGTCGTTCCGCATGCGCCCGGGTCGCCCCGCGCGCTTCGGCCGGAGCGGACGGCTGTTTGTCGTGTGGCAGGGCGCTGATGGCGGCGGCGCGTGTCATCTCGGTTCCGTCTGCGCCCGCGGGTCGGAAAAAGGGGCGGCGCGCCCTTGTCTCGGCTCGACCCGCCGCAGCGACGCGACAGGCGGAAAACCATGTGACACGGCATCGACACGTGCCTAGGCTCGCGCTCATCGATACCTGAACCGATTCGCGATCCGCCCATGCGCGCCACGTCTTGCCCACCTAATCGCCCCGAGCTTTCCCGGACCTTGTCATGACACACGTTCTCGTCACCGGTGCCACCGGTTTCGTCGGCCGCCAGGTGGTCAAGGCGCTGCTGGCCGACGGTCACAGGGTTTCCGCCACGTGCCGCCCCGGCGCACAGCAGAAGCTGGGTCCGCTTGGCGAGAAGGTTTCGCTGGTCCCGTGCCCGGATCTCTTTCGCGCAAGCGAGGCGTGGTGGGCGGAGCAACTGGCGGGCGTCGATGCCGTCATCCATGCCGCCTGGTCTGTCGAGCCGGGCAAGTATCTGGATTCTCCGGAAAATCTCGCCTGCGTCGAGGGTTCGCTGCGCCTGGCGCGCGCGGCGGTGGCGGCCGGTGTCGGGCATGTCATCGGCGTCGGCACCTGCTTCGAATACCGCCTGCCGTCAGACCATCTGACGGTCGATGCCCCGCTTTTCCCCCAGACCCTGTACGCAGCGTCTAAACTGTCTGTTTACCATCTGCTGGAACACTATCTGTCGAAACAGGATACCCGCTTTTCCTGGTGTCGGCTTTTCTATCTCTTCGGGGAGGGCGAGCATCCGGCGCGGCTGGTGCCCTATGTCAGAGGCAGGCTCGCAGCCGGCGAGACGGCGAAACTTTCTGCCGGCACGCAGATCCGCGACTTCCTCGACGTCGCAAAAGCCGGGGCGATGATCGCCGACGTGGTGAAAACTGGTCAGCCTGGCGCAATCAACATCTGTTCAGGTCGGCCGACAACGATCCGTGCGCTCGTCGAAGGGATCGCCGACGAATATGGCAGGCGGGACCTGCTGGAATTCGGAACGGCGGCCATCCACCCCTCCGATCCTGCTGCCGTCGTTGGTGTCTGCAATGCCATCGCACCGGAACGCGTGCGGGAGACCTCTGATGAAAGCCCAGCTGAAGCCGCGCATCAATCTGGAAGACCGCACGGCGCTTGAAACGGTCATTCCCCTCGACACACCCTTCATCGTGTTCGTCGATCCTGCGAGCTCCTGTAATTTCAAGTGCACCTTCTGCCCCACCGGTCACCGTGACATGATCGCCGAGACTGGCCGTTATCAGGGCGCGATGAAGTACGACGTCTTCACGAAGGTGGTGGACGATCTCGGCGAATTCGGAAAGCCGATCAAGGTGCTGCGCCTCTACAAGGATGGCGAGCCCTTCGTCAACAAGCGCTTCGCCGACATGGTGCGTTACGCCAAGTCGAAGGACTACATCGAATATATCGACACCACGACCAACGGCACCTTCCTGACGCCCGACCGCATCGGTCCGGTGCTCGAAGCCGGCATCGACAAGATCAACATCTCGGTCGATGGCATGACGGTCGAGCAGTACATGCAGTTCACCGGCTTCAAGTTCGACTTCCCCACATTCATCGAGAATGTGAAGTGGATCTACGAGAACAAGGGTGACACCGAAATCTCCATCAAGATCCCCGGCGAGCTGATCACCGAAGACCAGAAGAAGGAGTTCTTCGACACGTTCGGCGATTACTGCGACCGCATCTTCATCGAGAATTTCGCCCCCTGCTGGCCGGAATTCGACATCGAGAAGCACACGGGCGTGAAGATCACCAAGGGCATCTACCAGCAGGATATCGGCGAGACCGACACCTGCCCCTACATCTTCTACGGCTATTCCGTGAATGCCGACGGCCTCGTCTCCTCCTGCTTCCTCGACTGGGGCCGCAAGCTGATCATCGGCGACGCGCGCACCCATTCGATGAGGGAGATCTGGAACTCCGACAAGATGAACGCGCTGCGCCTCCAGCATCTGGAAGGCCGCCGCTGCGAAAACCAGACCTGCGGCAATTGCGGCCAGCTGACCCACTGCCTGCCCGACAACATCGACGCACACCGTCCGATGCTGCTCGAAAAGTTCAAGCAGATCGTCAAGCCGGATCCGTCCGTGCGCGCTCCCGGCGGCACGCGCATTCCGTCCCCCATCGCGGCGGAATGAAGATCCTTCACATCGCTGCGCATCTCGGCGGCGGGGTCGGCAAGGCCCATGCCGAGATCACCGCCTGTGACCGCGGCGACATCCGCCGCCACTTCGCCCTTCTGGAAGAGCCCCGCGACCGACGCTTCGCCGATGCCATCATTGCCGCCGGCGCGACGATAGAGATCATCTCCGACCCCGCCAGGCTGGTCGTGCTTGCTGCCGACGCCGACATCGTGCAGGTGGAATGGTGGAACCACCCCCGCCTCTATGCGGCCCTGTGCGTCGCCGCACTCCCCCCCGCCCGCATCGTCTTCTGGTGCCATATCTCCGGCCTCTTCGCACCCTTCCTGCCGTCGGGGCTGAAGGCTGTCGGCAATGCTTTCGTCGCCACCTCGTCCTGTTCGCTGCCGGAAGGCGAGACGCCGCGCTGCAAGGCGATCGGTTCCGGTTTCGGCTTTGCCGTTGCGCCGGATGCGGAGCCGGCCGTGCAGCGCAATCCGCGCGCCGTCGGCTATCTCGGCACGGTCGACTTCGCCAAGATGCATCCCGGCATCTTTGACGCCATTGATGCAGCCGCGCCCGTTTCCGGGGCGTTCAGCGTGACATTCCATGGTGGCTTCACACCGGACAACGCCGTCGCCAGAGCGGCCGCCGCGATGCGCAATTCCGATCGCGTCCGGCTTGCCGGCCATGCCCCAGACCCACGTGCCGCGCTCGAGGGCCTTGGCATATTCCTTTATCTGCTGGACCCCTGCCATTACGGCACGGCAGAAAATGCGCTGGTGGAAGCCATGTCGCTCGGCATCGTTCCGATCGTGCTGGACAATCCCTGCGAACGGGCCATCGTCGAGCATGGTGTGACGGGCTTCGTGGAGCCGGATATTGCCGCTGCCGCACGTCGTCTGGCATGGGCCCTTGATCATCCGGATGCCCTTTCTGCCACTGGCCATGCGGCCATGCGGGCAATGGACAGGACGCGCCGCCCGGCCCATTCGGCCGATGCCTTTGCAAGGCTCTACGATCGGGTTCTGTGCGAGGCGCCCGGCCTGGTCGATTTTCCCGCCCTGCTCGGCAGTGGACCGGTCGAATGGTTCCTGTCGACCCAGGCGCCGCACCGCGATGGCTGGCCGACCTTGCTCGCCACAAAGCCATGGGCAAGCACCAGCACGGAGAGCAAGGGCAGCCTTTCACATTTTCGGGGCGTCTTCCCGGATGATCCGGACCTCGCCCGCCTGTAGTCCCGGAAAAAAAAGAAACCGCCACGGATCCTGCCCTATCCGCGGCGGTCTAGGCGAGAGACGAGCGCTTGCTCGTCTCAGGCTGCGGCAGTCACGCCGCCACAGATCAGGCCGACCGGCGCGAGCATTGCGCGCGCCACGCGGAAGAATTCCGTTGCCGTCTGGGCGCCGCCCAGAAAGCGTTCGACGAACAGCACGTTGTCCTTCAGGCCACGCCGCAGATCCAGCGGCTGCGGGCCGCGGAAATCCGGCCGGAACAAGTGCTCAAGAGCGCCGCCGTTGAACCGCTGCAACGATTCGAAATAGGCGTTGCCCTTCGCGATGAAGGCCTCGCGCTCCGTTTCGAGAATGCAGTCGATCATGCAGGCCCGCACAAAGGCATCGCCGACCTGCCAGGGACTGCCGAGTTCGCGAAGAACATGGAACTGCGTTTCGGCAACGGCCCCGGTGATGCCAAGGCCCGAATGGAAAAGGAAATACGTGTCGGCGGTCGGCATCACCGGCGTGTAGGGGCGCGCGTTGATCGCAGACAGGGGACGGTCGCAGAAGGCAAGGTTTTCGGCAAACAGCAGAACCTTTCCAGCCCACTCATATTGCGGAACGGGCGTCTGCCATTCATCCGTCGTCGGCAGCAAGAGAACGCCATCCAGGAGCGTGCGACGCACGGCGCTATGGTAGAGGCCGAACGGCATCTTCGGCACGTTGAGGCTGTTTTCCCAGTGGAAGAACGCCTTCAGCATATGGGTCTTGTCGAAGGTGTGGATCTGATAGTTGGCGGGGATCGCAATCGAACTCGTCTTGCCGGGGACCGCCGTCGGATCGATCTGGAACGCGTTCCAGCCCAGCGCATCGACGTTCGAGTGAAAGGAGTCGATATAGGAAACCATCTGGTGCAGATCGGGCTCGATGGCATCGCCGGGCCGGATGAGCGAGATCCATTCCCCTTCCGTGGCAGACAGCGTCGCGTGCCACAGCATGCGCCGATGCGCCGCCTCGGTGGACACGAGCTTGACCCGGCTGTCGCCCGCGGCGAGCTCCTGCAACGGGACGGGCATTTCGACGCCTGCCATCGCCCCGACGACCACTTCCAGGCTTGCTTTCGGATCGGCAATCAGCAGCGCGATGTCGCCGGTCGGATCCTCTCCGGCCTCGAGTGGAATGGCGATCGAAAGTGTGGGCATGTTGGCTCCATGGATCGCCAGCGGCTTCCCGGGCGATCGCCCGCATGCGCTCTGGCCGACAGTCGGACACCGGGCACGGCGCGTCGCAAGGTGGGGACGCGCCGGCGCCTCGGCATAGGGATGCCGCCTGCGGAAAGCGGCCTGCTATATGCACCAACCCGGCAATTCTCCGGATCCATGTGCGACACTCCCGCCTCATGCGGAAGGGAATATGGGCATGCCGGCGAAAAAGTCTGGTGTCGAAGGAGGGTGCGGTCCTGTCTTCGCCGCCATCCTTGTTCCACCGGCATGTGCTGACCTTCTATGAGAACAAGCTTGAGCGAAGCTGAAATGGCACGTGCCTGCTGCGTGCTTGCCGGTCTTGCGGCTGCATCGGCGGGGAAAGGTCGGCTTGCCTAAAATTGCACCCAACATCTTCAATGGCGGGCAACAGGATGCCGCTAGTGTCTTCCCGTGACCGGAGGAAGCGCCGTGGCCGCCAGGCGGCCAGCCAGCGTTCCGGCCCGGCCTTGCCTGTCGTCGCCATCCGGCGACATCGATGATCATGTCCCGACTGGCCGCCCGGCGCCCTGCGCCGAGCGGCCTCTTTTTTGCCGTCACCGTCAGTTGCCGGATACGGAAACACCCCGGAGGGGGATCCGGGGTGCTCAAGGCATGGCTCAGTGGGGGCCGGAGCCGATGCCGACGGACCGCCTGGAGTGAGCGGTCCGCTCCGTAAGGCGACGCGGCTTAGCGCGAGAGGCCCGGGTAGTAGTCGCCGTTTTCAACGGGGCTCTGCGGCGCAGCGCCACGCACCACCGAGCCGGTGGAAACGTTGTCGACGGAATTGCGCGATGCGCCGGCATAGTAGGTGCCGTCGCCGCCATTGTTGACGCGGGCGGCCGTACCGGCCGTCGATGCAGCGCGACCCTGGAAGAGCGGGGTGGCCGATGCGCCATTGTAGTATTCGCCCTCTGCAAAGGCGGAGGAGGCGGAGCCGAAGGCAACGGCAGCAACGAGAAGGGTTGCAAGGGTCTTGGTCATGGTCTTTTCCTTTTGTTGTGTGCGCCCGGTTTGAGGGCGCCTTGGCCGGTCGCGTGTCGTTCAGCACCGCGCCGGCAGGTGGCTCGGCCCGACGGCCGAAGAGAAGCAGCGACACACGTCACGCGCTGCTCCGGGAGTGGGTAGCTTCGCCCTGACGAGACGTCAGGACAGGCCGCTCAGCGCGACAGGCCGGGATAGTAATCGCCGTTCTCGACGGGCGACTGCGGAGCAGCACCCTTCACGATCGAGCCCGTCGAAACCGCATCGACAGCATTGCGCGACGCGCCGGCATAATAGGTGCCATCACCGCCATTGTTGACAGCGGCAGCCGTACCGGCTGTCGACGCCGCACGGCCCTGGAAGAGCGGCATGGAGGAGGCACCGTCATAATAGCTGCCGCCGGCAAAGGCGGAGGACGCGGAGCCGAGTGCAACAGCGGCAACGACGGCGAGGGAAGCGAGTGTCTTGGTCATGGTCATGGTCCTTGTGTGATAAGCGGCGCGAGGCGCAACGCTGGAGGGTTCAGTGGCGGATCGAATCGGGGTCGGGTCGACCGCGCGTTAGGGTGTGGACGGGTCGATGGCTGCAGAGGCAGCGGAAAGACCAGCGCCGGAAGAGGCCGAAGACGAGGCTCGCAATGTCAGCACGCTGCCCGTCTCCATGTCATCGGTGAGCATGGCCTGCGCGGCGGCGGACTGGTTGGCGCCGTTTCCGGCAATCGCGGTCCAGGCAGCGGCAAAGCCGCCCTCGTGCTGTTCCGCTGCTGCGGCCGAAAATGTCAGGGCAGTCAGAAAGGCGATGGACAACGAAGTCCCCATCGCGGACGCGAGCGTCCTCGTCATGGCAGTATTCCTTGGAAAGTTCGGGTTCAGTGAGCCGGGCCCCGCGGGGCCCGGCACGCCGGCGGCACAGTCGCCGGCCTGTTGGCCTGGCCGATTATTCGGCGTCGACGCCCTGGTAGTAGTCACCCTTGTTGACGGGTGCCTGCGGTGCCTTGCCCTTCACGATGGAGCCCGTGGCGACAGTATCGACGGGATCGCGCGAGACACCCTGATAGTAGGTGCCGTCGCCACCATTGTTGGCAGCCAGCGTTGCGCCGGAGCCGGCCTTGGCCTGGCCCTGGAAGATCGGCGTATCGGAAGCGCCCGAGTAATAGTCGCCACTTGCGAAGGCGGCGGATGCACCGGTGATGACCGAGGTGGTCAGGACGAGGGCGGCGAGAGCGGCATTGATGGTCTTGGACATGATCAAATCTCCATTATGTGGGGTTCAGGTGCGCCTTCGACGGCGCGTGCAATAAGGAACCCGGCGCGGACGCGAACGCCCTCGTCATTCCGGGAACCGGCTTGGATGGTGTTGAGGGGCCAGGCTCGCTGGGGGCCTGGCCCGGCTTCTGCGCGATTACTCGACGCTGACGCCCTGGTAATAGTCGCCCTTGTTGAAGACCGGCTGGATAGAGTTGCTCTTCTTGATCGAGCCGGTTGCCATGGTGTCGACGTGACCGTGGGCGACACCCTTGTAGTAGGCGCCGTCACCGCCTTCGATCCCGGCAAGACGGGCGCCGACCTTGGCGCCGGTGTCGGCCTGAGCCTGAGCCTTGACGATCGGGGTTTCGGAAACGCCCGGGTAGTAGTCGCCGCTTGCAAAGGCGGCGGATGCACCGGTGACGACCGAGGTGGTCAGAACGAGGGCGGCGAGAGCGGCATTGATAGTCTTGGACATGATAGAATCTCCATTGTTTCCGGTTCATTTGCTTGCGACCGGGGCGATCACGAAGGCGTCACGTGCCAGTCCTTCTGGCGGCGCCATTCGTCGGTCGGAGCGGCCGGGCCGAAGCCGGAGAACCATGCGTCTTACACCTTTGGGCGCATGATGGTCCGGACCGAAGGGGATGCACCGGCCGCCCTGTCTGCCCTCCTTGGGGGAGGCTGGCGGTCTGTCCTGAAATGCAGTCCTTCGTCTTTCGACACGTCGTACAAGAGTGTTTCGTGCTCTTGTGAGAATAGATATGGTCCCTCAATATGCGGGTGAGAAGTATGTATTGTTGGAAACCACTGTCAACAAATGTTGAACAGTGGAAAGCGCTCGAATCCCTTTTGGCCGATGCCTTAATCGGTGCGACGCGCAGCGTAGGGAACGCTGAACATAATAAAATTAGAGGATCCTGAATTATCAGGAAAACGTGGAGTTTGAGCGAACCATGCGGTTCGAATTGCGATCGGAAGAGGGGTGGGCGAAGCACGCGGCGCGCGCGTTAACGATTGCGGCAGGAGACTGAAATTGGGAAATTTCAAGATCTTCACGAAGGTGTGAACCGCTCGGTTCGATCTCAAAGTGCCGTTTTCGCCCTCGGATTTTGTGGCGAAAAAGTGGCGATCCATCGCTGTCGCTGCCACGTAGAATCGTCTGACGGAGCGCAGAGAGAATAGCTGGCGCCGGATTGCCCGGAGGTCCGGGAGAGAAAGAAGGACCATTCCCATGCCACGCGGCGTCGCCAGGCAGAACCTGCCGGAAAAGATCTGCCCGACCTGCGGGCGTCCCTTCGTCTGGCGCAAGAAATGGGAGCGCGACTGGGACAGCGTCACCTATTGTTCAGAGCGCTGCCGCCGGGAAAAGCGAAGCGCAACGGTGAGCGCTCCAGCGCCGTCGCCGCGCGCTCCGCGATGATTCCGAGCGGATTGCCGACCATTTTGCCGGCCTGGGAGACCAAAGCGGGCGAATCGCGCCCTCGCAGCGGCCTTTGAATTGACTTCCGCCACCGTGAATGGTTCTGTGCCGCGCCTGTGACGGCTGCTTTGCTGCGGCCGGCGAAGACGCGCGACCTTCAGCCGTGTCTCCCGACGAAACGACCAGTCTGCCGCCCCGCATACGCGCCGCGGCAGAGCAAGGATGCAACAACGTGAAGAGCCGCACGAGGCGAAGAGGGGACGTGAGCCCGGCGGAATACCGCCGGCGGCTTGGCCCCGTGCTTGCCATGGCCGTGGCCCTCTTCGCGCTGCAGTTCGCCGCCCTCTCCGGTTTCGATCCGTCTGCCGCCCGCGCGGCCCGTGCCTCCGGCTCCATCACGCCGGAAGGCGGCGAGACAGCGCTGGCACGACAGGTGCTGCGGGCGACCCTTGCCGCCGACGCCCATGCCCTTGGCGAGAGAGCCGACGGCAAGACGCTGTCCGGCGGCCCCTTGCCGTTTATCCTTCCCGATCTTCCTTCGCTGGGCCTGCCTCGTCTCGTCGACAGCGACCGCTGCGCAGGCACAATCTCCCTAGCCGGAGCTCCTTGCGCCAGCCATTACCGCGTTCGCGCGCCCCCGGCCGCCAAGGCCTGATCCCTTCGCGGGACAGACTGTCTGTCCTTTCATGATCCTGCAATCGCCCGCGCGTGGAGCACGCTCCGCCCGGGCCCAAGGTTTTATCCATGCGCACAAATCGCTGGGCCTTGCTGGCCTATATTCTGGTGACCCTGTTCGGGATCGCCGCCGCGCTGCCGAACGTTCTGCCTGCCTCCATGCAGCAGTCGATCGGTCGCTACCTTCCCGCATCCCAGGTCACGCTCGGCCTCGACCTTCGCGGCGGTTCGCACCTCGTTCTGGAAGTCGATGCCGCCGGCCTTCGAAAGGCGCGTCTCGACACGCTGATGGACGATGCCCGCCGTATCCTGCGCGAGCAGCGCCTGTCCGGCGCCACCGTGCGCCTTGCCGGCGACCAGGTGAACGTGCAACTGGCAACGCCGGAGGACCGCACCAACGTCCTGCCGCGTTTCCAGGAACTCGCAGCCCCCACGGGCGGCACGCTCGGCTTCGGCGGCGGCCAGTCCGACATCGCCATTGGCGGCGATGGCCAGACCATCACCATCGGCCTCACGGAAGCCGGTCTTGCCGACCGCATGACCAAGGCCGTCGAGCAGAGCCTTGAAATCATCCGCCAGCGCGTTGACCAGGTCGGCGTGGCCGAACCGCTCATCCAGCGCGTCGGCTCCGACCGCATTCTCGTGCAGCTGCCGGGCCTTCAGGACCCGACGCGCCTGCGCCAGCTTCTCGGCTCCACCGCGCAGATGAGCTTCCACATGGTGGATCCGGCCACCGATCCGAACACGACCACCCCGCCGCGCGGCGTGGACATCCTGCCCGGCCAGAATGACGGCCGCAAATATGCGGTCGAATCGCGCGTCGCGATTTCCGGCGAGCGTCTGGCCGATGCCAAGGCCGGTTTCGACCAGCGCACCAACGAGCCGATCGTCTCCTTCACCTTCGATAGCCTCGGCGCCCGCCAGTTCGCCGATATCACCCGCGACAATGTCGGCCGCCCCTTCGCCATCGTTCTTGACGGCAAGGTGCTGACCGCGCCCGTCATCCGCGAGCCGATCATCGGCGGCCAGGGCCAAATCAGCGGCAACTTCACGGCGCAGGAAGCCACGGTTCTTTCCGCCCTGCTGCGCTCCGGCGCGCTGCCGGCGCCGCTGACCATCATCGAGGAGCGTTCGGTCGGTCCCAACCTCGGTTCGGACTCGATTCAGATGGGTCTTTACACCGGTGCCGCCGGCCTTCTTGCCGTCGTCACCATGATGGTCGTGCTCTACGGCGCCTGGGGCTGGATCGCCAATTTCGGCCTCGTGCTGCACACCATCTTCACAATCGCAGTGCTTGGCCTTCTGGGCTCGACGCTGACGCTGCCCGGCATCGCCGGCATCATTCTCGGCATCGGCATGGCGGTGGATGCCAACATCCTCATCAATGCCCGTATCCGCGAAGAAACCGCTGCCGGCGCCGGCGCCATGAAGGCGCTCGACCTCGGCTTCAACAAGGCCTTCGCCACCATCGTCGATGGCAACGTGACGACGCTCGTCGGCACCATCCTGCTCTTCATGTTCGGCACGGGCCCGGTTCGCGGCTTCGCCATCACCATGATGATCGGCATCGTGATCTCGATGTTCACCTCGATCACCATCGTGCGCATGATGATGCATGAGGTCGTCGCCCGCCGGAAGATGAAGAAGATCGAGATCCACTCGCTCTTCGGCAAGGTGCCGCAGCTGCCGCAGTTCTCCTTCATGCGCGGCCGCTTCATCGCCATCGGCATGTCGGCTTTCCTGTCGATCTCCTCGGTCATCCTGTTCTTCACGCCGGGCCTCAACTACGGCATCGACTTCGTGGGCGGTATCCAGGTGGAGGCGACCTCGAAGCAGCCGATCGATCTTGCGCCGCTTCGCAAGGGGCTCGAGGAGCTGAACTACGGCGAAGTCGCGCTGCAGGAGTTTGGCCAGGGCACGTCGGTCCTGATCCGCGTGCAGCGCCAGCCGGGCGGTGAACAGGAGCAGACAACGGCACTGAACGCGATCCGCGATCGTGTGCAGCAGCTTGTGCCCGACGCCACCTTCGAGCGCACGGAAGTCGTGGGCCCGACCATCTCGACGGAACTGGCCCGCTCCGGCTTCCTCGCCGTCGGCCTCGCCATGCTCGCCATCCTGATCTACATCTGGTGGCGCTTCGAATGGCACTTCGCGATCGGGGCCATCGTCACGCTCATCCTGGACATTACCAAGATGATCGGCTTCTTCGCGCTGTTCCAGATCGACTTCAACCTGACGGCCATTGCCGCCCTGCTGACGCTGATCGGCTACTCCGTCAACGACAAGGTGGTCGTCTATGACCGCATGCGCGAGAACCTGCGCAAGTACAAGACCATGCCCTTCAGCCAGCTGATCGACATGTCGATCAACCAGGTGGTGATGCGGTGCATCTTCACCTCGGTCGCGGTCTTCCTGTCGCTGGTGCCCATGGCCATCTGGGGCGGTGATCCGGTCAAGCCCTTTGCCTGGCCCATGGTCTTCGGCGTCATCGTCGCCACGACCTCGTCGATCTACATCGGCGGACCGATTCTGCTCTTCCTCAGCCGCTGGTGGAAGGACCGCGAGGTGACCCGCACGGGCGAGGCAAAGGCGGAAGCCTGATTTCCGTCGCATTGATCGCAGACAAGGAGGGCCGCGGAATTTTCCGCGGCCCTCTTGATTTGGGGGTATGACCTTCCCAGTTATGGCCCGGATCGAAACAGGCCGTTTCTGATTTCGGTCGAATGGCAGGAAAAACGAAATTATTTTTCGTAAACCTGTCATGGTAGTTGAGTATAGAGATAGAAAATTCTATCTTGGCTTCATGGTTCCAAGCAGGAATCATGGCCTTCAAAGCGAGCTAGAGGAGAGTGGCATGTCCGGTTCCGCCTGCATCAACGCTATCCGCGGTTCGATCTCCCGTTGTCGTGTGACGGGCAAACGCGTGGTTGCATCGGCTTCCTGCCGAATGTGACCGAAAGATCTACGTTTCCGACATCACGAAGACTTTGAAGCCTGCATGGCGACCCCATGCAGCGGGAGTATGCGCATGAGCAAGCAAGTTATCGAATTCAACGGTGAACCCGTCGGCGTCGTCGTCCCGGACCACGACCGCCTGAAGTTCCTGGCCGTCAAGTACCACGTGTGGGCGCTCGACGCGCAGCGCTTTTCGAGCGTGGAAGAGGCGCAGGCCGCCATTCGCGGCCTCTTTGCCGGCCCGCCGGTCCGCGCCAACCCCACTCAGGCTGGTCTCGCGGCGTAAGTCGCCTGATGGCGAAGAGAGCCTGCCTTGATCCTTGGCCGGTGCATCCGCGCCGGCCCGCGACCCGGGCCAGTCAACCGGTCAACGACCGGCAGGCGGAAAGCGACAAGCGCGCATCCCCGAATCTGACCGTAGGCGGCCCCTTGGACAGCATACGGCGTTGATCTGATGCGCGAAGGGGTTTAGCAGGGTGCCAATCACAAGGCAGACGCCGAGGACTGGCCCATGGCACCGAGACCCCTGACATCGCAAACGTCGGACGAGACCCGCGCACGGGCCTCCGTAACGCGAAGCCTCACCGCCACCGTCGATGGGGTCGTGGCGCTGAAGGCTGCCTTCGAGACGGATCTCGCCCTGTCGCGCAGCATCGTCGACGCCGTGGCGTTGATCGCCGCCGGACGTGGCCGCGTCGTCGTCTCCGGTGTCGGCAAGAGCGGCCACATCGGCCGCAAGATCGCCGCCACGCTCGCCTCGACCGGAACGTCGGCCTATTTCGTCCATCCCACCGAAGCCAGCCACGGCGATCTCGGCATGGTCACTTCGGACGATATCCTGCTTCTGCTGTCCTGGTCTGGCGAAACGGCGGAACTCGCCAATATGCTGACCTATGCCAAGCGTTTCCGCGTGCCGATCATCTCGCTGACATCGGGTGCCGAAAGCGTTCTCGCGCGCAATTCCGATGTGCCCGTCGTGCTGCCCAAGGTGGTCGAGGCCTGTCCGCATGGGCTGGCACCTACCACCTCCGCGCTGCTTCAGCTCGCCGTCGGTGACGCGATTGCCATCGCCCTTCTCGAGGGACGCGGTTTCTCGGCCGAGGATTTCAAGGTCTTCCATCCCGGCGGCAAGCTCGGCGCGCAACTGATGCTGGTCGGCGAACTCGCCCATTCCGGCGAGGCCATGCCGCTTTTGCCGCTCGGCACACAGATGAGCGAAGCCCTGATCGTCATGACCTCCAAAGGCTTCGGCGTAGCGGGCGTGACCGACGGCGACGGAAAGCTCATCGGCGTCATCACCGATGGCGACCTGCGCCGCCACATGTCGCCCGCCCTCATGCAGACGCCTGTCGATGCCGTCATGTCGCGCCACCCGCGCACCGCGCCCGCCCGCATGCTGGCAAGTGCTGCGCTGAAGGCGATGCAGGACCAGAAGGTCACGGTGCTCTTCGTGATCGATGAGGCCGGTATCCCGACCGGCGTGCTGCACATCCACGACCTGCTGCGCGCCGGCGTGATCTGACGTCCGTCAGCTAAGCCCTTGGGGCCACGCCCGCTTGACGGGCTTGCGGCGCGGCGCGGGATCCACATAGGCGCCGGGCTCGTTCACGTCGCGCGCATCGAGCCGCGCCGCGATCGCCTCCGCACCCGCCCGTGCACCCTCCAGCGAATAGAAGTTCCCGCGCACCTGGATCGTCGCCGCCATCAGCCGCAGAAAGGCCGATAGCAGAACCGGATCAGGCTGGTGCGGCTCTGCCCAGAAAACGTCCAGCGGCCGCTGGTCCGAGAGCCCCTCGACATCGAAGACCGCCGATCCCAGAACCTTGACCGGCACGGCCTGCTGGTAGGCATGCAGCCCAACGGTCGAATTGACCGTCACCACGCCCTGGCTGCGGCCGAGGAGCAGCGCCAGATCACCGCCGTCGAGATAGAGGATGCGGTGGGAAATCCCGAGCGCCTCGGCGCGGGCCTTCGCATAGGCTTCCCAGTCGATAAGGTCGTTGTCGAGCGGATGAACCTTGATGACCAGCGTGGTATCGGCCGGCGCATGGGCAGCGAAGGAAGACAGGATCTCGTCGATCGCCTGCTTCTGGCTGTGATAGGGCGAATGTGCCCGCAGCTGGAAATCCGTCTCCAGTTGCAGCGGATAGACGAAGAACGGGCGCTCGCTTTCCAGCAACCGGTCGATCCGCGCTTGCGCGGTCGCCGCGCGCCGCTTTCCTGTCGCCAGCCTGCGGATCCACCCCACGTATTCCGCCAGCGGATGGAAGATCGCATGGCGGCGATAATGCGGATAGAGGAACCAGAGGAAGACATTCGGCAGGTTGTAGACGAGATCGAGCCCGGCATCGGCCACGAAGGTCTGGCTGTAGCGCCGCGTCCAGTCCGGCTCCGGCAGGCCCTCGGCGGCGGCAAGGATCTGCGCGGGGTCGCGCGGAAAGCGGGAGTTGGATGACATGCCCTCCCGCTCGATCGTGATCCAGTCGGGTCTCAGATAGCCCATCTCGACCACGGAAATCCTGACGCCGTTGCGCCGTGCCGCCGCGCAGGCGGCCTGATGATAGGGCCGCTCCTCGCCGAGCAGGATCAGCTCGTCCACGCGGTTCAAAAGCATGAAGCGCTCGACGAAACCCGGCCAGTTGGCTGCGGTGCCGCGATAGGCGGTCGCCCCGCCATGGCGCCAGAAGATTTGATCGCCGGCATTCAGGTTGATCCGCAGGCACCGGTGGCCGCGTTTTTCCAGCGCGCGCGCGATGTAGACGAAGAGCAGCGAGGACGGTCCTTCCAGAAACAGGAAGGTGCGGGCGGCCGGCGGTGTTTCGGTGCGTGGCGCTTCGCTCACCCTCAGCTCAGCCTTTCCTTGTTGAGGCCGGCATGGTTGAGCAGCACGCGCACCAGATTGGCCGGGTCCTCGTTCTTCGGGAAGGTCGGGGCATGCTGCGCCTTGCGCGCTGCCGACAGCGGCACGATGAAATAGTCCGTGCGCGGATCGGGGAAGGGGTCGGCGAAGGATTTGAGAAGCGGCGCATGATCGCCATAAAAGAGCAGCCAGACCGGCCGGTCGAGGTGGTTCAGCCCGTCGAGCAGCTTGGCGAGGGCCCGGTCGGATTGCTGCAGCAGTTCCAGGTAGATCTCGACCGGATCGGTCATGCCGGGAACGCGATCAGGCTCCCAGGGGCCGTGATTGGCCATGCTGGCAACGAAAACAAGGCCGGGTTGATCCTCCGGCACTTCCTCGCAGATGCCCAGCACCTTTTCGGTCAGCTTGTCATCGTTGACATAGGGGCCGTCGCGGCCGGGATCGTGGTCGAAACTGTCGAGCATCGACATGTGGTCGAAGCCAAGCTGCGGCATGGCCTTGTGGCGCAGGAAGAAGGTGCGGTCATAGGGATGCACGAAATGCGTCTTCCACCCGGCAGCCCGCATTTTGCCCGGCCAGACGACATCGGCATAATGGCTGGCGCGAAGATAGGGGTAGCTGGCATCCACATGGATGTCATCCGGCTGCAGGCCGCTCAACACGGCAAATTCCGTGCGCAGCGTATAGCCGCCCTCGAAGACGCTGTTCAGCCGTCCCCATTGCACGGCGCGCTGCTTCATCCGGTCGATGGTCGGCAGCGCCAGGCCCGGCACGTCGAAATGGCGCATGTCGATGAAGGACTCCGACTGCCAGACGACGACGACCGGGGCCTTGTCGGTGGTGTACTGATCGATGAGATCCTGGAAGGCGGCAAGAATGCGGTTCGACATCTCCGCCACGATCTTCTCGCGCCGCACGCCGAGCCAGATCAGGAAGTTGAAGATGACCGAACAGAAGGTGCCGAACCTGACCGTGATCAGCCGCGGCTCGATGACCGGCATGAAGCGCTGCACCGTGGCGGCGATCGGCGCATTGATGGGCGCGAAGAACAGCAGAAACCAGGTGACGTTGGCGATCAGCCACATCACGAAGATCCAGAAGAGGTGATTGTGTTCCGGCAGCACATGCGGCTCGAACCACATATAGAGGCCCGAAACACCGAACACATAGGAGAAGGAGACGATCCAGAAGACGATGTTGAGCTTGGAGGCGTAGAAGATCGTCTTGTACTTGAAGACGTCGGCCACGAGCGCGATGTCGGAGAAGACCAGCGGCTCGCGGATGAACTGGAACTTGGCGCGCGAGATCGCCATGAAAATGATGAAGAAGCTCATCGTCCCCGCACCCGCATAGAGCGGCCGCCAGGAAATCGCGAAGAAGCCGGCAAAGACCAGCGCAATGATCGGCAGGCGTACCGCCACGTCGAAGACGTAGTTCTTCCAGGTCATGCCCTGCCGCTTGGCGCGCCGCACCCGCTTCGGCACGGCGAAACGGTCCATGAACACCGAAACGATGAAACTGAGCGTGAAGGTCCCGAGCGTTAGCAGGACAGGATAGTCATGAAGGCGCAAGGGGATCAACGCAAAAACATCCGTCTGCTGGCGGCCTGCCATCGGCCGCGCTCTGCCTCATTTCGTGCGGGACCGGGGTGGTGACCCCCTCGCACGATGCCGTTCTCTTCCCGTCTCGTGCTTTAGGCGCAAACAGGCCGCACGACAAGATGGCGTCCCGTCTTCCACCGGCCTGTTTGCCCGTCGCGCGGCGTCAGGCGCGGCCCCGGCCTTTCCTGAGGGCAGCGATCTGCCGGTCGAAGACGGCATGGATGAGCGGGGAGACGAGCGGTCCGAAGCGCGCCAGCGCCCAGAGCGTGGGCGTGAAGAAGGTCTCGAAGCGGCCGGCATCGATCGCGGCCACGATGCCGCGCGCGACCACCTCGGCCGATACGGGCTTGACCTTGCCCATGATGACTTGCGCCTCCGGTGGGCGGCTGTCCAGTTCGCGCGCCAGCTGCGGCGTCTGCGTGTCCGGCGGATAGCAGATGGAAACGCGGATGCCGTCCGCCTTCACCTCGCTGCGCAGCGCTCCGGCATAGCCGCGCAGCGCATGTTTGGAGGCGCAATAGCCCGCATAGCCGTGAATGCCGATGAGCGCCGCCCCGGAGGAGACGAGCATGATGCTGCCGCCGCCGGCCTGCCGCAGGACGGGAAGAACGGCGCGCACCGCATTGGCGGTTCCGGTGAGGTTGACGGCGATCTGGCGGTCAAAAAGGTCGGCCGGCTGCCCGTCGAAGGCGCCGGGCTCGACAATGCCGGCGGACGAAACGAGGATGGTGCAGGGGCCGAAGCGCGCCACGGCACGCGAGACAGCCGCCTCCAGAGCCGCGCGATCGGCCACGTCGGCCGCCTCCGCCGCCGTGCCCTCGCTTCCGAGCGATTGGCGTGCCTCTTCCAGAAGATCCATGCTGCGGGCGATCAGCGTCACGCGCGCCCCGCGTGCGCGATAGAGGCGGGCGACGGCAAGGCCGATGCCGCTCGATCCGCCCGTGACGATCACATGCGGCCTGCCGGAATGCGCCATCGGACCGTCTTTCTCAGCGGCTTGCGAGCAGCTTCATCATTTGCTCGACATCGACCGAGCCGAGGCCGAAATTCCGGTCTGTCAGTGCCTTGAGCTTTTCCGCCGTCAGACGCACGGTCTCGCGGATCTGTGCATCCGTGTGCTCGCTGGTGATGAAGAAGCGCAGGCGGGCCAGACCCTCCGGCACGGCCGGGTGGATGATCGGCAGCGCATTGACACCGGCAGCCAGCAGCTCGTTGGAAAGCTGGACGGCGCGCAGCGAATCCCCCACCAGCACAGGCACGACGGAGTAGCCGACGCTGAGGCCGGTATCGAGCCCGGCTTCCTGCGCAAGCTTCAGGAAGAGTTCGCCATTGTGACGCAGCCGCGCCGTGCGCTCCGGCTCGCGCGCCACGATCTCGAGGCTCGCAATGGCGGATGCGGCAAGCGCCGGGGCAAGACCGACCGAATAGACGAAGCCGCCGGCCTGCGCCTTCAGCACCGCCGCCAGCGCCTCGCTGCCGGCCACATAGCCGCCGCAGCTGCAGGTCGTCTTCGACAGCGTGCCCATCCAGATATCGACCTGCTTGGGATCGATGTCGAAATGCTCGAACGTGCCACGCCCGCGCTTGCCGAGCACGCCCAGCGAATGCGCTTCGTCCACCATCAGCCAGAAGCCATATTCGGCCTTCAGCTTCAGGATCGCCGGCAGGTTGGCGACGTCGCCATCCATGGAATAGATGCCCTCTACGATGACGAGGATGCGGCGATAGTCACCCGAAACGGTGCGCAGCACGTGTTCAAGGTCGGCTGCGTCATTGTGCTTGAACAACCGACGTGTCGCGCCCGACAGCTTTATGCCCGATAGCGCGCTGTTGTGGATGAACTCGTCATGCACGATGAGGTCTTGCGGCCCCATCAGGCAGCTGATCGCCGCGACATTCGTGAGGTAGCCGCTGACGAAGCTGACGGCGGCATCCACGCCGTAGAACCGCGCGATGGCTTCCTCGAGCTGCTGGTGAACCGGCCGCTCCCCCGCCACCAGCCGGCTGGCAGAGGCGGAAATCCCGAAGGTCTTGATCGTCTCTGCCGCCTTTTCCAGCACCTTCGGGTGACGGTTGAGGCCGAGATAGTCGTAGGAGGCGAAGTTGATGAGCTCGCGCCCGTCGATGATGGTCGTCGCACCCGCAGCCGTCTGGTGGGCGCGGTAGAAGGGATTGGCAATTCCCATCTGCTCGCTCACCAGCTTCTGCGTCATCACCTGCTTGTATTCCGGCAGATCCTCGAAACGGGCCTGCTGCCGGCGCACCGGCGGCGGCAGCTCGCGTTCGGCACGCGCCGCGCGATTGCGCTCGGAGGACTGGTGCGTGTTGCGCATCCGGTCCAGCAGGCTCTCTTTTACGCTGCTCTTCATCTTGCGGGCCGAGTCTGTCGTGTCGCGATCGCTCATTGCTTCAACGCCTTCTCCGGTTCGCCGGCCGTGGCCACATGTCGCTGGGCCAGTTCCGCCACCAGCTTGTGATCGCCGGCATCGGCCTCCTCGTCGCCGCCCTGGTCGCGCTTGCTGACCTTTTCATAGAGCTTTCGGGCGACATCGCCGACCGTGGTCGTATCGGCAACGCCTGACAGCGGCATGTCGAAACCGGTGTTCTGCTGGAAGCTCATGCCGAGTTCGACGGCCATGAGACTGTCGAGCCCGATTTCCTTCAGCACCTTGTTGCGCGAGATCGTGTCCTTGGAGACACGCAGGATCGCGGCGATCTCGCTTGCCACCACGTCGAACAGAACCTGTTCGGCATCCTGCGCCGACTTGCCCTCGATCATCGCGACGAGGTCCATCGTCGCGCCATCGCCGCCGCCGGCATGCTGGTCGGCGCTGCGCAGAACGATCTCGAAGAGCGCCTGGCGTGCCACCGGAAGGTTGCGGGCGGCCTGCCAGTCGATCTCGGAGATCATGACGGTTGCGGCATCCACCGTGCCTGGATCGGCCTCGATATAGGCCTCGACCTGATCGAGCGCGACCTGCGCCTTGAGCGCCGTCTTGCCGATACGCTTGGACAGGAGGTCGTTCACGTCGGTGTTCTGCGCGAGATAGCCGGTATCGGCAATCGCGCCGAAGCCCACGGCAAGACCTGCAAGCCCGGCCGCGCGCCGCGCCCGGGCCAGACCTTCGAGATAGCCGTTCGCCGCCACATAGTTGGACTGGCCGGGATTGCCGACAAGCGTCGTGGCCGAGGAGAACATCAGGAAGAGGTCGAGATCGTCGCCACGTGTCAGCGCATCCACGATGCCGGCACCCTCAGCCTTGACCGCGATGACCGGATGGTTGCGTTCGCGCGAGAGATTGCTGATCAGTGCGTCATCCAGCACCATGGCGGCATGCACGATGCCCTTGATCGGGGCCTCGGCGCGCAGCGTTGCCAGAAGCTCGGTCGCCGCTTCCCGGTTCGTGACGTCGCAGGCATGGACCGAAGCGGTGACGCCCAGCTTCTGCCAACGCGCGATGGCCGCCTTCGTCTCGGCATCCGCTACGCCGCGGCGCGAGCAGAGTGCGATGCGTCGCGCACCCTTTTCCACCAGCCAGTTGGCGGCAACCAGGCCGAAGCCGCCGATGCCGCCGATGACGAGATGCACGCCCTCGCCGGAAAGCTTCATGCGGCGCACCGACATGCTCGCCACCTCGTCGCGGCCGGCCACCGGCGGGAGCACGACGATCTTGCCGATATGCCCTGCATTCTGCATCAGGCGGAAGGCGTTGCCGATCTCGTCGTGATCGAAGGCGCGGAAGGGAAGGGGCGACAGGCGACCTTCCTCGAACAGCGCACCGATCTCGGTGAAGATCCGCCGGGTCAGCGCCGGCTGGTTGACGAGCAACTGGTCAGCATCGATGCCGAAATAGCTGATGTTGCGGCGGAACGGCCGAAGGCCGATCTTGCTGTCGCCGTAATAGTCGCGCTTGCCAAGTTCCAGGAACCGGCCGAAGGGCTTCACCAGTTGGAGGCTCAGTTCCATCGCATCGGCAAAGAGCGAGTTGAGAACGAGGTCCACGCCTGCACCATTCGTCACGCGGCGCACATCTTCCACGAAGGCCAGCGTGCGGCTGTCGAACACATGGTCGACGCCGAGCATGGTGAGGAAGCGGCGCTTCTCCTGCGTGCCGGCGGTGGCGATGATTTTCGCGCCCTTAAGCTTGGCGATCTGGATTGCCGCGAGGCCGACGCCACCCGCCGCGCCATGGATGAGGATCGTTTCGCCCGCCTGCATACGGCCGAGTTCCACCATGGCGTAATAGGCCGTCAGGAAGGCGACGGGAACGCTTGCTGCCGCGACCGGATCGAGACCCGACGGGAGCCGTGCGACCCCTGCGCGCGAGACGACGGCATGGGTGGAGAAGGCATCCGAGGCAATCGCCATGACGGCGTCGCCCACGGCAAGATCGCTCACGCCTTCGCCGACGGCGACAACATGGCCGGAAAGCTCCATGCCGATTGTGGCCCCTGCAAAGCCGTCTTCCAGCGCTTCTTCCGGCAGCAGGCCCATGGCCCACATCACGTCGCGGAAATTAAGGCCGGCAGCGGCCACCTTGACGACGATCTCGCCGGCGCCCGCCTTCGGAATGTCGGTCTCTTCCCAGGCGATGCTGCCCACCTGCGAGGACACGCGCTGGCGGATGGTGGCGGCCTCGAAAGCATGCGTCATGCCGCTCGTTGCGCCCACGGGGCCCGGAACGGCGCGCACTTCGCCCAGCCGTCCGCTTGCGGGATCCACGACCCATTCCCGGTTGCCCGCATCCGCAGACGCCAGACGCAGGGCCGCCTTGACGGCGCTTGCCTCGGCCCCATCGGCATCAACGAGATGGAGGTCGATCAGGTCGTATTCGTTCTGCACAACGCGGCCGAACACCCAAAGGCCCGCATTGACGGGGCTTGTGGTCCGCGTGCCGGTGACAGGGGCGCCACCAGGCGCGAAGACGACCAGGCGCGGACGCTGCGCAGCAGCCGGTTCGCTCGCACCGAAGTGGTCGCGCACGGCCTCCGCGAAAGCGCTGAGATGCAGCACGCGATCCTCGAGGATTGATGCGGCCTTTGCATCCTCAGCCTTGACGGCGGGGGACAGATAGAGGGCGCGCACCACACGGCCGCGCAGCGCCCGGATCGCCTTGCCGATCTCGGCCTTGTCGGCGGCAAGATCGCCCTTGAGGCTCGCGGTCACCACATGACCATCCGGCTTGGCCGGCCTGGCGCCGGCGGGCACCAGCAGGATCGTTTCGGCGTCCTCGACGTCGACGTCTTCCGCAGCCTTGCCTGCAAGGCTGCCAATGGCCGTCTCGATGCCGATCAGCGCGCCTGTCGCAACCTCGATCTCATCGACGCGGGCTTCCGCGACGCCGAGATCTTCAAAGAGCTTCTGCCACTGGCTGGCAGAGGCGACCTTGCCGATCGGGAACTCCGACGCCTGGCTGCGGGCAAACCAGCCCTCGCTCATGCCGAACACGAAGTCGGCGAAGATGCCGGGGCCACCCACGGCTGCGATCAGCTTGCGTTCGTGGGCTGCCTCGCCGCGGAAGGCGGCGCGCAGCGCGGCATTGTCCTCGATCAGCATCTGCAGGCTGTCGGATGCGCTGAAGGCGAGGTCGAAGACGGGGAGGGCAGCAAGGCTGTCCTTTGCCAGAACCGTGACATGCGCGGAGGTCTCGAACGTCAGTTCAAGGTTACGCTGAGGGTTCTCGCGTGGCTCGAAAATGGCGAGCGTTGCGCCATGACGGCCGGCGAGATCAGCAACCTTGCGGCTGAAGCTCGGCGACACCGTCCCGAGTTCGAGAAGGCGCAGAGCCGCACCCGGCGCGGCCTTGAGCGCGCGTTCGATGGCAGCGAGCACCGTTTCGGCGCGCTGGCGGGCAGCGGCGGAGTGTACGGACTGATGATCGGCGGTCGCCTCCGAGATGAACGGCTTGCGGGCAGGGGCCTCGGCCTCCTGCCGCTGGCCTGCCTGCTCGATGCGGGCGAGCGCCTCGACATAGGCATTGTTCACCAGCACCGCCTCGACAGCCCGGTCCGAACGGTCGGCATAAAGCTCGGTCAGGATTTCGCCGACGGCCGGCAGAGAGAACTCCGGCTCAATCGTCACCGTGCCGTTTTGGTTCTGGCAGAGACCCGCGTCTTCGAGGATCAGCAGGCAGTTCTCAAGGAAGCAGCGGAATTCGAAATCGCCGCCGATTTTCCGCGTTTCGATCGTCCGGCCGCCGCGCGCGAGCTTCAGTGCGATCTCGTGGCAGGCGCGATAGATCGCGGCATTGATGAGCAGAGAGGTCTCGTCGATACCCGTTTCTGCCGGTGTTGCCAGCAGGTTATCCGTAAGCGTAGGACGACGATCTGGCGCCGCGAAGACGGCAAGGCTCGGCACCGTCTCGTAGTGGAAGGCGAGTTCCCGCAGTCCCTTGTGCTGACGCAGATAGGTGCGGCGGAACCGGCAATCCTCGAAGGCTGCGATCAGCTCGCCCGACTTCGAATAGAAGTGGAACTTCGCCTTGATGGAATTGCCGCTGACGCGTTCGATTTCCACCAGCGCCTTCTTCACGGGTACGCCCGGTGCGATGAAGCGGATACTGCCGAAGCGTACGGGAATATAGGGTGCGCCACCCCGTTCGCCCGAGAACCGGTCAAACAGCGCCACGAGCCCGTGGAACGTCGCATCCACCGACATCGGGTTGAGGTCGTAGACCGCCATGGGATGGCCGGGCGCGGCGGCGTCCTTGAGTTCCACCTCGACGAAGCGCTCACCGTAAGCTGTTGCTTTCGCAAGAAGCTGGAAGCGAGGACCGTAATCGAGGCCGAACTGACGCGCCGTGTGATAGGCCTTTTCCGGTGTCACCGACGCCGTCTTCGGGCCACGGTCGGCGGGCAGCGCGAACGGAGCAGCCGCAAAGGGCACGGGCTTGCGGCTGCGCGCGACCGCATGCACCGCCCAGTCGTCTTCCGTCAGCCGCTCGCGCGAGCGGATCTCGATGTCGCCTGTCTCGGGCGAGACGACGGTCGACAACTCCATGATACGCCCCTCGATCAGTTCGAGCGGACGCGCGATCTCGAGATTGACGATCTCCGCACTGTCGGTTCCGTGGAAGCGGCGGGCCGCCTGCAGCGCGATNCGATCAGTTCGAGCGGACGCGCGATCTCGAGATTGACGATCTCCGCACTGTCGGTTCCGTGGAAGCGGCGGGCCGCCTGCAGCGCGATCTCGATGAAGCCGCTGCCCGGCAGGATGGCCTTGCCGTCCACAACGTGCTCGGCAAGGTCGGGGAAGAGATGGGCATCGATATGGTTCTTCCAGACCGACCCGTTCGGATCGACCCGCCAGCCGGCAAGCGTGTAGACGTGGTGGCCGCCGCGGCCGAAAATATCGCTGGAGTCTGTGGTCGATGCCGGCCGCAGGTCGGCAGGTTCGAAAGGAAGACCGGGCAGGCTGACGGCTGCATTGCGTCGGCCAAACACGCGTGTTGTCTCGACGGCTGCGCCATGGGCAACGGCGCGCGCCATGGAACGCGATACGGGATCGTGACCCTTTTCAGATGCATCGCGCAGAAGTGTCGGAATGACGGTGCCGGGTGCCGATGACTGCTTCACCGTTTCCTTGAGGTAGGACGACAGGATCGCGCGGGGCGACATTTCCAAAAACAGCGAACAGCCGAGTGCGATCGCGGCTTCGGTCGCCTGCTGGAAGCGCACGGGCTCGCGCACGTTGCGCCACCAGTAGCCGGCATCCAGCTGATCCCCGTCCATACGGGCGCCCGTGACTGTCGAAAGATAGGCAATATCGCTCGTGCGCGGCGCGATATCCGGCAGATCCGAAAGGAACGCCTCCTTCGCCTGGTCGATGATCGGGTGGTGGAAGGGGTAGTTGATGTCGAGGACCTGGGCCGGGATCTTCGCCTTGCGCGCCTGCTCGCGATAGGCGTGGACCTGATCGACCGGACCGGAGATGGTCACGGAATTATGCGCATTCGTGGCTGCAATGCAGATCGCGTCGAAACCGCGCGCATCGGCAAAGGCACGGGCCTGCTCCTCGCCGAGCATGACGGCGGCCATGGTGCCCTGGCCGGCCAGCATGTCCTGGTGCAGCGAGCGCTTGGCGACAATCGCGACGGCATCGACAAGCGTCAACGCGCCGCCCGCATAGGCAGCGGCAATCTCGCCGACGGAATGGCCGAAGACGGCCGTTGGCTTGATGCCCATTGCCACGAGCGAATCCGACAGCGCAGCCTGAACGGCAAACAGCAGCGGCTGGGCAATCTTGGTGTCCGACAGCTTCTTGTCGAGGTCCGGGTCCGTCAGCACCTCGACAAGGTCGAGGTCGGAATGGAAGCGGAAGAGCGCTGCAATCGAGGTAAAGCTCTGGCGGAAGTGCAGGTTTTCCCGGAACGCATCGACACCCATGCCGGCAAACTGGGAGCCGTTGCCGGAAAACACGAAAGCGACCCGCGCGTCGCGCACCACGGCTTCACCGGTCTCGCCGATGTCGGAGGCCGGCTTTTCCAGATGGCGCGCAATGGCGCGGACGATGTCCTCCGCATTCTCAGCGCGCGCCACGAAACGATGACGCATCTGCGTCCGGTTGGCGCCGGATGCCGAAACGATGGAGCGCACATCCTGACGCGAGGCACGCGCAAACCGCCCCTTGTAGTCTTCAAGCAAGGCTTCCAGCGCGCTCGCGGTGTGGGCGCTGGCGAGGAAAACATGGCTGGTCCCGGCGGTCAGGCTCTTGTCCTCGACCGCCTGCTCCGGGTCGGAAATGACCACATGCGCGTTCGCGCCGCCAAAGCCGAAGGAGTTGATGCCGGCAAGCCGCGCCCGCTTGCCCTTCAGAAGCTCGATCGGGTTGGCCGTCACGCGCACGTTCAGCCCTTCGAAGTCGATGTTCTCGTTCGGCGTTTCGAAGTGCAGCGAAGCCGGCAGATAGTTGCTTTCCAGCGCCATCTGCGCCTTCAGCATGCCGAACAGACCGGATGCCGGTTCCGTATGGCCGATATTGGACTTGATGGACCCGATCGGCACCGGCGCATTGCGCGGTTTGCCGATGACGGTCCCGATCGACCAGACCTCGGCCGGGTCGCCGACCTTCGTCCCCGTTCCGTGTCCTTCAACGAAGGCGACCTGGTTCGGGTCGATGCCGTTGCCTTCATAGATCGCCCGCAGCAGGTTTGCCTGGGCTTCCCGCGATGGCAGCGAAATACCGTTGGTCCGCCCGGCAGAATTGACGCCGGACGCCACGATACGGCCATAGCTCCGGTCGCGTTCGCGGCGGGCGCGATCTGTCCGGCGCAGGACGAAGACGACCGCCCCTTCGGCGCGGACGTAGCCGGCACCGTCATTGTCATAGGCGCGGCAGAGGCCTTCCGGCGACAGCATGCGGGCCTGCGCAAAGCCGACGAAGGGCAGGGGATGGGCGAGGATGTTGACGCCGCCGACGATGGCCGTGTCGATTTCGCCGGAATTCAACGCACGGTAGGCCTGGTCAAGCGCGACCAGCGAAGACGAACAGGCCGTATCGACCGTCATGCTCGGGCCGCTGAGCCCGAAGATGTGCGAAATGCGGTTCGAGACGATCGACAGCGTGTTGCCGGTCATGAAGTAAGGGCCGGCTGCCGCGGGATCCTCGACCGTCAGGTTGGCATGGTCGAGGCTGGAGGCGCCGATATAGACGCCGACATTCTCGCCGTGCAGGGAGGATACCGACATGTTGGCGTCTTCCAGCGCCCGCCACGCAACCTGGAGCAGCACGCGCTGCTGCGGGTCCATATACATGGCCTCGCGCTGCGACATGCCGAATGCGCCGGCATCGAAGGCATAGATACTGTCGAGCACGCCGGCGCGGAACGTGTATGTCTTGCCGGCAACGCCCATGTCCGGGTGCCAGAAGCGGGCCTTTTCCCACCGGTCGGCAGGCACCTCGGTGACGGCGCACTCACCCCTGCGTAGCAAGCCGAAAAGTTCGGCTGGCGTTTGGGCTCCGGGGGCGACGCAGGCGCGTCCGATAATCTCAACCGTCATATTCCGCAAAAAACCTTCGGCAAATGTGTCTGTGTGCGTACGCAGGCATCGGTCATGCACGCTGGATCGAACATGTGGATGGCGCGTTCCCATCCCCGGACCGCACCAAACAGTTAGCTTGCTATTAACTGATCTCCCCTAGCTTGCAAAGTCAGGTGAGAGAATACCCGAATGATGCTCCTGCCCGAGCATTATGCGGGCAATAGGCGTTCACATATGAATACAGTGTGAAATCCGCTCATCCGCTATTGTCATTTTGGCACAGGCGATGAATTTGAAGGATGGCGCCGGCTGGTGTCTTGTTGTATCGGCGTTATTGTGCTTTTCAGGTCGCGGGCAGAAGCGTCCCAAAAGCATGCGGCAGTCACGGCGCTTCGGCGGTCCGGTTGCCGAATTCGGAGTACAGTCTTTGATCCGTTACGGTGCGATTGCAATCTGTCTGGCGCTTGCGAGTTGTAAGGCAGTCCCCGGAGAAGGTCCGCTTGCGAGCGATATTATCTCCGATGCCGGCCGCTCCGGCAGCGAAATCGGCCGGCGCGATGCGACCGTTTTCGACATTGTCGATGTCGATGGCTACAGCGCACGTCTGGTGTCCAATTACGTTTCGACCGCGCTCAGCCGCCGCTTTGGCGTGGGCGGCGGCGTCGGCGCCGTTACCATCGGCGTGGGCGATCAGTTGAAGGTCAGCATTTTCGAGGCCGGCAGCGACGGCCTTTTCTCCACCACCGAATCCAAGCAGACGTCGATTGACATCGTCGTCCAGCCGGATGGCATGGCCGCGATCCCCTATGTCGGCTCCGTCCGCTTCGCCGGCCGCACGCTGGAGCAGGCCCGCCAGGCCATCCTCAAGGCGCTCGTCAACAAGGCCGTCGAGCCTGACGTCATCGTCACCAGCGTCGGCACCACCTCGCGCAACGTGACCGTCTCCGGCGCCGTCGGAAAGCCATCCATGGTGCCGCTGAACCTGATCGCCGAATCGATCATGGACGTCATCGCGCGCGCCGGCGGCCCCGTGGCCCCGCCCTACGAATCCTACGTGACGCTGACGCGTGCCAACAAGACGAGCACGGTTCTTCTGAAGACCCTGCTCGACTCCCCGCGCGAAAACATCAACGTCCGCCCGGGTGACCAGATCTTCGTCGTCCGCGATCCCCGCACCTTCACCATCCTCGGCGCCGTCAAGGGCAATCAGCGCGTTCCCTTCGGCGCGAACGACCTGAACCTGCTGGAAGCCGTGGCGCTGGCCGGCGGCGGCAACGATGCCTCCGTCGATGCCCAGGGCTATTTCGTCTTCCGCTACGAGGAGGCTGATATCGTCGAGGCCCTGCTCGGCCCGCAGAAGTTCAGCAACCTCGTCAACAAGGGCCTGAAGCCGGATGCGGAAGGACGCTACCCGATCGTCTACCGCTTCGACATGTCGCGCCCCGACAGCCTGATCGTCGGCCAGACCTTCCCGGTCAAGAACCGCGACGTGATCTACGCCTCGCGCCATCCGTCGGTGGATATCTCCAAATTCATGGACTTCGTCGCCCGCCCGATCGGCGCGGCTTCCTCGGTGCGCAACATCACCAACAACTGATCGGCATCCGATCGCACCCTTTGAAAACCCCGCCAGCAACAGCCGGCGGGGTTTTTTGTTGCCGTCCTTTGCCGGCGACGCGACTGCGCCTGCTCCTTCGGAATCCGGCAAAGAAAAACCCCGCTTCTTGCGACGCGGGGTTCATCGGTCTGCGTGGATGGTGCGGACGGCCGCCGCTCAGTCCTAGTCCTCGGCGTCCATCTCCATCGTCGCCGGCGCATCGCGCTCCAGCCCGATGATCGAGCGCTTGCCGACATGGTTGGCAGGTCCGACCATGCCTTCCTGCTCCATGCGCTCCACGAGCGATGCAGCGCGATTGTAGCCGATCTGCAGGCGGCGCTGGATGTAGGAGGTCGAGCACTTCCGGTCGCGCAGCACCAGCTTCACGGCCTTCTCGTAGAGATCGTCCGCATCGCCTTCGCCCAGCGCGCCCTTGTCGAACACGGCGGTGTCTTCGGGCTCCTCGACCTCGCTGTCCTCCTCGTCCTCGGTCACGGTGCTGAGATAGTCGGGACGGCCCTGCAGCTTCAGATGCGCAACGACCCGCTCGACTTCTTCATCCGAGACAAAGGGCCCGTGCACGCGCGAAATCCGCCCGCCACCCATCATGTGCAGCATGTCGCCCTGGCCAAGCAGGTGCTCCGCGCCCTGTTCGCCGAGGATGGTGCGGCTGTCGATCTTCGACGTTACCTGGAAGGAGATGCGGGTCGGGAAGTTTGCCTTGATCGTGCCGGTGATGACATCGACCGAGGGGCGCTGCGTTGCCATGATCAGGTGAATGCCGGCGGCACGCGCCATCTGCGCCAGACGCTGGATGGCGCCTTCGATCTCCTTGCCGGCCACCATCATCAGGTCGGCCATCTCGTCGACGATGACGACGATGTAGGGCAGCGGCGACAGGTCGAGTTCCTGCTCCTCGAAGACAGGCTCGCCGGTGGAACGGTCAAACCCGGTCTGCACGTTCGCAAGGATCGTTTCGCCACGGGCACGGGCATTGGCCGTGCGTTGGTTATAGCCGTCGATGTTGCGCACGCCGAGACGCGACATCTTGCGATAGCGCTCCTCCATCTCCCGCACGGCCCATTTCAGCGCCATCACGGCCTTCTTGGGATCGGTCACGACCGGGGTTAGCAGATGCGGAATACCGTCATAGATCGACAGTTCCAGCATCTTCGGATCGACCATGATCAGCCGGCATTCCTCCGGCTTCAGCCGGTAAAGGAGCGAAAGGATCATCGTGTTGATGGCGACCGACTTGCCCGAGCCGGTCGTGCCGGCGACCAGCAGATGCGGCATTTTCGCAAGTTCCGCGATGACGGGTTCGCCGCCGATCGTCTTGCCGAGGCAGAGCGCCAGCCGCGCGCGGCTTTCCGAATAGGCCTCCGATTCCACCAGCTCGCGGAAATAGACGGTCTCGCGAACCGGGTTCGGCAGTTCGATGCCGATGACATTCCGGCCGGGTACGACCGCAACGCGCGCCGAAAGGGCCGACATGGAGCGGGCGATATCATCGGAAAGGCCGATGACGCGCGAGGACTTGACCCCCGGTGCCGGCTCGAACTCATAGAGCGTCACGACCGGGCCGGGACGCACGTCGATGATCTCGCCCCGCACGCCGAAATCCTCCAGCACGCTTTCCAGCAGCCCGGCGCTCTGTTCCAGAGCCTCCTGCGTCATGGTCATCGTCTCGCGCTCGGGTGCATCGTTCAGCAGGTCGAGCGAGGGCATTTCATAATCGCCGCCACTCGCCAGCGGCGCCGGCATCATGGTCAGCGGTCGTGCGGAAACCGTGCGGGTGCGTGTCGGTGCCGGAGCGGGTGCAGGCGTTGGCTCGGCCTCGACATGGGCATCGATGCCTGTCTCAGCGATGGGCGCAGGTGCCTCCATCGGCACCGATGGCATATCCGCCGCGATGTCGGCCACGCTTTCCGACGCCAGGGTTTCACAAGCCGGCTCGGTGACGGAGGAGACGGCCGCGGCCGGTACTGCGACATTCGCTGCCGCCGCTGCCAGGGCTGCCTCGAGCGCCGAGATGGCGGCACTCGGACGGCGCAGATCAATGGCGCGATAAAGCGTTTCGATCGGCGGCTGGATACGGATCGGCCGGGACCATGCCGTCTGGGCCGGCTGCACGGGTGCCGCTGCGACGGGAGCCGTCGCCACAATCGGAGCCATCGCCAAGGGCGGGTGTACCATCACACGCGGCGCCGTTGCCATGGTCTGGCCGAGCGGTCCCGAGACGGCAGCCGGGGCAGGGGCGGACGTATCCCCCGCTCCGAAAAGCGAAAGATCCACATCCTCGGCAATTGCCGTCCAGAAAATCGAATCCGGCAAGGCATTGAGAATGGGGGCAGCAACGACGGGCGCGCCGGGCGAGTGCTGCTCCACACCCGTACCAGCCGCAAGCCCATCCGCCACCACGACCGGGGCCGCCGCAATCTGCGTGACAACGGCCGGCTCCTGCGCCTGTGTCGCCTGCGCCGCGAGACGGCCAACCACGCTGCCTCGCCCACCGCTGATCGTCCCGCTGCTGACGGATGCCTTCTCGACCACCGGCGTCACGAGCGCGACAGGAGGCGCCTGCGGCGGCGTCAGCCCCAGGGCATCGGCGGCCTCGCGATGCCGCAACGTTCCAGCCACTTCGCGCCGCAACTTTGCCAGAAGCGACATGGCATCGCCCTGCCAAACAACCGGCTGCGTGACCGGCGGCAAGGCCTGCAAGCCGGTTTCGATAGACGTGTCAGAGGGCACGGCGGCCGCAGGCTGCGCGGTGGGGATCATCAAGGCATCGGCCTGGCTCTGCTGGACGGTCGGCGCTAGCGCGGACGTTAATTCCGGCACCGCGACCATCGGAACTGCATCCGACAACACCACCTCGCCTTCGCCCTCACCACCCTTGCGCGGAATGGCATTTTCAGGCGTGCGGGTGAAGCGGACATTTGGCCGGATGATGAAAGCCCGCTGCCAATCCGGCAGATCGGTCAACTCGCCAGCCCCCTTCAACGTCCCCCCATCGCCCCGGCTCCCTTGCTGTTCGGCCGATTTTTTCAGGCTGGCTTGGACCGGGGCAGGGCGGATCTGACGCATGGGACGCTTACTCTCAACTACATGTCGAACGTTGCCTTTTTCAATAAAAAAGAAAGGTTAATACCGGCTTGACGGGGGTGCCGAAAATGCTTCAGCCCGGCGGTCCCGCGGCAAAGAACACATCAACGACGTTTCAAGAAAAGGATTTGCAAACAATATCTTGAAGGGATTTCAATCGCAGAACTCCGCTTGTGGGCGTTCGTTGCCGCTCGGCGTCCGTGTTATCGCCTCACCGAAGCCGCGCATAGGCATCCTTCAGCCGTTCGCGATAGGCTGCGCTGGAAAATGCTTCAGCGCGGATCCGGCCCGCGGCCACCAGGTCTGCGCGCAATGTCGGTTCCGTCGCGATCCGTTTCAATCCTTCGCGAATCGAGGCGACGTCATAGGGATCGACCAGCACCGCTGCATCACCGGCGATTTCCTTCATCGCACCTTGGTTGCTGGTCAGCAGCGGCGTCTCGCAAAGCATCGCCTCGACCAGGGGCAGCCCGAATCCCTCGTAGATCGACGGAAATGTAACCGCGAGAGCTCCCCGTGTCAGGCGCACGAGCTGCGCGCGTGTTACGTAGGGCAGGCGCAGAATGCGCAGAGGCCCGCCGGGATTGGCCAGATGGGCATGGTAGGCGCGAAGCTCATTCTCGATCAGCCACCCGTCCTTGCCCGCGACCACGAGCGGGATGTCGAGTCCGGAGGACAGATGCGCCTCGATTAGCCGCCCGACATTCTTTTTGGGCTCGACTGCGCCGTAAAACAGCAGGAAGCGGCCCATCTCCAGCCCGAAGTCGGCAGCAAGCGTGACCGCGACATGGTCCATGCCCTCGCCAAGCAGGTCGTCTGGGATATCCACATCCTGATAGGTGTTGACGACCCGCCCATCCGCAATGTCGAACAACGCATGGATGTCCGCCTTTGACTGCTCCGACACTGTCACGATCAGATCCGCCGTCTGCGTGATCTTGCGGATCATGGCGTAATAGGCCCGCTTGTTGTCAAGTGTGGTCTCCGGCAGCTTCAGCGGCACGAGGTCATGCAGCGTGTAGATGTTGGCGGCGCCGCTTAGGAGCGCCGGCAGCGGATAGGTCCAGTGGGCCACGTCCGCCTGCATAACGTTGCGGATGGATTGAAACCTGTCCCATGTCAGAGGCAAGGACGGCCGGTCGAACACATAGGGAGCGCGCCAGTACTGCGATACGCCATCCAGACGGTAACGGCTCTCGCTATCGTAGAGCACATTATGCCCAGCTTTCGTCGGCACGGCGTCCGAGACAAGTTTCGCGAGGCGCTCTGCATAACGGACAGTGGCAGGCCGCTTCTTGAACCAGGGTGTCGGGCCTGCAGCGCGGTCACCATAAAGAAGGTGCACGTCAAGGTCGAGGGCCGCCAGGTTTCGGCACAAAGAGCGCGCATAAGTCGCAACGCCTGTCCCTTGCGACAGCGCAAGATTTTTACCGTCGATGACCACACGCCATCGGTCTGAGACTGAGTTCTTGTCGCGTATCATGCGCACATTCAATCCTTGTCGTGGGGCCACCATCAGTGCCCCGCCATGTCCTCGATTGAGCGCAACGCGAGTGCCACGTGCTCGTCCCACGAAAATTCGGGAAGCAACGATGCAGTCGGCGATCGCTGCATCGACATGGTCATCTGCACCGCCTGCAGCAGGCCCTCGCCATCATGGATACCGACGAAGGTCGCTGCGTCCCCCAGCACCTCCCGATGTGCTGGAATGTCCGAGGCGATGACGGGAACACCGAGCCTTGCAGCTTCTACGGGAGGAAGGCCGAAACCCTCGGTGACGGATACTGTGATCAGGCCGGATGAGCTTCGCATCAGAGCGTGAAGCTCGCTGTCACGAAGACCCGAAACTTCAATGACATGGTTTGCCAGATCACGGCTGCGATCAAGCGTGGACGTAACGGTTTCGCATTCCCAGCCGCGACGCCCCACAAGCACGAGGCGTGGCGCTTTCTGCGGTCCGAGGCGCTCGATCAGCGCACGCCATACCGTCAGAAGATGTGATATGTTCTTGCGCCCCTCGATTGTGCCAACGTGAACAAAAAAAGGTAGGGTGGCGCCCAGATCCGGGACGATCGGCTTGTCGTCGGTCCCGATCGTGTTCGCCAGCGGCACGACCCTATGGGGGGCCAGTTGTCTTCCCTCTGCGTAATGTTGCAGCGAGGCAAGGGTGAACGATGAATTGAGCAGAATTCCCTTGCCGTACCGCATGATCGTCTCGATCCGCCGCTGATGCCGTTCTGCGGCATGCGGAGAGCAGAATTCCGGAAACTCGATCGGGATCAGGTCATGGACGAAGAAGACCGGCAGGATATTTGATGCCTCAAGCCATGTGAAACAGCGCGGCTCGTCGAGCTGCAGATGGGACACATGGAGGTATACCGACGGCATGCCGTCGCGCATGAGGGCGTTGAAGCGTTGCCGTCCCTTTATGAAAGCTTTTGCAACACTCCAGACGCTGTCTGAGACAGGCGCCTCGCTCTTATTCAGGCTTAGCGGCGATGAGCGTTTTGTCGGGAGGGGCTCGGAGAGCACCCTGAGCAGCTCTGCAAAGGTATCGCCCGGCGCAAGCCTTGCACGTTCCTGATGCGTGCGTTCGATACCGGCGAAAAGATCCGCCATGTCGTCTGCCGGCAGCACACCGCGTCCGTAGGGCGTATTTGCCAAAAAGAATACGTCCTGTGTCGTCCGGTGAGCAAGAAGATATCGGATATAGGCGTGTTCCACGCGGTCTATGCCGGTCGGCGTCGACTTTTTGGAGTGGACCAGTGTCCGCGTTACATCGAGGAGTATCCGCATAGCTCTATGCAATATCTACAGGGCAGAACGGAGACAACCTGCAATTTTCATCTTGAGAGATTCGCAGGCGAAACCGCAAGACTACGCTGCCGCTGATGTCTCTGCTGCCGTTAGAGGGCACCGGATCCGAGGGGGGTCATTCTGAGGCTCTGGATGGTCAGCGTACCCTCGATAGCGCCGACATAGACAAATGTCCGGACTTCAAAGGGTGCCTGCGATGACGCTATGTCGAATTCGAGTTCTGCTTGAAACGTACCCTCCCGCGGCATGCGCGTCTTGGCAAAAGCGAGAACGGAATCGCCGCTGTAGATGTCCATCGCAAACTCGTTCCCAGAGTAGTTGTCGCGGACATTGAAACGAAGTTCCGCGCGCCAGCGCCCGATGGGAAGATGCATGTAGGGACCGAACGTCAGAATTCGGCTCGGCCCGAGAAGCTCGATCGTCCCCTCCAGATGCGGGTGAGGTGGTTCTGCCCGGATCAGCATCTCGGTCGGAATGTCTATCGATGCAGGCCGCCTGCCGTCCATCAGCGGCCCATAGCTCTCTTCAAGCCGTTTGGCCAAGGAAAGCTCGTGCGGAAGAAGGATCGCCCGTGAGTGATAGATGTCCTCACCCTTCTCGACGGTCGGTCCCTGCGCATCGATCACCGTCGTCGTGCTATTTTCCGCAGAGACCTGCCGACATGCTGTCTGCAACTGATCGTCATCGATCGAAAGGCCGAGCATCAGCATGAGGCGCGTCGCGACCGCGTGGACCGTGTCATGCTCGGCAATCGGAAGGCGCGCGGTGCCTGGACTCGACGCGACAGGGCTAATTGCGCTGACCTGACGTGTCACGTCGCGCACGGCGCCGATAAAATTTGCGCCGATCATGTGCATGGAATGGCAGGCGAGTGATGCAAAATCCTGGCTCACGAGGAGGATGGAAAGCCGGTTCCGAATAATCGAAGCGGAGATTTCTTCAGACGGACAGTTGGTCACCAGTACCATAACGTGAGACTTACGCTCCCTCAGCGCCGTACGGAGCGTCTCGATGTCATTTGCAGTGACGAAGTCCACAAGTCCATGAATACGCTCAAGCAGCGCTAGTAGCAACTTTGCTACGAACAGAAGGTTTGGCGACAGCGGGCCGGCACAGATGAAGACCATCGCCAGGATTCACAGTGCCGAATAGATCTGGATCGCGAACTCCAGATCGTCAAAGACGCGACTGCGGCCGGCTTTCAGGACGACAGCGCGGTCGCAGTAGGATCGAATAATTCCGATATCGTGACTGATCAGGATCATCGCGCAATGCTTGCGCTTCTCGAAGAGCGCCTCGTGGCTCTTTCGCTGAAAGCGCTGGTCGCCAACGGAGATGACTTCATCAATCAGAAAACAGTCAAAATCGATCGCGAGCGTCAAGGCGAAGGCAAGGCGGGCGCGCATGCCCGACGAATATGATTTGACGGGCGACATCAAATGCTTGCCAAGTTCGGCAAAGTCATCGACGCGCTCAATGGTCTCGCGGATCGGCTGTCCATAGAGCCGGGCGATGAACCGGATGTTGTCCAGTCCGGTCATGGTTGGCTCGAAGCCGCCGCCAAAGGCGATCGGCCAGGACATTGACATACCCCGATAGATGAAGCCGCTCGTTGGCCTCTCGACGCCGCCGACCAACTTCACCAAAGTCGACTTGCCGGCCCCGTTCCTGCCGAGGATCGCGACCTTCTCACCGGCCTTCACATCGAAGGAAATACCTTTGAGGACGTGTGCCGTCCCAGTCGGCGTGTGGTAGTCCTTCACCAAGTTGCGGACCGCAATCGAGTTCTTTCGAATAGGTGCATTCGATGCTTCGAAATCAGCAGTAATTGTCTGGACGGCGGACATCATGTCGCTCAGCCTTCTTCCATAGCGAGTTCCCAAGCAGTCTTCACCGTCCAATAGGAGCAGAAGCAGAGAATGAGGGTCAGCAGAACATTGAGGAAGGGCTTGAAGTGATCGGCAACATCGGGAATGCCGGGTGCAACGACCTCGTCGATGTAGAGCTGCTTCTTCGAAGCATCGAGCTCCGCTTTGCTCAGCGTGGCGAAGGCGTTGACAAGAACCTTTTCGGCAATCTCCTTACGAATGAAGATTTCGGAGTAGGCCTCCATCTTTTCCGTCAACGAATTGTCGTCGCCGCTTAACCGCGCCCGAAAGGTGTCGAGCTGGTCACGGAGTGCATCTCGCCGAAGTTGCAGCTCCTTCACACGTGGATTGTTCGGAGAACCTTGGAGAAGTTGTGAGAGCTGCGCGTCGGCCGTGCTCAGCTCAGACATGAGGCCGGTGATGATGTCGCTGTTCATCTTCATCTCGACGTCGGGTGTCAGCAGGCGGCTCTGATTACGGAAATCCGTGATTTCCTTCTGGATTTGTGCGAGCTTCGACTGAGCTTCCAGGACATTCTGGCGGGCGAGGCGTACGGCATCCTGCTTGGCCGTTTCACCCAGCGCATTGATGAGCGCGTCAGCACCATCGAGGAGACGGGCAGCGATCCTCTGAGCATCTGCCGGCGTGAAACCTTCGGTCTCCAAAGACACAATGCCCGTCGTAGGCGAATACTCAACATCGTAGAAGCTCTGGAAATGCTTGTAGAGCTCGTCGAATGTGGACCCGTTCATCCAACTCGGAAAGCGTGATCCGAAATCGACATCGTTGCTTGAAAAGATCGCACTGAGCATGCCGTCCCGATCAAGGAACTTTACGGCGTCGCGTGATTCCAGATAGGTGACGACGGCGTAGCTGGCTTCATCCGATCGCGTGAGGCCACCCTCCCCGATAAGGGCGGCAACGCCGGTATTGGCTTTGTTCTCTCGGACGATAAAGGAAACCTCGGATACAAACCGGGGCGATGCGATGATGAAATTGTAGATCCCAGCACTGAGCACAGGAAGCAGGACGAAGAAGGCCAGGGCTTTTGAGGGGATCCACCGCGAGGTTTTTCGCTCGCCTTGATGTGCGACGGTCACGAATTCGTCGGGGTCTACCGGGACGAGTTGTCCCTGCGAGCCGATCTGTTTGAGGACGAGCGTTTCGTCCTTCTGGCGTTCTTGCTGGTCTGTGGCCATGGTTTGGTGTCGTCCCGCCGTGATGGCCTTAGGAAATCTCGATGTGTCGCTGTGTTCGTTTGACCAAGGTCCATGCAATCGCGTTGTTTACGAGTGCCCAGGTCACGACGTACCAACCATTCCACGACGTTGCAACGGACGGGCCAAAGTAGCCCGCCCTGAACATCTCATTGCAATGGACGAGGGGAGACAGAAGAACAATCTTCTGCGCCGTCTCGGGAAGCCAAGCGACCATGAAAAACGAACCCGTCGCCGGAATTGCCAGATATAGCATCGGTTGCACGAAGCGCTCGGCCGTCTCGGATATCTGACAGATGCACGCCACGATCATCCCGAAACCAGAAATGCCGAAGCAGAACAAGAACCATGCGCTCAGCAGCAAAGAATAATCGTAAATCGGATCAAAGTAACCAAGCAGGCGCATCGGGACATAGGCGACGAAGAACGCGATTAGCACCCCGATCGTCTCGAGCAAGCCACGCGCAATTATGGTATCAACGGGACGCACAGTACGATGAAAGAGGAGTCCCGCATTTGCGCGGAAACAATTTACGTAACTGCCAATGATGTGGCGAAAGAGAGTTAGCGTCGAATAACCGGTGAGCACCAAGGGCATGATCTTAACGCCATGCTTCTGCTCGCCGTAGAGGAGTGTCCACATCCCCATAACGCCGATTGTCAGAATGAGCGGCTCGCCGACCAGCCACATGAACCCGATATTTCCGTGCCCGAAGCGGACCATCAACTCCCGCACTAGCAGCGCATTGATGGTGCGTGCCTTCTGTCTCAGCTTCTGGGTAGCCGTATCGCGTCCGATCGCATACATGGGAAAGCGCTCTAGTGCAGGTTCAGGTGTTCTCGGCTGCCCGAGACGAGGAGATACAGCATGATGGCACTTGAGAGCGTCAGCAGGCCGACGGTGAAGACGTTGTGGAAACGGTAGGGGCGCGTCGCCTTGTCCGGCAGATGCGGCGAGACGATTGTCTGCAGGTAGATCTGCTTGCGCAGCGCTTCTTCCCGCGCTTGGTTGACGGCGTTCACGGAAGCCTCGTAGGCACGGTTGGCAAGTTCTCGCTCGAATACCAGTTGCTCGTATTTTCCGATCTTTGACGCCAACGATCCGTCGTTGCCGACCAGCTTGCCTTCGGCCGCGGCCAGTTGCTCTCTCAACGTTTCGACCCTCAGCTTCTGGGCCGAAATACCGGGGCTGTCTGAAGCGGCTCGCATCATCTGGTCCAGCTTGATTTGCTCCTCGATCGTCTGCGTATACAGCTTGCCGATCACGTCGGAACTCATCTGAGCTTCGTTCGCAGGATCGACCAGCAACTCGCTGTTGCGGTAGAGCGTGAGCGTCCGCTCACTCTGTGCCAGGCGCGCCTCTGAAAACTGCAACGCATTCTCCGACAGCTTTAGCGCGTCGGCACGTGCCCGCGCGTTCATGTCGTTGACACGTGTTTCACCGAGAGCAAGCAGGGTGTCGGCAATATTCTTCGCATCGTCGGCGCGATAAGCTGAAACTCGCAGAGTTGAGACGCCCGATTCCGCGTTACGCTCTACCTCTATCTGGTCAAGGTAGTAGTTGAAGAGACTTTCCGTCGTGTTTCCGTAGAGGAAGGAGTGGAACCGCGTCAAAAAATCGCTTTCCGGCCGACTGTACACTTCGCGGAGGTCAATCTTCTGCTGCAACGAGCCGAGCGCATCACGAGACTTGAGATAGTTTTCAATCGCATAGGAATCGTCATTCGATCGCGAAATGCCAAAGGTCCTCAGAAGCATGGAGAGGCCACCGACCTGCGTCGAGTTGACGCCTTTCACGACGAACTGGGCCTCGGACACAAACCGATCCGCCGAGATCAGGTTATAGACGAGCGACAGCGTTGTCGGCACCACGAATACGATCAGGAAGATCACCCGCGCATAATGACGCGACATCAATTCTTTAATGGATTCCTTCCGCGAACCGGAGCCTGGTATCTCGCTTATGTTGGAAACGGCCATCTGCGACTCAATGGTCATGTTTGTAAGCATTCCCTCAATAGCGTGATGACCGTCCCGGCCCTTCCGACAAAGTTCGTGAACCTTAAGAAGCTCATATCAGGGTCAGGGCGACCAACAGAACTTACACCATAGCGCGCAGCGCGGCAATTCGGGCCCCTTTTGCCCGACATCCGCTTCACTGTTCATGTTGGCTCATGTTGATGAACGTCACAGACCTTCTCGAAACCAGAAGCCAAGCAAAGGCGGCAACAATGAGACCTCTACCCCTCAAGCCGACTTCAACGCACGCTTCCGCAGCAGGTCGCGCAGCGGCTTGAGGCGTCGATCGTAGTCGATCTGCTCCAGAAACGCACCCCAGAGATCGTTTCGCCCCGCTGGATGGGTGAAAAGCGCCAGGCACACGATTGCGTCCTGTTCCGAAATATCGTTGCCTTCACGCAAGCTTAGGTTCAGAGATATCGCCGCGGTGCGCTTTTCAACCGTGAAGCAATACCATGCGAAGCCATCGTCCACAGCAAGTCGGTTCACGGGAAGCTCTCGCTCATCCGAAGCGACACTGCTGTCAACGACGGTCAAGGCCGTTCGCCCCGCACTGCGGCAGAGGATTCTGAAAGCGTGGTGAGATCCTTCTGGTGCGCTGATCTGCAGCATGAGACCGAGTCTGCCTCCCTCCAATCGGGGTGACAGTTCTTCATCGGAAGGACAAATGGTTGCATGGGTCGCACGGATCTGGGTGCCCGCCTGGCCACTCTCGTCCTTGACAATCCAGGCAAACGACCCCGCTGACAATGGCTTCACGCTCACTCCGCGTCGAGTTTCTTCCGGCTCTGCCACCGCGTCGACCATGGTGCTCGGCATTGGGACGATCAGGTCCTCGAGGCCCTTTGGCTCTGGAACGCGGCGCTGAAGTCGATCGATCTGTCGTCTGGCATCGAGGAAGGTCGGGTCGACCGCCAGTGCCCAGGTGAAGGCGGAAACGCTGTCCGCATAGGCGCCCGATGCCTCCAGAGCCTCTCCGAGATAGAAGAAACCGGCAGCCGTGATCCGCAGCGATAGGCCGGCCCTATAGGCCTTCGCTGCGTGGCCATGTTCGCCTAGTCGTCTGTAGGCGTGTCCGAGATGTAGAAACGGGTCCGGTGACGCCGATTGCCGGGCCGCAGCAGCATAGGCTGCGGTAGCAGGGAGGAAGAGATCGCGGTCACGAAATGCATGCCCGATGCGAAGGCACAGAGATTCCACGACATCCGCAGCGACCGGATGAAAACCGCAGCCACCTGGAAAGACGTCAGTCCGCCCGGGTTCCAGGATGAAGGTTCGCTTTTCTATAATGATGTGTCGTTCGATGAGATCGCGGAGAAGCTGTTCGGCACCGGGATGACCGGCCCGGTGCGTCAGTACGCTACCACAGGCATAGACGGCATTGGTGTAGTAGCCATGCTCCACGAGCAGCGACGCAAGCTGTATGTAGGTCTCTTCGCTCTCCAGCCTCGCAACTGCGCAGATCGTCGCCTCCGCATCCCCGTGCAGATCCTCCGGCAACAATGGGAAAACAAGGTCGCGCAGTTCTGCGGCAACGGCCGCATGTTCGGCCGTAGCGGATGCCAGGCCAAGTCTGCTGGCCTGCTCGAAGGCGAGTATCGCGCCTTTGAGGTCGCGCAGGGCGCGCAATCCCTCTCCAAGGTAGAAGAATGCCTCGGCACGCTCCGGCTGGATGGTAATTGCCTTGCGATAGATATCGACTGCAGCCCGCGGCCGGCCACCATGACGGTAGGCATGACCCAGATGGAAATAGTTATCCGGAGAAGCGACGGCCTCGGCTGCGACGCGGTAGGCGTCAACTGCACTCTCCCATGCACCGCAATCGCGGAACGCGTGCCCCAGTCTGAGGCCGATATGTTCCATCCAGGATGCCGTGATGCGCGTATAGCCATGGCTGGCAGGCAGAAGGCTGTCGTGCGTTCCTTGGAAGCGGAATTCGATTTCCTTCAGCCGGACCGCCTGAACGAACGCGTCGAGCGCAGCTTTCGCCGGTGAAAAATCTGAGTCAAGGGATAATGCGCAGCCAAGGCTCAGACCCGCCTCCTCGTAGCGCCCGGTCGACAGAAGTGCGCTGCAGAGCCGGACGTAGCCCTCAGCTGTCTCTGATTGGCTGAGTTCGATCAGCTCGTCTCTCACTGTGGGGTTCAATGACTCGAGGCTGCTTCCGTCGCAGGCCGTCACCAGCGCAACAACGCGGCGTGACAAGACTTGGGCTTCCTCCATCGCCTCTGTGAGCCCGGCAGCGGCGGCAAGCCTGTAGGACACGATCGCACTCTTCCAGTCTCCACGCTCCTCCAGAACAGTCGCGTGTTTCCGATGCTGCTCCGCGCTGGCGGATGCGTCGTTCCGCATTTCCAATCCCACTCGTCTTCTGCGCGGAAAGAGCATCATCTCGTTGCCTCAGGTCTGATTGTGCGCGAAAACTAGCCCCATATACCGACAAGACTATTCAAACTCGATACGTTCGATGCCGAGGCTGACCGCTGTGTTGATACCCGTCTCGCGTGCTAGGCTGGTCGTTTGAAGCCGAAGCGATAGGGACGTGTCGGCCAGCGAGGCCGGCAAGTCCACGGCGATCGTCGTGCTACCTGCTGCAAGCTGAAAAATGCCCGCGATCTCGCCATTGCACGACAAAACGAGTGTCTGTTCGCGCATGTCGCCAGGCAACGTCAGGTGCAAGTTCGCTCGCCTGTAGAGCGGCCTTTGAACGCCGAAATTCATATGAAGTTCTAGGCTTCCCCCCTTGACCCAAGCCGCGCGTTCGGTGACCAAGACGTCGCCTTTCAGGACATGCGCCGGAAGCGAGTGCAGATCCATGCGGGCGTTCCGCAACATGGGTGCCGATGCGCCGTCTTTGTCAGTGGTCGTCAAAGGTGCTGGACGCACATTTGCGTCTTCGGTGATGACGCCCTCAATCGGCACCTTCAAGCTCGAAAGTACCAATGGTGCGGCCGACACCAGGAACTGTCGGTAATAATCGAGGCCACTGTAATAGGCAGTGAAAAGCGATCGGGAGTAACGATCAATGTCGAAGCCGTCGATGCCGGTTGGCCGTGGCGTGTTGTCGATGAAGTCGAGCACCGTGGGAATGCTTTCGAGCCATAACTCATACCCGGCCACGACCGTCAGATAGGCAATGTCGGCCATCTCCTTGATCTGATCCCTTTCAAACTGGAGAGGATTCTTTGTCGTTTCTGAAAAGAGAATACCGTTCAGCCAGTTTGAAACATATTCATTGTGCGTTGGGCAATCATTGGCAATGACCACCATTCCTCGCGCCATAGCCTCGAGAAATGCCATGCCGATGCCTTCGGTAAGCCGGGGCGCGATAAAAATGTTGCACTCCGCGAGCGCCTGCCGATAAGCCGTGGGATCCTCACCCCAGCGCGTGATGGTCAACTCATAATCGTCGCGACCCGGCAAGACGTGTTGAGGTCCGAGGTCCTCGACCCTGTCGGGCGCGTGATGAATATGGATGCGCTCGCATTTGTCGCCAACCAGTGTCTCGACGAGGCCAAGGGTGATGCCGTGGTCTGGGCGCCGAAGCCAGAGGAAGGCTTTCAACGGTCCGCTGAGATCGGCACGGTTCTGCGGCGCGACGGGCGGGCGGAAGTATCGCAGGGGCTTTGACTGCCCACCGGTCATACGCACCCGATGATGCAGCGAGAGTGAAAAATTGAGGTAGGACGCATGTCGGCCAAATATCCAGTGCAGGTCTGGCATCAGTTCGGATCCGTCATACATGGGTATAATGACGGTCGGGATGCCGAGGATCGTGAAGATGGATGCAAGGTAATCCATCTGCCACACGACGACGATATCGTAAATCTTGGCTGTTTCTATAAGATTTTCGGGATAGCTTAATTCAGGCTCTAAGTAGAATACTGTAACATCGAATCGTGTTGAAAGGATTTCGGTGAAAAAATTACTTGAGCGGGTTAGCTTGTGAGCCGCATGATCGACGAAAAGAAGTTTTTTCATGGGCGCTTCATCCAGAATTGATAGGACGCGATATTGTCTCTGATATATCGGAAACGTGCCTGTGCGGCCTGCATTTCCAGGGTCTTGCGATCCTGCATGGCCATGTCCAATGCGGCCTTTACCATCGCTTCGGGGGACGCAACGACCTGCCCGAGGCCGTAGTAGCGAACCAGTTCCGCAAATGCTGTTCCTTCATACGTAATGGCAGGACGTCCGTAGGCCGTTGCCTCCATCAGCACCGCCGATCCGCGGAACTCATAGATGTCGGCAGCATAGGGGAGAAGAACCGCATGGCTTCGACGGAATGTTTCAACCATATCCTCGGCATCGATTGCTGCCGGCTGAAGCTCGACGCCCGGAATCGCGTATATCTGCATCAATGTGTTCATGTGATGCTTGAGGTCGCGGTCCGGCAGGATTTGCGTGACGAACTGGATTGAGAGGTCGCCACATCCCCGCCTGATTCCCCGGAAGATCTGCGCCAGTTCGAGGAAGCCCTTGTCGAAACGAGCCGAACCCGGGCAGTAGAACGTGAAGGGAATGTCCGCGCGCATCGGCATGGCGTCCGCTTCGTCGGGATATCCCGTCACGGCGACGGTGACGCCCAGCTCAATCGCGAGATAGTCTGCATAGCGCGGCGTCTCTGCGCTGACCCTGACCGCGATACCATGGTCCATCGCGGCCCTGACGCGGCTCAGAAGCTCCGCCGTCGGCTTTCGATAGGTAATCGTGGCATTTTCCATGACGCCGATGAAGCGCAGGAGAAGACGCGGACGAGCATGGAGCTCCAGCTCGCCAAGCGCGTTCAGCATCCCGACAACGCCATAGAAGTCAAGATGTGGAAAGAGAATGTCGTCGTCCGGGCCGACCTGAAAGGACTGCAAGAGGCGCCGGGCATCATCGGTCGCAAGGCGCTCGAAATCGTCCGGGTAAAATGCGTCGTCTGAGGAGGCGCCAGGTGCCGGAGCGCCGCGGGTGTCGACGGAGGGAAAATATCGAGCATAGTAGAAGTTGTAGAATGCGGTGAAACTCTCTCGCTTGACGACGGAGTGATCCAGAAGGTTGCTACACAACGGAATGATGTCGCTGTACTGATCGCGAAACGCTCGCGTGAAATAGCGCAGTGCCGTGACATTGTGGCCGAATGCCTGAACGCAGGCAGGATCACAGACGAACAAACGCATCTTCTTCTCCGGGTAAGGTAGGCGTGTCGATCGTGCATCCACGACACCGGTACGGCAGAACGACTGCCGTACCGGATTATCCAGGTAAGGATGATATTGTCAGGCAGCCGACTTGTTGCCTGCGCTGTTCGAACGGATCTGCGCTTCGATCCAGGCATAGGTCTTTTCGAGACCGGCGCGCAGCGTGGCGCCGGGCGCCCAGCCGAGCTTTTCCTCGATCAGGCGGTTGTCCGAGTTGCGGCCGCGCACGCCCGTCGGGCCGGGAATGTGGTTCTTGTGGATCTTCTTGCCGGCAATGTCGGCAACGATGTCCACGAGCTGGTTGATCGTGACCATCTCTTCCGAACCGATGTTGACCGGGCCTTCGAAATTCGACCGCGTCAGGCGGATCGTACCTTCGATGCACTCGTCGATGAAGAGGAAGGAGCGCGTCTGGGCGCCGTCACCCCAGATCTCGATCTCGCCATTGTTGGCAGCCAGCGCCACCTTGCGGCAAATCGCGGCCGGAGCCTTTTCCTTGCCACCCTGC
>NZ_JBHGAP010000012.1:0-135481 GCF_042610495.1 Rhizobium sp. SG2393
CTTGTAAAACGCCAGATGTACGGCCGAGGGAAAATCGACCTCCTTCAGGCCCGCGTCATTGGTGCCGGATAGAACTCTGACCACCAAAATTGCGTCAGAGCCAATATTCCACGCCGAAACACAGCTTGCGCAACCGTGAGAGCTATCTGCACGCACTGCGCAACGCCGCCGGCGAGATTTCCGAAAAGCTCGGCTTTCACGCCGACCGCACCAAGCACTCCGCGACCGGCTGAGCCGACAGCACCTGAAGCCGAGCCTGTCGATTTGCACTGAAATCTGCGGGAGTGGGTGCCCCCTCTCGACGGCATCGCAAGGTGCCAGAGTGATGTTCGCGGGAACGTCAGCCATACCAAGAAGCACTGATCATGACCCGTGCTCCGAGTCTCGGAGTCCGATGGACAGCAGAGACTGAAACTTCAGATAAACGTTGCCCCGCGCCCATAGGACGCGGGAGCCTATTCGTGTCACGGCTCCAGGCGCTTTCGATCAACCGTCGAGGTGGCCAGCAGCAGCGGCGTCAGCAGCCTTGACGGCAACCGCCAACTTGACGCCCTTGACGACCGACACGCCGCCCTCTGTCAGCGCGAGCGCGTCCGCCAGCTTGCCTTCGGGCACGTCGATCTTCTTCACGCTTCCCGAGGCCAAATCGGCAACCCAGACGCCGTCCTCACCCTCTACTGCGAATACGATGGCCGTCATGATGTCCCTTCTCCTTCTCGTTTAAGGGCTTCGAAAACCTGCCTTGAGCAGCCCTTCGCGGTAGTGGTCGCGATGCGCTGGATCTTTGAAGACGATGACGCTCAACCACTTGTTCACGTCAAAACCCGGAGTGGTCTCCATCACGCGGCGGACGTAGGTTTGCGCCTCGCGAGCATTCCCGAGCATTGCGTGGGCTGCGGCGGCAATCCTGTCGGCGAGGGTCGGGTCCTTCATGCGGTCGATGAACGACAGCGCGGCCTGATAGCGGTGAAGAACGTAATTCGCCCCGGCGGCGGACCAAAGATAGCTGTCCGGTGCGATAGGGCTGTGATCAAGTGCGCTGTTCAGTTTCACAAGCGCCTCCTCCGGCCTCGAAGCATGAACGAGAGTATCCCCGAAGCTGTAGAGGCCGTCTGCATGATGAGGGCTGAGCGTTTCGGCGTAGGCGAGTGCTTCAACGCTCTGGTCAACGTCGCCGAGATAAATCTGGGTCATGCCGAGTTCTCGATATCCGGACGACTGGAGCGGATCGACGGTGATCGCGCGGCGGGCGTAGGTATCGCTCTGTTGCAGCAGCCGGATATCACCACGCGCGGTGAGCAGCCATTCAAGGTAAAGGGTGCGTGCCACGCCCGAGAGCGCAGGCGCAAAGCCGGCGTAGCCCGCCAGGGCGTCTTCGAAATGGCGGCGCGCCTTTCGGATGCCGGGCAGGGTGATCTTGAGCAGGTTGTGGTTTCCAAGCAGGTAGCTTTGGTAAGCTTCGCCTTGAAGCGCATAGAAGCCGTTGAGCGCCTGTGACCGCATGATGTGCTTCGTCACTTGCTGGCAGATGTCTGCGATCAGGCTGAGGCGGCTTTTGAGAAGTCGATCGGCGCGCAGTTCAATCCGCGCGGCCCAGATCATTTCATCCAGCGGGAGAAAGACGAGTTGAACCACCATCGTGTCGCCCGAAAGGCGCGTATCGAGGGCATAGCTCACCCGATGTGTCCGCAAAAACTTAATCTTCGAAGCGTCTCCGCGCAGCTTGTATGCGGTGTAGGGCGAGACAACCGCGAATGTACTCTCCTGGCAGAGCGCGACAGTGACATCCTCAACCAGAGCGCTTGCTATCTGATGCGTATGCTGGTCGTTGCCTGCCACACGCAAAGGCAGCAGAAGGGCGACACGAGGAATGCCGTGTGTTTCACTCAAGATTCCCCCTCCGTCCAAGCAAATGAGCAGGGAAGTGCACGCACCGGGCGTTCAAGCCGTTCGCAATCGACCCCATTCGAGAACCATGGATTGATGATCATACTGACGAAAGCATTCGTGCAAACTCGCGCAAGAGTCGAGGCCAATCATGGTTCGCTGACGAAATATTTGCGACTTCAGACAGGATAAGAGCTGGTGCAGGCAGGAGCGGGGATGCGCCATCGCGTTGCTATGTGGTGTGAGTGTGTCGATTTGCGATGAGAAATGGCTCGTGTTTGCCGCCGTCGTGACGAAGACTTTTTCTGCTTCACCGGAGGGTGAAACATGGCGCAGGTCGCTTCAGGAATTGAGTGGTCTCGGATATCCAGCGCTTTGTACTCCGGCTAACGGGTCGGTGACGTTTCATTAAAGAGCGAAACGTCTCATTTTTTCGACTTGATCTCTGCCCACATGCCCTGCTGGGTTGCCCACAGGAAGCTGCCGGGCCTGACCGCGTGGTCGCCAACGCCTTCCAGCGTGAAGGTGAAGTTCTCCACGCGACAGGGGGAGATGCCCGAGAGGGCGCCGACCAGCGGGCTGTCGTCGATCCATCCCGCCTGTTTCAGCTTTGCGGCGTGAACGACGACGCCGTGCTGGCGGGGCTTGTCGTTGGCGCCGAGCACGCGCAGCCAGACCTTGTCGCCTGGCTCCACCTTCAGAATGGGGTCGGGCAGGAGCGGATCGTTTCCGCGGGCGATCACGCCGTGGTGGACCGGATAGCTGCGATAGTTCACCGCCTTCTGGCCGCAATCCACCGGATCGAGCCCCGGTTCGGCGTCGGGCATCGGCGCATGATGACTTCCGTTCACGAAGAAGCGCAGCCCATCCTGCATGAACCAGAACGTCTCCCGTGCGACCAGCGTCTGCCCGTCCGGTGTGCGGATATCGGCGGAAAAGCTCGTCCAGCCCTCCTTCGTCGTCGATCCCGCCGCATAGGGGCGCACATCGCGCGGCAGGACGACCAGGGCGCCGATCAGCCCGTGATGGCGATGGTTGCGGATATCGGCCATGTCGTGGAGGTAGCAGACCTGCCCCATGCCGCCTTCGGCAGCCGTCGCCGGAGCGAGCTGCTCATCGGCATACCACCAGTATTCGCGCCAGTTGCGCCGTCCCGTATGGTCGGCGCGCGAGACCACCGCATTTTGCGGGTCGAACTCAAGATTGCCGCCGTGCATGCCGTGGGAATCGCTGAATTGCCGTCGTGCTGCCACGGTCGTGTCGGGGTTCAGCCCGACGAAACTGCCATCATCGCTCAGAACGTTGCAGCGCAGCAGGGAGGCATGGATCGAGACACGCGGGCTGACCGTGCGCCGGTCGGGATGTCCCTGCCAGTCGCGATGCTCGGTCGGCAGGCGGGCCGGCGCCGGCTCGGGGCCGAGCCGTTGCAGCCCCTCGCGGCGACGGGTGAGATCGTCGTCGTCGGGCTCCAGCAGGTCATTGACGAGAATGATCCGGACCCATTCGCCCGCAAGGGCGCGCAGCACCAGCGGTGTTTGCGCCTTGGACGACCGCGTCCGACCGACCAGCCTGCGAAAGCCCTCGTTGTCGGGCACATAGCTGCTGCCGGAGGCTTCGATCTTCAGTTCATCGTCAATCGCCCGTTCAAGGGCCGTGCTGCTGCAGGGCACAACGCGGTAGATCAGGCCCCAGGGGTCGGTCAGGATATCGCCGACATAGCGATGCTCATGGCGTTGCGCGACGACGAGATAGGTCCGCGCCGTGCGGGGATCGCGTGGTGGCGGCGTGATCGCCTCCGCCTCCTCCGCATCCGGCGCCGCGGCCTGGGGGCGGGTCAGCGCGGGCAGGGGCTTGAAGGCGTCGTGGTTTGCCGCTGTCGGCGGCAGGACCCGCACGAAGCCCCAATTGCCGAGCCAGAAATCGTCCAGCGTACCGAAATGCCAGAGATGATCGCCCACCCCATAGGGCGAGGCATCCTGCGGGTTGATATCGAGCGTGAAGGCCTCGGAAATGCCGAGCGTCTGCTGGTTGACCAGCGTCGCCTGCGGATGTCCCCAGTCCCGGCGCCAGCGCAGGCCATGGGCGGTGAAGCTGTGCTGCTCTTCATGCGAGCCCTGGATCAGGCGGATGCGCAGCCGCTCGCCGGGATAAGTCCGGATGATCGGCGTGTCCGGATCGCCCTTGTCGCCGGCGAAATTCTTCTTGTCGCGCACGGCGGAGCTGAACCAGGCCGAGGGATCGGGGCCGCGGAAGCGCAGCGGCGCGCACCGATAGTTCACGCCCATCACGCCCGGATCGCTCATGCCCGAGAGCATCGGCGGCGGATTGAGCGCCTTGCCGTTGCGGTTCAGCATGGGAATGTAATCCGCCACGGCCAGGCAGGCTTCGCGATAGGGCGGCAGTTTGCTCGATGCGGGCGGCACGATCACGGCCTGCTGCTCGTGCCAGGCGATCCGGCCCTGGTCGTCGTGCCGCGTCCATTGGGAGCCGTGGGGCTGGACCATCAGCGCGGAAAAAAGGCCGCGCTTCTGGCGGAAATTCGCCAGCAGATGGTCGTGGAAGAAGCAGGGGCCGAACTCCTCGTCCACCACCCAGCGATGCAGGCTGACGTTGCGCATTTCGCCGGGCGCATTCGGCCCGACGGCCTCGGGCGCGCTCGCGCCGGAGAGATAGTTCCATCCGGTCGACGAGCCGTCCGCGGCCAGAACGTCGAACTTGACGAGATGCACGTGCAGCCCGCATTCGACGGGCAACTGGCCGAAATCATACTGGTCGGCGACAAATCCCGGCAGGATATTGTGCTGGCGCCACTCCACGATGTCGCCATGGTTGGCCCGCGGGAAACAGGGTTCCGGGTTGCCGTCGAGGTCTGCGGCAAACGTTTCCTCCTGCACGATCCGGAAAGCGCCCTGCTCGTCTTTCTCCCATATTTTCACGCCCATGAGCCGATAGTGGTGGCCATTCGGATCGAACCAGCCATCGACATTGTAGTCGATGCGGTCGTGACGCACCTCGATGTCGTAGCTGATCTTGCGGGGGGGCGGCAGCTCGGCCGCCTCGTTCCAACGCTCCGCGCATGCATCGAGATCGACGAACAGGGCGCCGGGCCGGCTGCCGTCGCGGCAGCCGGGCGCCATGGCGGCGACTTCCGCAGCCGAGGCATCGGGCATCCCGAGCACGATGCGCCGTCCGTTGCGATGCTCGGGCCGGGCGGCAGGCGGCGGCGGCGACTTGGAGGGGTAGACGCCGTCGATAAACCAGGGAAAGCCCGGCGTTTCCAGCGTCGAGGGCTCGACCTCGCGATCCGGCAGGGCAAAGAGGCGCGGGCAGTGGCTGCCATCGGGATAGGGGCGACTTCCATCCACCAGCCGGTCGTAACTGCGCCAAAGCCCCCACATGCCGTGATGGAAGTGCGGGTAGAGATGGCAATGCCAGATGATGTCGCCGATGGCATGTTGGCGGCTGCCCGACCCGAACAGCGGATCGATGGTCATGCCGGTCTGCGGGCTGATGGTGATCGAGTCCAGAAGATGCGAGCCCTTCTTGTTGGGCGCGCCATTTTTCTCGCTGTAGGCGTCATCGCCATGGACCGAAGGCGTGGCGGTATGCGTGCCGACCGCATGCCATTCATGGACGTGCAGGTGGTAGACGTGGGTTTCCTTGACGCCCGCATGCACCAGCCGCACCCGGCACGGATCGCCCTTGTAGGCGCGCTGGACATGGGTCAGCGGATCGCCAAACAGCCAGCTGCTGTGGTGCTGTTCTTCCCCGGCAACCTTTTCGAGCCACTTGCCCGTCGAGTCCCTGGCCGTCACGAAATATTCGTCGAGCTCCTCCGTCAGAGCCCAGCCGAAGGCGCTGAGATCGACCTTTCCGGCTTCGGGCAGCTTTCGACCGCGGGATTCATGCACCAGTTCGCGCATGCGGTGCGGATAACGATTGTGCATCGGCGCCGCCCGGTAGGACAGCGGCATCAGCGAGTGATCGCCGACCGTGTGGAGCCCGGAATGGATCTCCGGTTCGTCGTGGATGAACACGGTGAATTCGCGAAAATACCGCTTCAGCCCGTTTTTCTTGTCGGTGTGGTAATCGACGTAAGGTTCTGTGGTCAGTTCCTTGTCTGGCACATCCGGCTTGAGGACGACGTCCAGCATGTTCGCCCAGGGGCAGCCGGTCAGATTGTCGCCGGTCTCCTGGTCGAGCCAGAGCGTACCTTCCGGCTCGACGATCAGGGCGCCGAACAGGCCATGCGTGTTGGTGCCGTCCTCATTGCCACGCAGGTCTGCGAGATCGTTGATCGGCCAGACGCCTTCCGCATCCGCCTTCAAGCTCACGGTGACGCTGTGCGGACCGCCAGGGAAGGACCGGGGCGGGCACCGGCTATCGAGATTATCGCCGATGAAGCTTCCGTCGGAAAAATGCGGGCCGCCATTCATGACGTGCCCTTGCACGAAGAGACCGACATGCCGGCGGGACAGGTGGTTCGTCAGCTTGATCCGGACCTCCTCGCCGACGCAGGCTCTCAGAACCAGGGGCCGGAGAAGGGGGATCGGCTTCATCGGATTATAACGGTCGCATGGTCCGACCGGCTTGCCGGTGTGATCGTTGAAGATCAGCCGGGCAAGCCATTCCTGTTTGTCAGCAAGGCCGGCCTTAGTGGCGGCGGCCTGGAGATCCTGATTCTCCAGCGTCGGCCTATAGCGGTGAAACCAGCTCGCAATCGCCTCGTTGATCAGCTTTTCCTGCAAGGTCCAGTGCTCGCGCATCTGCTGACGCTGACGCCGGGTCAGGCTGACGAGGCGCACGGGACGCTCGACCTCGGGGTCTTCGATATCCTCCAGCTCGCTTTGCACGCCCCGCACCTCAAGCGGATCGTAAAAGGCATCGACCGCGTTCCACCGCGCAAGGCCTTTGGTGCGCTGGAGGTCGGTCAGCGCGATCTGCAGCTCCGTCAGCTGGCGCTCGACATTCATCCGCACGGCGCGATCGCGGTCCGTGGCATGATAGCGGCGATGGTCGTCATGCTCATGGTGCGGGTCGCTGTCGTAATGATCGCAGTCATCGAGGCGCGGCCGCTCCTCGCGTGCCGCCAGCCATGCCAGCAGCGCCTGATCCTCCGGCGTTCCGTCCTCAAGGCGTTCGATCATCGCGTCGAGCCGCTCCAGCCCGTCGATCACCAGCCGGGCGCGCTGGCGCCGGTGATGCAGGCGGGGAAGGATCTCGGTGCCCCGGTCCTCGTCATCCGGGTCCGCCGCAGTGCCCTTGGGCCTGCTGTAGCGGGTCTCGTACCAGAGCGACTTGCACCATTCCAGGAGGGGCACAACCGCGCTGTGGACGAAGACCATGCCGTTCGGATCATGATCGCCCTCCGGCGTGTAGACGACGGGAATCGAAAAGGCGACGATGTCGTATTCACGCGGAGTGGACGTCATGAAGCGCTCCCTGAGCTAGAAAAAGGCGGGTGGAAGGGCGCCTGCGAGCAGGAGCGCGCCGACCAGGATCGCGAAGGCGGCCTGCAGCGGGATCAGCGGACGAAACACCGGCAGCATCCGCTCCAGCGTCATCATCAGTGCCGTCACGACCATGATCGGCAGCATGAGCGCGCCGACCAGCACACTGAGGATCATCATGGCCCAGCAGCAGCCGACGCAGATCACGCCGTAGCGCGCGCCGATCCGCAGCGCCGACAGGCGTGGCCGCGCGCCCTGCCAGCCTGTCATCATCACGCTGGTGGGACTGCGACAGGCATCCATGCAGGACATCTTCAGCGACGTGAACTGAAACAGGCCGGCGGCGACGGCGGCGATGGCGGCGGCAATCTGCGGCCGCTCGGCCGCCAGCGGCAGCAAGCGCAGCCCGGCCCGACCCGCGCTGCCGACGGCCAGCAGACAAAGGCCGGCCAGCATCCACACGAGGAGGAAGGCGAGCGGAACGAGAAGCAGAAGCAGCAGCCCGTCGCTGCGGCCCTGAAACAGACGCTGGCTGGCCCGCATCAGCGGCAGGGCCGGCGGAAGCATCATCGCCACGACCATCAGCGCCCAGCCGACCAGCCAGTTGCCGACGCCGGGACCGGAAATGTCGGGCGCCGTGCCGCAGATGCTCAAGAGCCCGAGCATGCCTTGCTCGTCAACCCATGCCGCCTGTTCCGGCATGGCCATGAGGGCAGCGTGAAAAACGATGACCCCTGCCCAGCCAAGCACCGCCGTGCCCAGCACGACAAGCACAAGCCGGATCGAGCCGTCGGGTCCATTCGCGACAGCGACGGCCATCCCCTAATCCTTTGCGACGAGCGGCTGCTTTTCTTCCGCCATCCCGCCGCTGAACGGATCTCCGTGACGGTAGGTGAAGCGGCTGCGCATGCCGGAGCGGCCACGGAAATTCAGCGGGCCACCGGGAAGCGCTGCGACATCGACCGTCAACTGGTCCATCGTCTGGACCACCACCTCGCCATCTCCGATTCCCATTTCCGCACTCAGCGCGGTATCTTTCATCGTCATGAAACGTGACTGATCCGCGAATTTTTTGTTTGTCCCCGCCGCTTTCGCGATGATCTGGTCGCTGGCCTGTATCTCGAGATGGAAGCTTTGCCGCTCGAACGTGGCGGTAATCGTCGCCGGCCGGTAACCGAGATGGACGCCCATCAGCTTCACGAGTGCCTCGAGATCATTGCCACCGCGGCGGCCCGAAAACGCTTCGAGCAGCAATCGCTCTGCCTGTGACGCGGTGTCGACAGCGCCGGTATCGATGAACAACATCACCTGCCCCTTGGCGCGCACGGCATGGTAGGTCGCCGCCGCCACCTTCATCCCGGCCACGGAGACGCCGTCAATCCGGGAGTCTTCGCCGAAGGACCAGAGATAGAGGCCGCTGCAATGGTCCTCGTCGGGAACGTCCGCCACCCAGCAGGGGCAGACGGTAAAGCAGTCACAGCATTCGACGAAATCGCCCGTGAGCCTGTAGCCCATCATGTCACCTCTCAGTTGCGGATGATCAGCGTCGCCTCGACGCGTTTGCCTGAGCCCGACGTGGCCACGATGCGAGAGCGCGGCGGTGGAGCCGTGACTGTGGGCCCGACGCTGGTTTTGCGAATGTCCCAGGCACCGGTGATGTCCGGGAAGGCGATGCCGATCTCCTGATCGTTCAGGGTCACCGTCACATGGTCCGATTTGAAGCCAGCGCCGTCGGCGATCGAGACAGGCGTGATGCGTCCGCGCACGCGATATTGGGCGCGCGACGTCCGATACTCGGCCTCGAGGATCTCGAGCACAGAATTTGCGCCACCAAGCGGTGGCGGCGCTACCGGCGGCGCGCCTGCGATCCGCCCCTGGACAACAAAAAGATCCGTCGTGACCTCACCCGGACCACTCCGGTCCGCGCTGCCTTCATCAATCCGCGGCCCCTTGATCACGACGCGGTTGCTGAACGGCCCGTTCACAACGGGGTGCGGCGTGACGCCGTCGCCGATATAGCCGGCCGGCGCTCCGCTGGCCCAGACCAGAAAGGGCGCGATCTCCCCGGTATCCCGGACACGTTCGGGGTTCTCTTCGGCGATGCCGAGATCACAGGTGTAGGCAACCCGCCCCCGCTCGTCGGCCGTCAGTACCTTCGTTTCGCCGTAGGGGTGCCGGACGACATATTCGGCGCCGGGAATGACATCGTCGATCCGCACCCGCAATCGGGAGAAGACCACGCCACGCCGTTCACGGGGTGTGCCGTCTCCCACGAAAGCGGCTTCCAGCGCCATGATCACGCGGGCGCGCCCGACGACCCCCGCGCCGCCGACCTGAAGCCGCGCCTCCGCATAGAAATAGAAGGCCTCGTCCGGGAAATTGTCGGGGAACTTCACCGGTGAAGCCGGCTGTTCCAGCTCGCCCCTCGCCGGCGCCCGGGGGTCCGCATCGGTTACGAGTTCCAGTGCTGTGCCGTTTGCGTCCTTGAACCACGTCGGGAACATCGTTTCCGGATCGCGTGGCCCCGGCTCACTGAGCCTTTTATCGTTGTCCACGGTCATAAAATCCTCCCGTCATGGTGATAAGGCAGGGAATGACTGCATGCGCGAAGCCTATCGGCGAGCACGCGCAGTCATCGCTGCGGCTCTCACAGATCATCCGGAGGACATGAAGGCTGTTTTATTGACACAAAGAGGACAATCGACGGGATTATTGCCCATCAATTCGAATGCCGGAGCGTTTTATACGTCTTTATAAGACGGGACTTTATCGCGGGTTGCATCAGATAATCAATCCGCCATCACAGATTTTTTTGGGGCGAATGTCGGGCATCATCACTCGTCTCACGGATTCTCACATGCTTTGAACAGAACGCACCTTTGGTCATTGAAATTCCAACCAATTATTATAGCGACCAAGCGTATCGAAGCTCATATAAATTGGAAGCATGCGTAACACTGTCGGGAAAGGGCTCGGGAACGACGCGCAATCTGCAAAGATTGCTCGGCAGTTAAAAAGCCCCGGAGGCCAGAGGCTTACCGTCAGGGAAAAGCGGGGTCGGTAAATCCGCAATCGCGAAAACTGTCGCTCAGGAGTGCGAAACTTTCGGGATCTGTGTCCTTATATTGCGTTGCGATCGCCGCCGGCGCGGCTATCGCACTTATCTACTGGCCGGGCTTCGGTTTCAAACGATGCCTACGGAGCACGTCTTGGGCAAGCTGCCTCACGGCTTTGACGAATTTTCTACGCGATGTGCGCGCCGCGACAAATCAGGGCGCTGTAGGTCGTCTCGGGAAAGCTCGGCAAATAACTGCCGGTCCTCGCTCTGACTTCCAGCGCCACCAGCTCTCGGTAGCAACGCCGATCATCTCGCGCAGTAAATCGGCGTCAGCGCTCGTCTCAAGAGTGAGCGCAGGTTCATCATGTCGTCGGTCGTGTCCCTCAGGTTGGTCATAAGCAACCCGACCCTATCGGAAATCACCGATGGCCATGAAATCCAGCTACACCACTCAACAGGGCACGATCGTTCATGCGTGACAACTGGCTGTCGAACCGGGTCTTCCGGGACTATGACGACATCGTCGATCAATGTTGCCGTGCCTGGAACCGGCTCATCGATCAACCTTGGAAGATCATGTCCATCGGACTACGAGACTGGCCACACAGGTCATGATCAATGCTCGTTGGTATTAAGCAGTTGAATTTGGATATCCAGCGCCTTGCCCCTCGACCAACGGGCCAGCGGTTCGTATCCCTTCAAGAGCAGATGAAACCGGCTCTCATCCAGTGGTTAGCACCGATCGCGGGATAGCCTTCTGACCGGCCGGCTGAAAGCCCTCAGAACGAAGTCTGCGCCCTCACGCGCCAGCCTGTCCGGGTCTTCGATCACAGCTTCCTCGGCATATTCGAGATGAGCGATCGTGATGCTGGCAACCATCAGGCGGCCAAGGGCAGGGTCGATATCGACAAATTCACCGCTGCGTATTCCTTGTGAAATCAGCTCCTCGAGCGAGCGGTAGAATGTTTTGAGCTTGTCGGAGAGTTCAGCCAGTTCCGGCGATTTCAGGGCGTCGCCGGTATAGATGGCCGACATGGCAATCGGCATGCGATGCAGCGTCGACAGATCCCAGACAAGATACTGGTGCAGCCTCTCGGCGACCGGCCCCTCGGCGCGGCATGCCTTTTCGATGCGGATGGCCGCCTCGTTGAGGCTGAGGGAAAAGATCTCCTCGACGATCGCCTTCTTGTTGGGAAAATGATGGAAGAGCGAAGGCTGCTTGATGTTCACAGCCTTCGCGATCTCGCGCGTCGTCGTGGCGCGATAGCCGAGCCTCTTGAACAGCCGCGACGCCTGGATCAGGATTTCCTGTCGGGTATCGGCGGCTTCCATGGGGCTTATCCTGTTTTAAAGGTCGCCTCCGATCTCACGGCGCCGATTGACGGCCAGATTGAAGACGTCCCTGCGATCATAGTGACCGATCACATCGAGATCGTGTTTAAAGCGGATCGTGTCTGCAAGATCAATCGTCGCGACGACCGTTTCTCCGCCGAAGACGGGACCGACGCTGTATTCGCCGTCCGGTCCTACGACGCCAGAACCGCCCTGCAGGCCGTCCTGCCCGCCGAGCCCGATGACAAATGCATCCCGAAGCGGTTCGGGGACGCGGTCGACGGGAAGGTAGGTTCCTGCGCTCACGACGAAGCAACGGCCCTCGAAGGCGTAGGACCGACAGGCAAGTTGATGAGCTGCAGGCATATCGGGCCAGACCGCGATGTGGATCTGCTCATCGGCGGCATGCAGCGCCTGCCGGGCGAGGGGATGCCAATGCTCCCAGCAAACAAGCCCGCCGAGCCGGCCGGCCGGCGTCGGCACGGCGATAAGGCCTGCCGCGTCACCCGGCGTCCAGATGATCCGTTCGGTATGGGTAGGCAGCAGTTTGCGGTGCACATTGAGGATACGGCCATCAGGTCCGATGGTGACGAGGCTGTTGAACAGGATGGCCGATGATGGCCGTGCCCGCTCGTTGATGCCCATGACCACGGTGATCCCAGCCTCGCGCGCGGCGACGCATAGACGCTCGGCCTCGGGGCTATGGAGGGCGAGGCTTGCTTCCACGAGCCTGCCGAACCAGGTTCGGGCCTGCGCACTGTCCCAGCCGGCCATGCCGAAGACCCAGGCAGGGTAACCGCCGAGCCATGTCTCCGGAAACACGATGAGATCAGCGCCATCTTTGCCGGCGGCGCGAATGGCTCGTTCGGCCATGGCGATACCCGCCTCCAGATCGAGGAGCGGCGGTGTATCCTGGATGATGTGAAGTTTTGTCATGAGAACCTCAGATGATGACGAAGGACGATATGGCGGCGGCGATCAGGCCGAGCGAGAAACCGGAAAGCGAGCCGAAGTCGAGCCACCAGGCGAGCCGGTTATGCGTCGGCCAATCCGGCCACCAGGCAAGCGCACCCGTGGCGATTGCCGTGTAGTAGCCGCTGACGACGAGCAACCAGGCGATCGCCGCCGGAAGCGCTGTCAAGGACCCGAGTGCCAGCAGGATCGTACCGATGATGAGCGCATCGATATGGCCTTGCCGAAGGCGGGCGATCTGCCTGATCGCAAGCCATCCCTTGGGCTTTTCGAGCGCCACGTAGAGCAGCATGCCGGAGACGCCGCCGATTGAGAGAAGGACGAGGCCGGCCTGGGTCAGGAAAATCATGCTGCTTCCTTGAGGTGCGCGCGGGCGGCGTTGATCATCGCGAAAAGCGCAACGAGCGCGAAACTCATCAGCGGCGCCCAGATGAGAAGACTGGATGCGCCGGGCGGAGCAAGTTCGGCCCGCGGCCAAGCAATATTGACCGTTTCGAAAGCCAGCCAGATGAAAGCGACGGTGTTGACGGCATAGCCGAAGCCGCCTGTGCGGAATGCGCCGTTCGGCTGCCAGCGTCCCGTCATGCGGGCATAAAGGGCAGCGGCCACGACGAGGAAGAAGGTGACGTAAAGACCCATCGTCCCGAAGGAGATCATCGTGCCGATGGCGTTGTCGTTCAGGCCCAGCAAGAGGGCGAGTGCCGTCATGAGGGTAACGAGTGCCATCGCCGCGACCGGTACCTTGTTGCCCGCACTGACCCTGGCAAGGCGGCGGGCGCCCGGAAGGACACCGTCGCGGGCAAGGCCGAAGACGATGCGGCCGGTATAGGCCTGCATCGAAACGATGCAGGCGAGGAAAGTCGTGACGACGATTGCGTAGAACGGCCGCTCCGACCAGCCACCAAGGCTTTCGGTGACGACCGTCGTAACGGGGTCGGCAATGCCGCCCGAGATGATCGACTGGAGATCGGTGCTCGCGAGCGTGATGGCGCCTGCGACGAGGACGACGAGCGTGCCCACGGCAGCGGTCGCGCCGATGATGGCCTTGGGAATGTTGTTGGTCGCACCGTCTGTTTCCTCGGCGACAGAGGCACTGGCGTCGAAACCGACAAATGCCCAGCCGCAAACGGCCAGTGCCGTCAGGAATGTCGCAAGGGTCGGTGTCGTGCCGAGTGTTTCGAAGAGGATGCTGAACGGCTGGTTCCGGAAGAAGAGGATGAGCACGACGCCGATCCCCAAAGAGCCAATGACTTCCGCCGCGATGCCGATATTGACCAGAATGGCCACGAAACGGATCCCGCAGCTGTTGATGACGAGAGATGCCAGCAGCAATCCCATCGCAATCAACGCGCGGTTGATGCCATGCGGCTCCGAGCCGGTGATCAGCAGGCTGACCCACGGAGCGGCCAGATAGGCGACGGTGGCCAGCGCCGCTGCAACGGCGAGAGCATACACGATGCCCGTAAACATTCCATAACGCGGGCCTGCCAGCCGGGTCGTCCAGTGATAGGGCCCGCCGGCGATGGGGAATTCGGAGGCGAGTTCCGAATAGACGAAGGCAACGGTGAGCTGCCCGGCGAGCGACAGAACCAGCATCAGGATCCAGGCCGGACCGGTCAGCTGAATGCCGAGCGAGAAGATCGCGTAGAGGCCGACGACCGGCGCGACAGTGGCGACGCCGATCGAGAAGACCGAAAACAGCCCGATGTCGCGTTTCAATTGTTGATCGTAGCCCAGTTCCGCCAGTTGGCCGGCGTCGCCTTGGAATGGTTTGGTCATGCTGTGCTCTCCCAGTTGAGCGTTCCCTATCATTTGATAGGGAGGCTATTTGAGAGCTTCGGGTCTTGTCAATCCACCACTGGGGAATAGCTGGCGGGAACCGTGAAGGAGCAACTGTTGATCTGCGCTGAAAGCTGACGGCTTGCGACAGTCCGGCAATGATGGCCGGAACCGAAAATGACGGGGGCTCGTGCTCTAGCTGAGGCGCCGCAATCGCCAAGCCAAGTCAATTCGTACCAAGTCTAGGCGCGGGCGGCTCGTTGGCGCTTGAGGCGACCAGCGAAGGATAGGGACAGAGATCGAGAGGGGCTGGGAATCCGGGAATTGCCCCGGTCAGTGAGCCACGCGCTCGTTGAGCAGTATGTGCCACGGGTCCGCTCGGCTCTAGGGATCGAGCAGACCTCCGCATAGTTACAGATACATTAGCGACGCGGCCGACTGCTCGGCGGCCGGAAACCCGTCGACATGCAGATCCAAACGCCGATTCTTCCGCGCATCCCTCCTCGGACGGGAGGAGGCCTATTTGACCTCGTCCTTGCGGAAGTCGGCGGCCCGTTTTGCAGCCTTGCGGGCTTCCTTCTTGCTAAGCCAGGCTTCGACGGTCTCGACCGCAGCCGCGGCTTTCTCGAGGCCGGACTGCTTTGCGATCAGGAACCATGAGAGCGCTTTTGAGGGGGGCTTGGGGACGCCTTTGCCTTCTAGGTAGGGGTCGCCGAGACGAAACAGGGCTTCATTGTAGCCTTGTCTTGCAGCCCTTGAGACCCATTCGGCTCCCATCGTTCTTGGCCAGCTAGTTCCCGTCGATCAGGACGTTGCCCAGCTGATGTTCGGCGTAGTTATGGCGCATTCCCGACGCGCCGGTGAGCTGGATTTCGGCCTGCGGCATGTCTTTCGGCACCACGGTCGTTGGCGGCGGCTGGGATGAGTGCCAGACCTGCAGAGCTGAGCATGTAGTACCCAAACCCAGAACCCTTGGCGCGTCATTCTACTCATAATGACGCGCCATCGCGTTGAACGCCCGACGTTGCTCCCGAATTCCATATGCAATGTACGTCCAGACGAACCAATGTGGTGCCGAGGACGTCACGGTCACGGTTCTCTTCGGCGTCCCGTCTTCAGCCTCAGCTTGCCGGCTTGAGGGAGGCGAGCATTTCGCCGAGTTCTTTCTGGTGCGCAGCCTGCGTTTCCTTCGAACCCCAATAGGTGAAGATCAGCACTTTTTCACCGGCGGCGGCAAAGCCGATCGAGACGTCAACCGGGCCGTCTGCGTCGGTGCCCTGGTAATCGAGAGAGGAGATCTTGAGGCCGTTCACATCGGTCTCCGGCGACTCCTTCAGCGTAGCCGGGTCGATCTTGACGCCGTTCTTCGTCAGAAAGTCGATGGCGATTTCTGTCGTCTTGTCCGTGGAGGCAGCATCAGCGACATCGATCGAGAAGTAGATTGCCCCGTCTTCGGAGGTGGCATCGACGCCCGTTTCGGTTTCCTTGGGGCCCCAGCTGTCGGGAATGGTGATCGATGCGACCGGAGCATCGCTGGGGAAGATCAGTTCGGCAGCGGAGACGCTGAACGGCAGAGAGAGTGCAAAAGCGCAGGCGAGAAGAAGCTTCTTCATGGTCGACCTTTTCAAGGATGTTCCCGGTAAGGGATGCGGACGATGTCCAGCGGCATCGATATATCCAAGGCGATTGTGTCTCGTAAAGAGATCTCTAAAACGGCGCTGGGCATGGCGATCTGTCGCATCGCGAGTGCCACAACAGCGTGCGAACGTGGTTCTCCCTCTCTGACTAAGGAAGAGCGCATGCTGCCCGGCTGGCGCACCCAGCTTCATGCCGAGCAAAGAAAGCGATCGGCTTGGCAGCCGGGCGTGAGCGCAACGCGGTTGCGTGGCGACCCCGCGCCGCGTCCTGCCCATGCGATCCTGTCGCTTTCAGGCGAGAGACAATGCAGACACAACGGAAAACTCAGGGAATTGTCTTTCAAGACAGGCGCGATCAGAGGATCGTTTTCGCGCTGCCGGCGGGTGACGCGGATGCGACGGACAGGAAGGAAACAGCGATGAGCGAGATCGACCGCAACCGGGCCGTAACGCTGATGGGCGCAGAAGGCATCGAGGCCATGGTCCTGTTTCGGCCCGAGGCCTTCCGCTATGCGACCGGCCTTGCCGCCGGGGTGGCGACCATGTGGGGCCGCGCGGGCGCGGCGATCGCGCTCGTTCCCGCCGATCCGGGCGGGCCGCTGGCCGCCATCATGAGCGACCATGCCGCCGGCCAGGAAAGACCCTTCGACATCCGCACCCACCGCATCTGGATCGACGCGGTGGATGCCACCGGCGCGACCTCCGTCGGCGAGATCGACGCCGCCTACCGCCGCAACGGCAATCTCGGCCCGCGCGCCGAAACCTTCGATCAGGACGCCTGTTTCCGGCTGCTGGCCGATCTTCTCGCCGAACGCGGCCTCTCGCACGCGACACTCGGGGCCGATCTCGACTTTCTGCCGGCCGCCGACTTTGCGCGGCTCCGGGAGATCCTGCCCCATGTCGTCTGGCGCGATGCCAGCGATGTGCTGCGCCGCCTGCGTCTCATCAAGACCCCGCGGGAGATCGATCGCCTGCAGCGCGCCGCCAGCGCCGCCGAGGCCGGCCTTGAAGCCCTGAGGGGCGCCGCACGGCCGGGCGCGGTGGTGGCCGACCTCTCCGCCGCCTGGCTCTCCGGCGCGCGGGCGGCCGCAAGCGCGGCCGGTTTCGCCCTGTCCGGCCACTGGGACTACATCTCCATCGGCCCGGACCTTGCGCGGACGACGTCACCGCTTGGCGACGGCGATCTCATCAAGGCCGATGTCGGAACGCTCGTCGACGGATACTCCTCGGACGGTGCCCGCACATTCGCCTGGAAAACCGTCTCGCCCCTTGCCGCGGACATCTATAAGGCTCTTCTGGAAACCTTCATGGCCGGCATGGAGGTCCTGCGGCCCGGCCGAAGCTTCGGCGAAGTCCACCAGACCATGCTCGCCACCATGCGCCGCAACGGCTTCTCCGAATATGACCGCGGCCACTTCGGCCACTCCGTCGGCGCGGCCGCGGGTATCGAGGAATGGCCGTTCCTCTCGAACACCAACCCTCTCCTCATCGAACCCGGCATGGTGCTGGCCCTCGAAGCTCCCTTCTACGCCCAAGGCATCGGCGCGCTGATGATCGAGGAACAATTCCTCATCACCGAGGCTGGCGCCTCCACCATGAACCGCCTGCCGCGAGACCTCGTCGTTCTCGGTGGTTAGCGGGCAACGGGCGGGAGCATTTCTGCGCGGCCTTCCGATAGACGGAACGTCGCGCAGATCCCGCCATCCCGTCAGGCCTCATGCCCTCAATCGCGGCTTGCTGCCCAGGAGGGAGCCCTCTGCCGCATCACCGCCGGAATGGGTCCGCCTTGCATCGGTCAGGAACTGGTTCGTTGGGCCGTCAAGCTTGAAGTTGGCCAGCAAACGCCGCAGCTGGTCGGCCTCGATCGCGAGGCTCTGGCTGGCGGCGGAGGATTCTTCCACCATGGCGGCATTCTGCTGGGTGTTCTGGTCGATCGATGTCAGAGCGCCGTTGACCGATTGCAAGCCGACGGCCTGTTCCTTGGCGGCATCGACGATCGCTGCGACATGCTTGCTGATTTCCTGAACGTCTGTGACGATCCCCTGCAGCGCCTTTCCGGTTTCTCCGACAAGCGTGACGCCCGCCTTGACCTGATGATCCGACTTGCTGATCAGGGCCTTGATTTCCTTCGCCGCCTCCGATGCGCGCTGGGCCAGGACGCGAACCTCCTGCGCCACCACGGCAAAGCCCTTGCCCGCCTCGCCGGCACGGGCAGCCTCGACGCCGGCGTTGAGCGCCAGCAGGTTGGTCTGGAACGCAATCTCGTCCATGGTCTCGGTGATATTGCCGACCTGAAGCGAGGATTTTTCGATCTCCGACATCATGTGAATGGCCTTGAGCATGACGGCCTCGGATTGTTCCGCACCCTGGCGGGAACGCTCCACGAGACGGCCGGCAGCCTCCGCGCGCTTGGCGGTCTCCTTCACGGTCGTGGTGATTTCCTCGAGGGCTGCTGCCGTTTCCTCGACGAAGGCGGCCTGCTGCTCCGTCCGCTTCGACAGATCGTCGGCGGCGACGCGAATTTCGCTGGCGGAGGAGTCGATGGAAACGGCGTTATGGCCCACTGCCTCCAGAGCCGCCCGCAGCGTGGCGATCGAATTGTTGAGGTCGTCGCGCAGGCCATGATAGGCGGGCGGGACATCGCCATCGACGCGCGAGGTGAGGTCCTGCGCGGCGATGTTCTTGAGCGCGGTCCCGAGACTGTTGCAGACGAATTCCTGTTCGCGCGCGATCGCCTCGGCCTGAGCGATCTGCTTGGATTTTTCCGCCTCCTCCAGATAGACGGAGATGGCCAGATCCATGTCGAGCATCACGGCCTTCGCAAGGCTGCCCAGCGCCTGGCCGAATTCGGCCGTCGACATGCGGGCCTTGCGACCCAGCCACCGGCCGGCCGGGAAATATTCGTCGATGGCGCTCTTGATCAGGTGGTCCAGCACGATGGCATAGCCGCCGATATACCATTTGGGCTCAAGGCCGATGCGCGCATGCACGCTGCCGATCTTGTAGACCTTCTCACCATAGCTGCCGGTGAAGTCGCCATTGGCGATGTTGATCCAGTGGCCGGTCTGCGCGGATTTGGCCGTGTTCATATGGTCGTCGGACCGGAAGAACTGACGCGTGTCGGGATGCTTCTTGACCTGGACATAGAACTGATCGAGCGCGACCGGCAGTTCGCGGTCGATCGTGGCCTTGAGCGAGCGGATGGCCGCGCAGTCCGCGGGGCTCATCTGCATGAATTCCAGCCTCTGGCGGATCGCCTCGACGCGTTCGGCGGCCGCCGCGGCATCGGTTTCGGAGGTATGGGGGTGCATGTTTTTCATGGCTGTCGCGTCCTTCTCTGCGCAAATGCTGACGGGCGGCCTCAGCCGCCGGTTGAAACGGGATCTTTGTTGAGGCGTTCGATCGTGCCGAAGTCACGTTCGTCGGGGGCGGGGCGGCCAAACAGGTAGCCCTGGATTTCCATGCACCCTTCTTCCAGCACGCGATCGAGATGCGCCCGGGTCTCGACGCCTTCGGCCACGGTGACGACATTCAGCCGCTTCCCGAGATCGCAAATGGCGCGAACGATCGCGGCCGCATCCGGATGCTCGACGGCGGCCCTGACGAAGGAGCCGTCGATTTTGATCTTGTCGAAGGGGAACGCCCGCAGGGCGCTGAAGGTGGAGTAGCCCGTGCCGAAGTCGTCGAGCGCAACATGCACGCCGATGGCCCGCAACTGGCGCAGGTCGCCGACGCTGCTGCGGTCCTTGACGATCGCCGTTTCAGTGACCTCGACCTCGAGGCGGTCGGGCGAAAGGCCACTGAGCGTCAAGGCATTCAGAACCGTCTGCAGCAAAGTACCCTTACCCAGCTGGACCGGTGAAATGTTGACGGCGACCCGCGCGCCATCCGCCCATCCGGCCGCGTCGCGGCAAGCGGTCTGCAGCACGCGTGCGCCGAGATCGAAGATCAGGCCGCTTCTTTCCGCGATCGGGATGAACTCGGCGGGGGACACCCACCCCGTGTCCGGATGGTGCCAGCGCAACAGGGCCTCGCGCGTGGAGACTTTCTGGGTCACCGCATCGACAATCGGCTGATAGAAGACGAAGAGGCCCTCGCCAGTTTGCAGGGATTTTTTCAGGCCGGCTTCCAGCCGCATGGCATGCTGCATGCCAAGTTCCAGATCGGGTGAGAAGATCCAGAACATGCCCTTTCCGCCCGCCTTGGCGGCGTAGAGGGCGATATCGGCATGGGCGCACAGGACATCCGCGTTGCCGCCATGGAGCGGCGCGATCGCAATGCCGATCGACACACCGACCTGGACCTGCTGGCCGCTGTCGAGCGTGTAGGGCATCGACAAGGCATCGATGATGCCTGTGGCCAGCCTCTTGATGGCCCCCTCATCGATGCACGGGCACAGAACGGCAAATTCGTCGCCGCCAAGCCGACCGATGGTGATGCCTGTTTCGCGGCAAACGCCGCGTAGCCTTTCAGCAACCATGCGCAGCAGCCCGTCTCCGGCCGGATGGCCGAGCGTGTCGTTGACCAGCTTGAAACCGTCGAGGTCGATGAAGAGGAGGGAGAGGCTATTCTCGGGGCTTGCAAGGCGTGCTTCCAGCCGCTCGCTAAAACTTGCGCGGTTGGCGAGACCGGTCAGCGTATCGAAATGGGCAAGCTGACGGATGCGTTGCTCGGCCGCCACCTCTTTCGTCACGATGGCCCAGGTCAACATCGGGCCGAGATAGCGACCCTCGTCGGAGGTAATCGCCGTCACCTTCAGGTCCAGGACTTCCGAACCCAGATTGATACGTGCAAAATGCGGAAGGTTGTCGCCGTCTGAAAGCAGTTTGCGCTGGGCTTCGGGGTGACGGTGGAAGACGTCGATCGACGAACCGATGAGATTCTCTGCCTTGAGCGGCAAAAGATGCTCGATGCTGCGGATCAGGTCCTTCGATGTTTCATTGGCATAATTGATCTTGAAGGTTTCAAGATCGACCGTCATGACCGCGACCGGCATGTCGTCGATCATCCGTAACAGTCGCTGGCTGGCCTCGGCGTTGCGCACGATCCTCAGGCTTGCGATATCGGCGCACCGTTTCGCGATCTTTTTGCCGGCCTTCATGACGGACGTTCTTCCCGCGGAAGCCGGTGCCGACGCAGCCTTCGATCTGTCCCTCACTATACGATGCATGGCCTACACCCCGCGCCTTTCCGATACACATGAAACGAAGTCCGAGTTTCATTCGGAATTGCACGCGGCGTCATGTCGCGGGTAGCGTGAAAGAAAGTAGCCTTTTCTACAGTATACTTCTCATTGACATTTCATAATTTTCGAATATTTATATGGATGCGTCTCAAATTTGTTAATAGAATTTAATAATTATCCCAGACAATACGAATTTGAATTATATCAAGAAAAAGATATAATAAAATTGGCCAATTTCATTCGGCGGGAACGCAAAGATATTCTTGAGGGACACGATACTTCATAATACGGGACGCGGCTTCACGTCGGGGTGAAGCGGGGTATGTCCGCGTGGAAACGGCTTCTGAAGGCGGACAGCACATCCTCACTTGGCGATGGACCAGCCTCGGTGCCGACCGCCTGTCGGTAGGCGCGAGGCGACGTTCCGGTCCAGCGCTTGAAGGCAAGGTTGAAGGCGGGAGCGGACGAATAATCGAGCTTGGAGCCGACAAGATGGACCGGCAGATGTGTTGTGGCCATCAGGCGAAGCGCTTCGGCTTTGCGGATCCTGTCCAGAAGCTCACCATAGGAGTTTCCCTCCTCCGCCAGCCGCCTTTGCAGCGTCTTCGGCCCGACATCAAGACATCCGGCCAGCGTGTCGAGGCTGATGACACCCACGCCGAGCATGGCACGTATGGCAATCGCAACCCGGGAGGAGACGCTGCCATCGACGTCAGGCAGATCCGCCATCCGGTCATTGATGAGGTGAAGCGCGCAGTTCTTGATGTTTCGCTGCGAACAGAGAATAGGCAGCTCAAGTTGCTTGCTGGCGAAAATGATCTCGTTATGGTCCGCGTTAAACTCGACCGGTGACCTGAAGATGGCCTGGTGGGGCGTAATGTCGGCGGGTCTGGCATGCCGAAAGCGGACAAGGATATGCTTGTTTTCCGTCACGCCGGTCAGCACTTCGAAGATCAGGCTCGTGACGGCAAGTAGATGTTCGATGACCTGACGGCGATCGAGCGTGCGCGAGTTGATCTCGAACCTGTAGGCCAGCTCGGTCCGCACCGACTGGTAGATCAGCCGCGGGCGATAGGCATTCGTGTGTCCCGGCAGATATCGTCCGGCAAGCTCGATGAAGTCCCTGAGCGTCCTGGCATGGGCGCTGGCAAGCATGAGCGGCCCGAGCTGCGGGAAATACGGCTTGCTCCACGCCGCCCAGTCCAGACCGACGGATGGCCTGTTCATGCGGCTTGAAACCAGCTGAAGGGTTGCGCCGAACGGCTGCGCTCCGATGTAGCTGTCGGGCTCGGTCAAACAGGCGGGTGACAATCCCGCGGCTTCCACCAGGCTGTCGAACTGGGCAGATCTTCCGCCAAGCATGTCCGCCAGGCCCCGGAAAGCGCCGGCCCTGATGTAGTTGCGCTCAAAGCCGTCAAAGGTCTGTGTCTTCAGGTTTGTCATCATTTTTCAGCTGCCTTGGCGTATCGAGAACCAGTTTGAACGTGTCGGACGGATAGCGCCTGTCCGTAAGAATGCGGACGACGCGCCGTTGGTCCGGCACGGTTATGCTCCGTGACCTGTTCTGGAATTCGGTGAGAAAGCGCCGGCGTCTTGACGCGTGACGCGCCGGTTTGCGCACTGATCTCTCCCCTCCAAGCGAAAGGCATTGCCGACAGAAGGGGTTTGAGAAAAGTCAAATGTGTTTACTGGTGAATGAAAGTTGCACATCCAGACAAGAATTGCATTTTGGCGACAGAATTCGTCCAGGCTTTCAGGGAAAGTCTGGCGCCCCAGCTCACAGTCTGGCGTTCTTTGACGGGGATCTTGCAGTCACTCGCCGATGGCGTGTGATTCCCAACTCATGCCCAGCGGCTTCACGCGGCCGCTCCAGAGATGCAGTTGCCGGAATTTGTTCGGGGAAACCCCGTATATTTTCTTGAAGACCTGAGAAAAATTGGACGGCGAACTGAAGCCCAGGGATCGGCCGATCTCTTCAATCGAGCGTTCGGCGCTTCTGAGGATTTCGGTACAGGCAAGTTCGATGCGGAGCGCCGTCTGGTATTCGGAGATGGTCCGTCCTGTCGTCTTCTTGAAGGCATATTGCAGGGCGCGCGTGCTGACCCCGCTGACCTGCGCAAGCGTCACAGGACTGATGTGCCGATGGGGCGAGCTATGGATGAGCTCCAGCGCCCGCTTGACCTGGCGGGGCGATATCTGCGGCGTCTTCGACAAGAGATCCGTGTTGTTGTTTGGGAAGTTGAGGATGAGGGAATCGACGATCAAGTCCTCAAGTCCATTGGATTGGCCGGGAAGATTCTCCGCCAGTTGCAGGATAGAGGATCCGTGCAGGCCTTCAAGAGCCGAGACGAACGTCCTGAAGGCATCGACCGGGAAGGCCGCGCTGTCGAACTGCAGGGGGCGCCCTGCACGCCCGTCCAGGAGATGGCACAGCCTCCGCTGAAGGACATGGTTGGGAACGATCAGCGACAGCTGCTCCGACCCATCCGACAATTTCACGTCGACAGGATAGTGATAGACGCTTCCCGTGCCTTTGCCGAGGCGCAGATCGGCGTGTCTCGACTGCACGCCGACGTGATTGTTGAGGACGGTGACGAATGTCGTTGCCTCAAGGGGCTCCTTGGGCCTGATCCCATAGCTGCCGACTGTCCTGGTCAATTCCAGCCTTGCGCTTCCGATCAAGCTGACAGTGCCCGTGAAGCCGAAGCTGTCGTAATCGCCAAGCTTCGTGATTTCGACAGGAGAGTAGGCCGAGGAGATCTGCTCCTCGAGCCTTGCAATGTTCCGGAAACTGTACCCAGCCTTGATCTGCATGGAGGCCGCCTTTGAATCAGTCATGGTGTCTGGATACGGGCCGCGTATCCGACAGAGCCGTTCCGGTGATCGCGGGATCGCCGGCAAAGCCCTTTGCTTGTTATCCGATCGTCCGACGCCGAAGCGACGACGCTTGCGGCGGACATGCTCCAAGTTCCGTCATCTGAAGTATAATCCTGCCGATCCTCCTCTCACTCCCCACGGATTGTGCTGTCTCCACTTGCGCCCTCGAGGTGATCCTCGTTGCAGACTTCGCCTGCCGTGAAGAATCGCGACGTTGACCAAATATGTTCGGACCGCTGCCCTTGGCAGGCAAGACCTATTCTCATGGTTGCAAAGCCGCCATTGTGGGATCGGCATGCCCGACGGTGTCGCGGGCGCGGCCAGCGAACAGCCCGGTGCCATCGTCCGGCTGCGACGGTCCTGCTTCGTCATCGATGGCCTCAAGCGGGGCGCTCAGCTCAAAGACAAGACCTTGCTCCCTGTACTGCAAGGTCGCCGTTCCAGACGCCTCCTGAGCAAGCCATCGCTCGATCATCCGTGTCCCAAATCCCCGGCGCGCTGGCGGGGCAGGTATGGCGGGGCCGCCCTGTTCCTGCCAGGAAAAGAGAAGGGTTTTCGGGCCTTCCGCTTCAAGAACACGCCAGGAGATCAAGACCTCGCCATCGCAGGTGCTCAGGGCGCCATATTTGATCGCGTTCGTGCACAATTCATGCAGCGCGAAAATCATCGCCTTTGCCAGCCGGGACGAAATGAAGGCCTCGTCTCCCGCGACGCGAAAGGGGGAGGGGTCCCTGTCGAACGGACGGATTGCTGCACAGACCACATCCGACAGGGTGGCTCCCTGCCAGTCGTTTCGAATGAGAAGGTGCTGCGCGTTGGCAAGAGCGGTCAGCCGGGCCTGAAACGTCGCCAGCGCCTTCTCGTCCGGTTGCGTCGCCTTCAGCGTGAGGCGCGCAATCGACTGCACCATCATCATGTTGTTCTTGATGCGATGGGCGAACTCTCCCAAAATCAACCCGACGCGCTCTTCGCGCGCCTTCAGTGAGTCGATGCTGACGAAGATGCATTGAAGCTTGCCCGGTTCTACTGGAATGAATTTCGCGAGAAACCAGCGTTTTTCATTTTTTGCCGCGCCGAATGAAAATTCGACTTCGCCGACGGAACTGTTGGCTATACTTCGGTTCATGCACGTAACCAGCGACAGGCGGCTCTCACTCGGCAAGATGCCAAGCGCCTCGGCAAGATTGCTGACCCGGATCGGCGGCTCACCGTCGGCGCATATGTCGAAGGATGAATTTGGCGACGTCATCATGAAGAATATACATGAGCTTGCTCCGTATATTTTCTCCATCCCGATGTATTCGCGATCCACCATCGTCAGCAATTCCCGGCATTTCTGGAGCGTTCCATTTTCAATATGTCAAAAATATAATATGATCACTTTGTGAATTTGCAATCGACAAGTTTTTAATTTTGGAAGTCAAATTGACGATTTTCAATTTATTGAATATTGAATTTCAAGTATTGTTCGTTCTTTTATTGTTGGATGAGTAAATAATCGCATTCGGTAAGGTTCTTTTAGTCTAACAATCCTGTTGATGAAGCAACTGTTGCCATCTATGCGTGTGGACGGCAGACGCCACCCGCAGCCAGCCGGTGGCGGCGACGGCGGCGAGCCCTCACCACGCGGTCCTCATCGGCCGGTATCGCAGCTATTCCCAGTGGTGCCCCACCTTCCGCATCGTGCTGCGCGAAGGCAGGCCCTGGCTGATCTCGCCCGGCGGCGTGGAAGGGCCGGACCCGGACATGGAACTCGTTCCCATCGGCGAAGACCTGTTCCGCATCGGCACCGACCCGCGCCTGCCCGAACGCCTGCGCATCGCCGCCACCTGCAACGGCCAGCCGGTCACCGTCTACCGCGACAGCTGCCGCTATTCGCGGATGTCGATGGGCTAGGTGTTCAGTGCCTTCCGCCGACCCAGGTTGCTGCCCTCGAACGCACTACGGCTGGGCCGATGACATGACGACGCTGAAACAGAGACGCTTCCATCGAACCTCCACACAATCTCAATCAAGCGACCATTTTGACGGATTAGGAGGTCACCGGCGCTGAGACCGGCGTGTGATCTCTGGAGTTGGAAATGAAGACGGGTCTTCCACGTGTCCGCAACCGATATCCCGCTTCAATTCGCGCTGTGCATTGGATCCGGGCCGCGTTGATCGTCGCCCTGCTGGCGACAGGGCTCTACATGACAGGGCGCGCCGAGGACGATGTCATGGCGGGGTTCCTTTATCCCGACCACAAGCAGATTGGCGTTCTGGTCTGGCTGCTTGCCGTCGTTCATCTGGGGCTGCGCTGGAGATATGGTTCTCAACTCCCGCATATGGCGCAAACGCTGAAGCAGTGGGAACAGCGGCTCTCGCTCGGGGTGCATCGCGTGCTCATGGCGCTGACGCTCCTGACGCCGCTGCTCGGCTACGCAATGTCCAGCAGCCTGCCGGATGGCGACGGCGTGCCGTTCTTCGTCGTCGCACGGATACCGGAGATCCTCCCGAAGAGTGATACGGCTTTCCTCGTGTTTCAGGCGCTTCACAAATACAGCGCCTATCTCATGCTCGCCTGCATCGGTCTTCATGTCGCGGGCGCACTCAAGCATCGGCTCAAGGACCGTGGCAGCGATGCGGACGTTCTGCAACGGATGCTCTGACGGCGTTCACACGTTGCGCTGAGAGCCAACGTCCCTCCCGTTTCAGCGCCACCCACCCCCGCACGGAAAAAATCGGCGCGTGCCGGGATTAAAGCGCCGGCGCCGGTGTTCATCTCCTATCGGACGGCAAACGTCGTCTCGCAACAGGGGTTCTGGACATGATCGCCACTCTCATCCGCTGCGCCGCCGTTCTTGCCTTCGCCGTCCCCGCGGTCGCCGCGGCTGAGGTGCAGCATTATCGGATCGACCCGGCCTCCCACATCGGGTTCCACGTTGACCAGGTGGGTGGGGGCGGCATCACCGGGGCCATTCCCGCGGTCGACGGCAGCTTCGACATCGACCGCCAGAACCTCGCCCATTCCAGGGTGGAGATTGTCATTCGGCCGGAAAGCGTGACGACGGGGCAGCCCCGCATCGATACGTTCCTGCGATCCGGCGCCGTCTTCGACGCCGTTGATTACCCCGAGATCACGTTTCGCTCGACGCGCGTGGAGCAGACCGGTCCGAAGAGCGCCACGATCCTGGGCGTGCTGACGGCGCGCGGGACGACGCGAAACGCCACGTTCCAGGCGACGCTCGCCAACGAAGCCGGAAGCCGGATTTCCTTCCACGTGACGGGGGACATCTTCCGCGTGCCCTACGGCATGGGGGTCGGCGTGCCGATCTATTCCAACACCGTCAGCTTCGACATGAAGCTGCATGGCCTGCGCTAACGCGCGCCGTGGATGAGCCTTCCAGCACCCGAATTTTCAACCGATGCGGCTGCCTGTGCATCCGCGCCATCCTCAAGGAGACATGACATGACCAGAGCCTATTTTCTGATGGGCGCCATGCTGGCGCTTGCCGTTCCGGCCGCCGCTGCGGAAGACTATGCCAGCGGTGCGATCACCGAGGTGAAAACCGCCAAGGGCGAGGTTCTTGCCAATGACAAGGGCATGACCCTCTATACCTTCGACAAGGACAAGAAGGGCGTCTCGGCCTGCTACGACAGCTGCGCGAAAAAGTGGCCGCCGCTGGTGGCAGCCAAGGGCGCGCAGGCGAGCGCAGAGTTCACGCTCGTCAAGCGCCAGGACGGCACGATGCAGTGGGCCCATGAGGGCATGCCGCTCTATGTGTGGCAGAACGACAAGAAGCCCGGCGACGTGACGGGCGATGGCGTGGGCGGCGTCTGGCACATCGCCAGGGACTGATGACGATGGGAGATATCCTGAACGACATTGCCAATTGCATACCGGCGCTGCGCCGCTATGCCCGGGCGCTGACCCATGACCGGGACAGCGCCGACGATCTCGTTCAGGATGCCCTGGAGCGCGCGATCGTCAAGCGCGCGCTCTGGCGGCCGATAGGCCCGATCCGGCCATGGCTCTTCCAGATCCTGCTCAACCTGCATCGCAATACGATCCGCGATCGCAAGCGGGATGTCGAACTCATGCCGATGGACGCGCTTGCCGAGCGGATCGGCGTGCCGGCCTCGCAGGCCGAGCGTGCCGTGCTTCTCGAAACTGCCGATGCCATGCAGCGCCTGCCGGACGAGCAACGCGAAGCGCTGCTTCTCGTCGCGGTCGAAGGCCTCAGCTATGCGGAGGCGGCCAAGGTGCTGGACATTCCCGTGGGAACGCTGATGTCGCGCCTCGGACGGGCGCGCGGCGCCCTCAGGCAGATGACGAGCGAAAACGGCAGACCCACTTTGAAGGCCATCAAATGAGCAGCACGGAACAGGATATCACGGAGAGCGACCTCCTCGCCTATGTCGATGGTGAAGTGCAGGGCGTGCATCGCGACCGGATCGAGCAGTATCTTGCGAGCAATGCGGCAGCCGCGACCCTGGTCGAGGAGTGGCGCCAGCAGAACCGGCGACTGGGCGCTCTCTATGGACCTGTCGCGGCCGAAGCCGTGCCGGATCGCCTGCGCGTGCGGGAATGGCAGCGGCCGCGGCCGGCCATGCGGGCCACCACCTGGGCTCGGGCCGCGGCGGCCGCGGCACTCGTCGCCTTCGGGATGGGTGCCGGCTGGTTCGGACACGCGATCGTGACGGGCCGGCATGGTGCCGCCGAGCCCCTCGTGGCACAGGCGGTCGAGGCGCACGACCTCTTCAGCAGCGAAGTCATGCACCCCGTCGAAGTGCGGGCCGAGGACAGTGCGCATCTCAAGGGCTGGCTGTCGAAGCGGCTTGACCGTAACCTGTCGATTCCCGATCTCAGCCCCTTCGGGCTCACCCTCGTCGGCGGGCGGCTTCTGCCCGCGGCCGACGGCACGCCGGCCGCGCAGATCATGTACGAGGATGCCGGCGGAGAGCGCCTGACGCTCTACGTCGCGCCGGTGGCATCCAGTCGCGAGACCGCCTTCCACTATGCCAGCATCAAGGGGCTGGAAACCGTGACCTGGACGGACGAGAACGTGAATTGCGCGGTCGTCGGCGGCTTGCCGCGCGACCGGCTGCAAGCCATCGCCAAAGCCGCCTACGCCCAGCTGATTTGAAGGACGGCAGCATGATGTGGCGCAACACCCGGACATCCTACGGCCTCGTGAGCCGCTGCCTTCACTGGGCGATCGCGGTCCTGTTCATCGGGCAAATCCCGCTCGGTCTGATGACGCAGTGGACCGCAGAGCAGCCGGAGCTTCAGTTCGACCTTTACCAGTGGCACAAATCCACAGGCTTTCTCGTGCTCGCCCTGGCGACGATCCGCATTCTCTGGTCGCTCACCAGTCTGAAGCCCGTAAACACATCCGCCTCCCATCGCTTCGAGGCGATGGCCGCGCGCGCCGTTCATACGGCGCTCCTTGTCTTCACGCTGGCGGTGCCGCTGGCCGGCTGGGCGATTGCCTCCAGCTCTCCCCTCAACATTCCGAGCTATGTGTTCAACCTCGTCCTGGTGCCAAACCTGCCGATAGAGATATCCGATGCCGCCGAGGCCTTCTGGTCGACAACCCACGCATGGCTCGCCTACGGCGCGGCGGCTGTGGTGGCGATCCATGCCAGCGCCGCGATTTTCCATGCCGTGCGGCGCGCATCGCGGCCGTGAACTGCGTCGGCAAAGCCCGTCTTCTGCCTGCCGGCGGCCATCATCTCGTGACATTTGGTCGTCGCCAGACTTTCAAACGGTCACAACCCCTGACTTTCATTTGATCATCGCAGTCATTGCGAAGCTCGCTGAACGAGGATGGCCGTGGCGCTGTATCAAAGGCTTGTCGCGCAACGGGTAGCGGACGCCCTGTCGGATCCGCGGCTTGTGCGGATCGTCGGGCCACGGCAATCCGGAAAGACGACCCTGGACGCCGCACGGCAGGTTCCGGTCGGATATGTCAGGCGAACAGACCGTGCCGCGCGTGTCGGACCGGCTCGCAGGGCGGATGGAAATGGTGCGATTGCTTCCGGCTTGCGCATTCTGGCTGAAGCAACGAAAGAGCGGTTTGCGTCAGGCATCGCCCTATACGATCACGGGACGATTCCGTTCGGGGAGCGCCTGTCCGCAGTCACTGTCTCGGCGTGCTGCTCGGTCAGCATGCCATTGCGCAGTCGTTGCCCGATCGTCGAAGTCTGTTGCGTCTGATCTCGTGAGAGTGTGCTGGGCCACTGTCTCAGCAGATTGTTCCATAATTAAGCTTATCCGATAAAAGCTGGCCGCTGGGTACATTCTATTTTCAAGTGCAACGTGGACACCAATGCCCATGGTGTCAGGAAGCGGGCATGATGCCGGACGTGCCTTCGTTGCCGACGAAAACATGCTCCCGGTCCAAGCCCGCCGCATCCATCGGACGCCATGTTAAGTCACGGCGGCGCAACCAGATTGTCCGCCGCGCCCGGAACGGGGTCAAAACCACGCTCCTATTCTATATATAAAACATATATTTTCTATTCCTCTGTTCTCCGCGGCCCTATGCTGCCGCGGACAGTGCGGATTCCACGTCCCCGCCGGTGGATGGAAAACGCCTGCATTCCAAATGGAGCGATGCTGCTTGGCATCGTGCCTCATCTTTCAGGGACCATCAGCATGACACAGATCGACACTGCCTGGGGCGAAGGGCCCACGGCGCGTTATGAAGCTCTCGCCGAACGCTTTCGCCCGCTGTTTGCGGAGATCGCCAGGGGCGCGGTCGGCCGGGATCTGGAGCGCGGCTTGCCGGTCGGCGAGATTGCGGCGCTGAAGGCGGCCGGTTTTGGGGCTGTGCGCATTCCCGAGGCGGAAGGCGGCGCGGGTGCGACGCTTCCCGAGCTCTTCAACCTGCTGATCGAACTCTCGGCCGCCGATTCCAACATCACCCAGGCGCTGCGCGGCCACTTCGGTTTCGTGGAAGAGGTCGTCAACCGCGCCACGGGACCGCAGCGCTCGCGGTGGGTCGAGCGGATCGTGGCCGGCGATCTCGTCGGCAATGCCTGGACGGAAATCGGCAATGCCAGCCAGGCGGCCTTCTCGACGCGCGTCAGCGAGAAGGATGGTGGGCTGGTCGTCAACGGCGCGAAATACTACACGACCGGCTCTCTCTTTGCGGACTGGATCAATGTGGGCGTGACCGGGCTCGATGGCGCCAGCAGTGCCGCGCAGGTGCGCCGTGATGCAGCCGGTGTGACCGTCTTCGACGACTGGGACGGTTTCGGGCAGATCCTGACGGCATCGGGCACGGCGACCTTCACCGATGTTGCCGTCGATCCGCTCGATGTCGTGCCCGACGAGGTGCAGTTCCGCTATGGCGCGGGCTACTACCAGACCGTCCACCTCGCCACGCTCGCCGGCATCGGCCGCGCGATCGCGAACGAGACGGCGGAAGCGGTCGCCAAGCGCACGCGCCACTATACCAATGCCGCCGGCCCGCGCTCCAGCCAGGATCCGCAGGTCCTGCAGGTCGTCGGCCGCATCCGCTCGAATGCTTATGCCGCAACCGCCATCGTGCTGCAGGTGGCGCGTTCTCTGGAGCGTGCCTATCAGGCGCATTTTTCCGGAGACCCGGCGGCCGAGGAGCGGGCCAATGTCGTTGCCGAAATCGAGACCTCACAGGCGCTGACCGTCGTCACCAATCTGGTGCTGGAGGCCGCCACGATCCTCTTCGACACGCTCGGCGCATCGGCGGCACGCAAGCCGGCCGGGCTCGACCGGCACTGGCGCAATGCCCGCACGCTCGCCTCCCACAATCCGCGCATCTACAAGGATCGCATCGTCGGCGATTTCGCCGTCAACGGAACGCCGCCGCCCTACCAGTGGCGCATCGGCCAGGCGCCGGCGTGACAGCATTTCCGTCTGGAAGAGATCAGCCGGCGTTTGCGGCCCTTCCGGGGGCTTGATGGATCGGGTGCCGGCGCGCCCGATCGCAGCGTGTGAGGCTTGGCAACCCAAGGCGCTGCCTTGGGACCGGCAAGCGAGCGACCGGCCGGCGAGCGGCTGACCCCGTTCTGACGCGGGCCGGGGCAATGCAGGCCCGGGATCATCACGAAAAAGGCCGGAGCAAAGGCGCATCGCGCCCCTTGCTCCGGCCTTTCTGTCTTGCGGGGACCGCGCTTTAGAAGGCGGCGAGCGGGATCCAGGATGCGGTGGCGGCGGCGCTGGTCGAGAAGGCCGGGATCTTCTTGGCGAGTTCATCGATGGTGGTGACGCCGGCATCGCGCAGTTGCTGCTGCGTGACGAGCACGGGTTCGACGACGACGGTCTGTGGCAGGGTTTCGCCAGCGATCTGCAGGGCGGCGGCGCGAACGGAGACGGCGCCGACGACCGCGGGGTTGGTAGCGGCGGTTGCCACCCACGGGCTGCCCGGCTCGACGATTTCCTGGATATCGGCGGTGGAGATGTCGGCCGAATAGATCTTCAGCTTGTCGGCGATGCCGAGATCGACGGCGGCGAGCTTCACGCCGCGGGCAAACTCGTCATAGGGCGCGAAGACGACGGAGATGTCGGGATTGGCCCGCAGCGCAGCCTTTGCCTGGTCGGCCGTGCTGGTCGCGGTCGTGTCGCTGACGACGCCGAAGCGGGCGGCTTCGACGATGCCGGGATTGGCCGCCTTGACCTTTTCCCAAACCTCGTTGCGGCGGTCGAGCGGCGCAAAGCCGGCCACGTAGACATAGCCGGCCTTGAAGGCCGTGCCATTGTCCTTCAGCGCCTGATCGAGCGCGCTTTCGGCCAGATCGCCACCATCCGCAGCCACCGCGACCGCGCCACGCTGATCGCCACATCGGATCCCGAAGAGGCCCATGAAGTGGCCGACCGGGTCTTCGTCATGGACCAGCATGCCCTGCGCGCCATCGAACCGGCACCCGCCCTTCCCTTCGCGCTTGAAAGGTCCGCCCCATGACGACGGTGACTGACAATCCCAACCAAACCACCGCCGCCACCGCTTCGCGCACGCGCCTGGTGCAGGAGACCATACGGCGGGGCGCGGTGTTCATCCTGCTCGCCTCTCTTCTCCTGCTGTTCAGCATCGCCGAGCCGGCCTTCCTCACGCTCAGCAATCTCATGAGCATCCTGCAGGCGGTTGCCGTTGTGGCGATCATCGGCGCGGGGGTGACGGTGACGCTCGCCATCGGCGGCTTTGATCTGTCGGTCGGCGCGGTCGCGGCCTCCGGCGTCATGGCCGCGAGCTACGCTATGATCGTCCTGGGCCTCGGCGCAGGCGCCACCGTGGCACTGGTGCTGGCCTTCGGCGCGCTGGTCGGCGCCTTCAACGCCTTCCTGATCGTGCGGCTGAAAATCCCGGATCTTCTCGCGACGCTCTCGGTCATGTTCCTGCTGACGGGGCTTCAACTGATCCCGACGGCCGGGCGCTCGATTTCCGCCGGCCTCATCCTGCCGGATGGCAGCACGGCGACCGGCAAGGTGGATCCGGCCTTCCTTCTCATCGGACGCTCGAGCCTGGCGGGCATCGTGCCGCTCCCGGTGGTGCTGATGCTCGTCGTCGCGATCCTGCTGCATGTGCTGACGGAACGCACCCGTACGGGCCGGCTCCTGTTTGCGATCGGCGGCAACGCGGTGGCGGCCCGGCTGGCCGGGGCCAATACGGCGCGGCTGAAAGTGCTCGCCTATATGCTGTCCGGCACGCTGGCGTCGCTCGGCGGCATCATCGTGGCCGCCCGCGTCGGGCGCGGCGATGTCTCCTCCGGCGCGTCGCTGCTGATGGATTCCGTCGCGGCCTCGCTGATCGGCTTTGCCGTTCTCGGCCTGCGCCGCCCCAACGTGCTCGGAACCGCCGTCGGCGCCGTCTTCGTGGGCGTGCTTCTCAATGGCCTGACCATGCTCAACGCCCCCTATTACACCCAGGATTTCGTCAAGGGCGCGGTCCTCGTCGGCGCGCTGGCGCTGACCTACGGGGTCAGCCGCAGCGCGGACTGAGGGCGCTGGTCGCGGGGTTTTGATCCTGAAGGCGGGGGAAGCGACACGAAGACGGCCGAGGGCGACGGGGCGGGGTTTTATCCCGCCCCGTCCGTGCATCAGACCGTTTCCAGAATCTGCCGCTGCAGATCGACGGCGCGGGGGTCGGCCAGTTCGCGGCGGGGACGTTCGAGATCGACGGCGATGTCGAGGGCGATCGCCCCTTCCTTCAGCACGATGACGCGATCGGCGAGTGCGACCGCTTCCGCGACGTCATGGGTTATGAGAACCGTGGTGAAGCCGCGCTCCCGCCAGATGCCCTCCAGCAGCTTGTGCATTTCGATCCGCGTCAAGGCGTCCAGCGCGCCGAAGGGCTCGTCGAGCAGCAGGATCTGCGGCCGGCTGACGAGCGCGCGGGCGAGCGCGACGCGCTGGCGCTGGCCGCCGGAGAGAACCGATGGCCAGTCGTTTTCGCGACCGGCAAGGCCGACGGCGGAAAGCGTTTCGGTTGCCGCCGCACGCCAGTCCGGGCCGCGTGCAATGCCGACATTTTCGACCACCCGCTGCCAGGGCACCAGCCGGGCCTCCTGGAACAGCAGCCGCACCTGCGGGTTCAGGCCCTCGACCGCAGCCCGGTCGATCGCCACCTGCCCGGCCGTCGGCCGGTCGAGCCCGGCAATCAGGCGCAGCAGCGTGGACTTGCCGCCGCCGGAGCGGCCGACAACGGCAACAAACTGCCCGGCGGGAATGTCGAGATCGAAGCGCTTGAGAACCTGAAGCGCGCCGAATGCTTTTTCCACACGCGACAGGGAGATAGCCAGACCGCCATCGGTGGCGAGCGCGTGCGCCCCCTGCCGCGTCCAGTGTTCCACGGCCGCCATCAGCGTTTCTCCCCTGCGCCCTGGTAGGCGGGATGCCAGGCCAGCACCCGCTTTTCGATCAGCCGCGTCAGGCTGTCGGCGACCTTGCCGAGCAGCGCATAGATGATGATGCCGAGCAGTACCACATCCGTCAGGAAGAACTCCCGCGCATTCATCGTCATGTAGCCGATGCCGGCATTTGCGGAGATAGTTTCGGCGACGATCAGCGTGAGCCACATGAAACCCAGGGCATAGCGAAGGCCGATGAGGATCGACGGCAGCGCACCGGGAAGAATGATGCGCGTGATCAGCGCCTTGCGATCGAGCCCGTAGATCTGCGCCATCTCGACCACCTGCGGATCGACGGTGCGCACACCATGGAAGGTGTTGATGTAGATCGGGAAGAAGACGCCGATCGACACGAGGAAGATCTTGGCCGTCTCATCGATGCCGAACCAGAGGATGACGAGCGGGATCAGCGCCAGATGCGGAATGTTGCGCAGCATCTGCAGCGTGCTGTCGAGCAGGGTTTCGGCCGGCTTCCACAGGCCGTTGACGATGCCGGCGGCAAAGCCGAGGCCGCCGCCGATGGCAAGGCCGATCAGGGCACGCTGCGTGGAAACGAGCGTATGATAGAGCAACGTTCCGTCGAGGAGCGCCGTCCAGCCGGCCAGCGCCACCGTGCTCGGCGCCGGCATCAGCCGCGCCGTCACGAAGCCGGCCCGTGCCGCGATCTCCCAGATGACGAGGAGAAAGAGCGGCAGGGCCCACGGGGCAAGCCGCTCCCAGAGAATGCGGGAGCGGACGGAGGCCGCCTTCTCCCGTCCGGCCTCATGCGGCGCCAGCGCGACCTCCGCCATCACGCCCCGCCTTTCCAGACGGCATCGGCGATGGTGAGCTTCTTCGGGATCAGGCCGAGCGAGAAGAACGTATCGGCAATGGCCTGCTGCTGGGTAACGACGGCCGCGTCCAGCGTCTTCACGCCGTAGGACTGGCGATCCAGAGCGCGCACGAGAACCGGCTCGGGAATGCCGACGGAGGGCGAGAGTTCGGCGGCCGCGGCGGCCGTATTGGCCTTCGTCCATTCGTCGATTTCGGCAATCGCCTCGATGACGACATCGACGGCCTTGGAATGGGCCTCCACGAAGGGACGGGCGCCGAGATAGAACTGATGATTGGGCACGATGCCCTCGCCATTGCGCAGTTCGCGCGCCTCGATGGCGACTTCTGCCGCCGCCTGGAAGGGATCCCAGATCACCCAGGCATCGACGGCGCCACGCTCGAAGGCGGCACGGCCATCGGCCGGCGGCAGGAAGGAGACCTTGATATCCGTATAGGCAAGGCCGGCCTCCTCCAGCGCCTTGACGAGGAGATAGTGCACGTTGGAGCCCTTGTTGAGCGCGACCGTCTTGCCCTTGAGGTCGGCGACCGTCTTGATCGGGCTGTCCTTGGGAACGAGGATCGCTTCGCCGCGCGGGGCCGGCGGCTCATGGGCGACGTAGACGAGCGGGGCACCGGCGGCCTGCGCGAAGATCGGCGGCGTCTCGCCGGTCGAGCCGAAATCGACCGCCCCGACATTCAGGCCTTCGAGAAGCTGCGGCCCGGCCGGAAACTCCGTCCACTGGACCGTGTAGCCGATCGCCGCCAGCTTCTTCTCCAGCAGACCCTTGCCCTTCAGCAGTACGAGCGTCCCGTATTTCTGGAAGCCGATGCGGACGACCTTCTCATCGGCGAAGGCAGCTTTCGCGCCGACAAGCGGCAGGACGGCGGTACCTGCCAACAATCCGGTGAAGCCACGTCTGGTGATGCGCATCGGAAAACTCCTGTTTGAAATCCCCTGCCCCGACCATTCTGCGAGGCCTGACAGAAAATCCGATAGTTTTTATGGATTTCACAGGAATAAAATACTTTCGTCCGGGCCCATCGGGAATTTCCGGGCCCGGTTGATGGCGGTCGAGGACAAATCGGTTCCGGTGGCCGTGGATCCGGTGTCCGGAACCGCAATTCCCCGCCGGCGCCCGCCCCCTCAGTCGATGCCGCCGAGAGAGGTATGATGCAGATCCGAGCGGGCGGCGAGATCCTGTGCGGTTCCCTCCGGCACGCCGCGCCGCGTTTCCAAACCGTGCCTACGCCGTAACTACTGCGGCCTTGCGGCTCAGCAGCCGGTCATGGATCGTTCCGGCGGCGGCAAAGGCCTGCTGGACGATCTGCGGGGCGAGGTCGATGTCGGGCAGGCTGCCGAGGCCGAGCGGCCCCATGGCGAAGAGCGCTGCCCCCTTGCCCTCTGTGCCCAGCACCTGGCCGGTCGTATCGACGGCGATGCCGAGATCGAGTTCGTCACGGGTCAAAAGCCCATCGCGGATGAGCCCGCGCATCAGCGGGGAATCCACGGCCGCCGGGCGCAAGCGACAATCGATCACTGACGTGACCGCCAGAACCTCGACGCCGGCCGGGGTCGAGAGGAGAATGCCGTTGGACACCCTCCGCTCCACGCGGGCCTTGCGCGCCGTGATCGCCCCGACCGCCATGGCGCGCTTCAGCGCCTCGAACTGCTTGAGCGGCAGGCGGTTGCGGTGGCTGTCATAGATCGGCTTGACATGGCGTTTGAACCGGCGGCGCTCCTCCACGCCGAGCGACTGCCAGAGCCCGTAAGCATGGATGCGGAAGTCGTTCATGATGCCCTGCCAGCCCGTTCCCGCTTCGGCGGCATGGTTGGCCGCCTCGCGCAGATGGCGGAAGGCGCCGCGCAGCGTCTTCGGAAAGGGGCGGTCGATCGCGGTCGTGGGCACTGCGCCGACGCCTTGCGGGGCGTGCGGCTGCGGCAGAAAGCCGGAGGCCGAAACGAGGGTGACATGCGAGGCCGCGCCGCTGGAGAGCAGATGGAGCGCGCGATCTACCGCATGCACGCCGCCGCCGAGAACGGCCACATGCGCCGATGTCGCCTCGGTTGCTGCCGTGACCGGCGCGGGACGAAGGCCGTAGCCGGTCGCGAGAAACACCGCATCGAAGGCCACGGCACCCTCGTCCGTGCCGGAGCGCAGTCTGAGCAGGCCGTCCGGCTGCCGATCCACCGCCGTCACGATATCCTGATGCAACTGGACCAGCACATCGGTGCGGGCCCGGTGCGCCTGCGCAAAGCGCTGATAGACATAGGTGCTGAAGATGTCGCCGGAGACGAAGGCGTGCAGGTCGGCCGATCCCTCCAGGGGTGTCGACAGGGCCGCGCCGTCGGTTTCCAGCCATGTGCCGAAATCGAGCGGCAGGCCGGGATCGATCGAAAGGTCGCGTACCCGGCTGTTGACGAGGCCGGATCGCGACCAGCCGATCTCGCCCGCCACCTCGATCTTCGGATCGGGATCGTAGATCACCAGATGGAACGGCTGGCGGCATGCTTTCAGCAGGGCAATGGCCGTCGCGATGCCGGTCAGTCCACGCCCGACGATGGCGATGCGTGGCAGACGGTCGATGGCAATGCGGCTGGGGGACGGCGAGGCAGGAACGAGGGTCATCCGGGGCTCCTTCCGGTCGAGCTGGGCCGTTTGACGGCCGGTGACTGAAATCACGCATACTCTACCGATATAGTAGGGTATGTGGGCCGAGAAGCAAGCGCTATTGCGGCCCCTGCGGCCGAGCGGCGGCCAAGCCACGGCGCCACAACGCGAATTTTCATGCTTCGAAGCGTGGGAAAATTAGAATGGCCGGCCTCAAGAACGGCACGGCGGCGCTTTCGCATATCTCTATAGAAGATATGGATTGTATAGATTCAATGGCAGTGGAAACACCGACCCGGAGACCCCCATGAACCCGATTTCCCGCCGTTCCCTTGGCGTGCTTGCCGCCGCTGCCCTGCTGACGACGTCGCTGTCCGTGTCCTCGGCCTTCAGCGCCGATGTCACGATCAATATCGGCTACCAGCCGATCGTCGAGCCGTCGCGCGTGCCGCAGGCGGATGGCACCTATGAAAAGGCGACCAAGGCCAAGATCAACTGGCAGAAGTTCGACAGCGGCGCGGATGTGATCGCGGCCATCGCGTCGGGTTCGCTCGACATCGGCTATGTCGGCTCCTCGCCGCTCGCCGCCGCCGCCAGCCGCCAGCTGCCGATCGAGACCATCGCGCTGGTCGGCCTGATCAGCGAGGCGGAAGCGCTGGCCGTGCGCGGCATCGACAAGCCGGAGCAACTGGCCGGCAAGAAGATCGCCACCCCCTTCGTCTCGACCGCCCATTACAGCCTGCTGACGGCGCTCAAGCACTGGAACATCGATCCGAAGTCGGTCGAGATCCTCAACCTGCGTCCGCCGGAAATCGCCGCCGCCTGGTCGCGCGGCGATATCGATGGCGCCTATGTCTGGGATCCGGTTCTCTCCGAGATCAAGAAGACCGGCACGGTTCTGGCAACGTCGGCCGATGTTGCCACCTGGGGCGGCCCGACCTTCGATGCCTGGATCGTCAGCAAGAGCTTTGCCGATGCCCATCCCGATCTCGTCGCGACCTTCGTGAAGGTGACGGGTGACGCGACGGCGGCCTACCGCGCCAAGCCGGATGCCTGGTCGGCGACCTCGCCGGAGGCAGAAAAGATCGCCCGCCTCACCGGTGCCAAGCAGGAAGAGGTTCCGGCGCTTCTCAAGGGCTACATCTTCCCGACGCTCGAAGAGCAGGCCGGTGCCGATCTTCTCGGCGGTGGCACGGTGAAGGCCGTTGCGGCGACCTCCGCCTTCCTGAAGGAACAGGGCAAGATCCCGGCCACGCTCGACGACTACAGCGCCTATGTCTCCCCGCGTTGGGTGAAGGACGCCGCCAAGCTCTCCTTCTGACACCGGACAGACACGATGGAAACCGGCGGGCGGCAGCGCGCCGGTTTTCGGCCTCTCGGGCGCGGTTCGATCTGACAGGATCAGATCGGCGCTCCAAGCCCTCATTTTTAAAGCATAATCTTGTCGATCTTCGTTTCACTCCGGTCGGATTATGCTCTCGCCTCGGGAACCGCGACCATGACCAGCCGCCTCACCTTCGATGCCGTCAGCCTCACCTATCCCGGCCGGGACCGTGCAAGCCCTGCCGTTCCTGTCCTGGCGGGGATCGATCTTTCCGTCTCGAGCGGCGAGTTCGTGGTCATCATCGGCCGCTCCGGCTCGGGCAAGACCAGCCTTCTCAATCTCGCGGCCGGCTTCCAGACGCCGACCTCGGGCGCCGTGCTCATCGACGGCCAGCCGGTTTCCGGCCCCGGTGCGGAGCGCGCCGTCGTCTTCCAGGACGATGCGCTCTACCCCTGGCTGACGGCGCGCGACAACATCGCCTTTCCCCTGACGCTGAAGGGCGTGCCGCTTGCCGAGCGCCGCCGGGCGGCCGACGACCTTCTGGTGCGCGTCGGACTGGAAGGGGCCGGCGACCGGCGGATCTGGGAGCTGTCCGGCGGCATGCGCCAGCGGGTCGGCATTGCCCGGGCGCTGGCGGCGGAGCCACGCTTCCTTCTGCTGGACGAGCCGCTGGGCGCGCTGGACGCGCTGACGCGCTCGAAGCTGCAGCTCTTCCTGCTCGACATCTGGAAGACGAGCCGGGCCGGGGCGCTGCTCATCACCCACAGCATCGACGAGGCGCTGCTGCTCGCCACCCGCATCGTCGTGCTGCCGCCGAACCCCGGCCATATCGGCACCATCCTCGAAGCCGGCTTTGCCGGCGAGATCCTCACGGGCGCCGATCCGCGCAAGGTGCGCCAGTCCGCCCTCTTCCGCAGCATGCATGACGGCCTGACTGCGCTGATCCACGACGTCGCCCAGGAGGAGCTCGCCGCATGACCATTCTCGCCGACAGCTACGCGCCCGCGCAGGCATCGAGGACGACCGCCGCCCCGCCGGCCGCAGACGACAGCCGCCCGGCGCTGCGCCGCCGCCTGCGCATCCCGACACTGGCGATCTCCGTGCTGACCGGCCTGGCGCTGGTTGCCGCCTGGTGGCTGGCGGCGGCCTTCGGCGTCGTCTCGCCGGTCTTCCTCCCCTCGCCGGCCGTCGTCGCGGTTTCCTTCGCCAATCTCGTCACGACCGGCTTCGTGGACTCGACCCTTCTCGAACACTTGTCGGCGAGCCTCGGGCGCGTGCTTGCCGCCCTCGGCGTCTCCGTCGCCATCGGCGTGCCCGTCGGGCTTCTGATTGCCATCAGCCGTGTCGGCCGCGGCATTCTCGATCCGATCGTCGAGTTCCTGCGCCCGCTGCCGCCGCTTGCCTATCTGCCGCTCATCATCATCTGGGTCGGGATCGGCGAAGCCTCGAAGGTGACGGTGATCGCGCTCTCCATGCTGCCGCCGATCATCCTGTCGACCAGTGCCGGCGTGCGTGGCGTGCCCAAGGATTTCGTCAATGCCGCCCGCGCCTTCGGGGCAACGCGGGGACAGGTTCTGATCCGGGTGCTTTTGCCAGCCTCGGTGCCCTCCATCCTCACCGGCGTGCGCATCGCGCTCGGAACGGGCTGGTCGACGCTGGTGGCGGCGGAGCTGGTGGCGGCCACGCGCGGCCTCGGTTTCATGATCCAGTCGGCCGCCCAGTTCCTCGTGACCGATATCGTCATTGCCGGCATCGCCGTCATCGCCGTCGTCGCCTTCGCGCTCGAATGGCTGGCGCGCGTCATCGAGCGGCGCTTCGTGCCCTGGGCGGACCCGGCGCGGCAGCGCTGAGACGGGGCACGGGACGGACGATGGAGGACGCGGGACCCCGACGGTTCCGCGTCCTCTGCCCTTTGATCTCCTGTTCTGGCCCGTCTGTCCACATCGACGCAGGCGCGGCGGGCAAAAAATAATCTACTGACCTTGTAGACAATAGAAGTGCGATCCTTCGCCGGCGATGGGCAATTGTCGATACTACCGGCGATCGCAATGGAGCCGCTGCCCATGTCGAAGCCTCCCGAGACTCCCATCGACACCCTGATCCTTCCCGGCCTGAACGGTTCCGGCGACGGTCACTGGCAGGCCCATTGGGCGCGTGACAATCCGGGGGCCAGACTGCTGGTGCAGGAGGACTGGACCTGCCCGCGCCTGGCCGCCTGGGAAAGCCGGCTGGATGCGGCGCTTTCGGCAAGCCAGGGCGTCTGGCTCGTTGCCCACAGCCTCGGCGCGATCCTCGCCGCCAAGCTCGCCGGCCGGCCGTCTGCGGCAAAGGTGCGCGGTGCCCTGCTGGTCGCGCCGTGCGATCTGGAGCGCGTGGAGGCGATGCATCCCTGTATCGTCGATTTCGGCGCGATGCCGACGGGCCGGCTGCCGTTTCCGAGCGTCATCGTTGCGAGCCGCAACGATCCCTATATGAGCTTCGGCGCCTCACGCCGCTTTGCCAGTCTCTGGGGCAGCGATCTCGTCGATCTCGGTGCATGCGGCCACATCAACATCGCCAGCGGCCACGGCCGCTGGCCGCTCGGCTACCACCTGCTGAACAGCGTCAAGACGCGCGAGATCGACCGGCGTCACCAGATGCAGCGGCGCGCGACAGCCCTTCGCCAGCCCGTCGATGCGCTCGCGCCCGGACAGGGCTTGCAGGATCATCGCTGAGGCGGCGCCTCCCCTTCTGACGCTCTGCAGATCGCCCGCCTTTGTCATCCTGCCCCACAAATTGGTTGCGGCGCCCGTCGCGAGACGGGCGCCGCCAGCCTGTTCATCCCTTCGGCTTCGCTGTGCCGCTCAGCTCCAGGCGTGCAGCGGCGGCTTTTCGCCGTTCAGGAAATAGTTGCCGAGGATCGCATATTTCCAGCGGACGGGATCATGCAGCGTGTGGGTGCGGGCATTGCGCCAATGGCGGTCGAGATGGTGCTCGGCGAGCGTGGAGCGCGTGCCGGCGAGTTCGAAGAGCTTGTTCGTCGCGGCAATGGCGATCTCGGTCGAGAGCACCTTGGCCTCGGCGGTGACGATCTGCGCTTCGGCCACCGTTTCCGCATTGGGGTCGAGAATGGCGCGGTCGATGGCGTGTCCCGCCTTTTCGAGCAGGGCCTGGGCGGCATGCAGGCGCAGGGTCAGGTCGCCGACCGCCTGGATCGTGTAGGGATCCTGCCAGGCATGGTCGAGGCCGCTGTCCACCCAGGCGCGGCTCTTGGTGCGCACGAAGGCGATGGTTTCGTCGATGGCGGCCTGGGCAATGCCGGTATCGACGGCGACCTGGATGATCTGGAAGATCGCGCCATCGGCCGTCGGCACCTCGTAGCCCTTGTAGCCCGGGACCAGATGCGTCTTCGGCACGCGCACATTGTTGAGCAGCACCGTACCCGACAGCGTGGTGCGCTGACCGAAGGAAGACCAGTCGTCGATCACGGTCAGGCCCGGCGCGTCGCGCTCGGCGATGGCATACCAGGCGCGGCCCTCGCCATCGAGCGCGACGATCGGGACGAGATGGGCGAGAAGCGCGCCGGAGGAGTAGAATTTCTGGCCGTTGACGATCACGTGATCGCCGTCATCCACGAACTTGGTCTCGAAATCGACGGCGCGCTTGGAGCCGAACTCCGAGAAGGCATTGCCGAAGCGCACACCCTTCAGCACTTCGCCGAAGAGAAGCGTCTTCTGGGCCTCGTCGGAAACGGTGCGGATGGCGGCGACGACGCTGAGATGGTTCTGGGCGATCTGGCCGATGGAGCTGTCGGCGGCCGAGACGATCTCGATCACCTTGGCGAGGGTGGCATAGGAGACTTCCGGGCCGCCATAGGCCTTGGGAACGTTGATCGACCAGAGGCCGCTCTGGGAGAAGGCGTCGAGCTCCTTGACCGGCCAGATGCGGTCACGGTCGCGCTCGGCGGCACCCGGCGCGATCTCCTTGGCGAGCGCCCTGGCAACGGCGATCGCTTCGGCATCGTCGCGGATGATGTGGGCCGGCTCGGTGGGCTTGGGGAAGGCAGGAACACCGCTTGCGGCGTCCTTGGTATTCACGCTGTTCAGGGTCATGGCGTCACTCCTTGGTTGATGTTTCCGGTTTGTCCTTGGGCTGTCACTGGGCCGCGACGATCGCGGGCGCGGCCTTCTGGCCGAGATAGAAGGCGCGGACGTCGCCGCGCGTCCTCAGATCGCGGGCCGTGCCTTCCAGCACCGTCCGGCCGTTTTCGAGGATCACGGCGCGGTCGGCATAGGCGAGCGCGATCGCCGAGTTCTGTTCGGCGACGAGGATGGACAGGCCCTCCTCCGCATTCAGACGGCGCAGCGCGCGGAAAATGTCCTGCACGACGATGGGGGCGAGGCCCATGGAGGGTTCGTCGAGGATGAGAAGACGCGGACGCGACATCAGCGCCCGGCCGATGGCCGTCATCTGCTGTTCGCCGCCGGAGGTGAGGCCGGATGCCGTGCGCCGCTTCTGCTTCAGGCGCGGAAACCAGGTGTAGACCTTCTCCAGATCCTCGGCGATCTCAGAACGGCCGGACCCGCGGCCGAGGCCGCCGGCGACGAGGTTTTCCTCCACCGACAGAGACTTGAAGCAGTGGCGTCCCTCGAGCACCTGCACGAGGCCGGCGCGCACCAGATCCGCCGGGCTGCGCGTCAGCGTCGTCTGGCCCTCATAGTGCACGTCGCCGGCCGTGACCTGGCCGCGCTCGGCCGGCAGCAGGTTGGAGACGGCCTTCAGCGTCGTCGTCTTGCCGGCGCCGTTGCCGCCGAGGATCGCAAGGATCTCGCCCGGCGCGAGCGACAGATCGACCCCTTCGAGCGCGGTGATCGAATGGCTGTAGGTGGCCTTGAGGCCAGTGACAGCGAGAAGCGGACGTTGCCCGGTCATGCCGGCGATCCTTTCCGATGAGCGATGCGACGGGGTGCGTGAAGGAGAGACGGCCGGGCGCCGACGGCGAGGTGAGCTTCGCCGGCGGCACCCGACCGCTGTCCGCGCGAGGGTGTCGTGTCTCCCCGCGCGGAAAGCGACGACATCAGTTGACGACCGCTGCGGCGTCTTCGGCGGTGCGGATCTTGATGCCCTTTTCGGCCGCATAGGCTTCAGAGGACTTCTCGATGATCGGGCGCAGCAGGGCCCAGTCCGGGGCGATCCAGTCGGAGACGACGTTCCACTTCTTCCCGTCCCACTGCTGGAAGGTCACGTAGCCATTGCCCTCGTGATTGTCCCAGGTGACGTTGATGGAGTGGAACAGGTCCTTGGCGCCCAGCGCCTCGACGCGGGCGGGATCGAGCTGAAGGTGCTCGAAGCCCCAGCGGACTTCATCGCCCGTCAGCGTGCGCTTGCCGAACTTCTCCTGCGCGATGCGGATCGCCTCGACGTTCAGGATACCGTTGACGATGCCGAGATTGTGGTAGACCGAGCCGATGCGCTTCTTGTCCTCGAGGTTGCCCTTGCCCTGGTCATAGAGCGTCTTCACGATCTCCTTGACGACGGGATACTCGGCGCCGGAGGCCTGCGTGGTGATGGCGGTGTAGCCCTTGGCGGCATCGCCGGCCGGGATCACGTCTTCCTCGGAGTTCGACCAGACATTGCCGATGATGTGATCGACCGGGAAGCCGGTCTTGGCGGCCGTCTTGAGCGCCACCGGGTTCATCACGCCCCAGCCACGCAGCACGACATAATCGGGCTTGGCGCGGCGGATGGCGAGCCACTGCGACTGCTGCTCGTTGCCGGGATGCGGCACCTCGATCTGCTGCAGCTCGAAGCCGTACTTCTCAGCCAGCAGCTCATAGATCGGGATGGTTTCCTTGCCGTAGGGCGAGCCGTGATAGAGCACGACGATCTTCTTGCCCTTCAGCCCTTCAAGCCCGCCTTCCTTGGAGGCGATGTAGTTCACGATGCCGGAGGTCTCGCTGTAGGGGTTGAGCAGCAGCGGGAAGACGTAGGGGAAGACGCGGCCGTCGGTCGAATCGGTGCGGCCGTGGTTGATGGTGATCAGCGGCACCTTGTCCGCGGTGATGCGGTCGATCATGGCATAGGCGATGCCGACCGACAGCGGGTTCCAGGCGGCGATGCCGGGGTTGCTCTTCAGCCGCTCATAGGCTTCCACGCCGCGCTCCACCTCGTACTGGGTCTCGGCTTCCGACCAGGTGAGCTTCACGCCATTGACGCCGCCGTCGCGGGTGTTGATGAGGTTGAGATAGTCGATGAAGCCGCCGAAGAAGCCCGTGCCGCCGGCCGCATAGGGACCGACACGATAGCTCTGGAGCGGGAAATGCTGCTCGTCGGCGAGCACGGTGGTCGTGGTGCCGGCAAGGGCGGCAAGGCTGATGCCGGTGGCAAGCGCGGCAATCTTGATCTTGGATATCAGGCTCATGGCAGGCAAGGCTCCTCTGTTCGGCAGGCGCGGGATGCGCCGCTGCCGTTGGTTTCTGGGTTTCAGGTCTGTTTTCTGCTGAAGGGGACGCCCTGGGGCACCCCCGGTTTCTCACGCCCGTCTGAAGACGGCCGCAAAGCGTCGCCTGAGCCGGTCGAGGAGGGCCGAGAGGCCATCCGGTTCGAGGATCAGGAAGGAGATGATGAGCACGCCGAGCACGATGCGCTGCGTCATGTCGAGCACGCCGGAGTCGAAGATGTCGCCGAAGACGAAGGCGCCGAGCCGCGACAGGATGAGCGGGAAGACCACGATCAGCGCCGCACCGAGAAAGGCGCCGCGAATGGTGGCGAGACCGCCGATGATGATGATGAAGAGGATCTGGAAGGACCGGTCGAGATTGAAGCCGGCCGGCTCCACCGTGCGCAGATAGGCAAAGGCCCAGAGCGCGCCGGCAACCCCGATGATGAAGGAGGAAACGGCGAAGGCGAGCAGCTTGGTCTTCAGCACCGGCACGCCGATGATGCGGGCCGCCGTTTCGTTGTCGCGCACCGCAATCAGGTTGCTGCCGGTTTGCGACGTCACGAGACGGTAAGCGAGGAAGGTCAGCACGGTGACGATGGTCAGCGCGAAGAGATAGCGGCCGACCGGGCCCTCGAAGGAGATGCCGGCGAGCGAAAGCGGCGGCGCGTCGATGACGCCGGAGGCGGAATTGTTGGAGAACCAGGAAAACTTCGTCAGCACCCACTGCACGAAGAACTGGGCGGCGAGCGTCGATACCGCGAGGTAGAAGCCGCGCAGGCGAAGGCTCGGCAGGCCGAAGACGATGCCGACGGCCGCCGCCGAAAGCCCGGCCAGGATGAGGCTCGCGATCAGCGGCAGGCCCTCGATGCGCAGGTTGAAGTTATAGGCCGCGAAGGCGCCGACGGCCATGAAGGCGGCGGAGCCCAGCGACACCTGCCCGGCATAGCCCGTCAGGATGTTGAGGCCGACCCCGGCGAGGCTGAGCGCCAGGAAGGGCAGAAGCAGCGCCTCGAACACATAGGACGAGCCGATGAAGGGCACGACGCCATAGGCGACGACGAGAAGGGCTGCGACACCGAGCGCCTTCGGCGTGACCGAAAAACCCGCGGCGGACGGAAGGGCAAGCGTGGTGGTGCTCATGGTCACACCCTTTCGACGAGCTTCTGGCCGAAGAGGCCGGAGGGACGGATGAGGAGGAAGGCGAGCGCCACGACATAGGCAAACCAGCCCTCGATGCCGCCTCCGAAATATTCGCCGATATAGACCTCGGCGAGCTTTTCGGAGGCGCCGATCAGCAGGCCGCCGATGATGGCGCCGAGGATGCTGTCGAAGCCGCCGAGCACCAGCACGGGAAGCGCCTTCAGCACCACCAGCGACAGCGAGAACTGCACGCCGAGCCGCGCACCCCACAGAAGGCCGGCAACGAGCGCGATCAGGCCCGCCGCCGCCCAGACGCTGGCCCAGATCCAGGGCAGCTTCAGGCCGACCGCAAGTGCCGCGAGCTGGTCGTCCGCCACGGCGCGGAAGCCGAGACCGATGCGGGTGTAGCGGAAGAAGGCCGAGAGCAGAGCGACCATCAGCGCCGCCGTCAGCGCGGCGAAGACATCGAACTGGCTGATGAATACCCCGGCGACATCATAGGGCACGTCCTCGATGCCGAGTTCCAGCCCGTGCACCTGCGTACCCCACAGAAGCTGCGCGGCCCCCTCGATGATGTAGGACAGGCCGAGCGTGGCCATGAAGAGGGTGATCGGCGGCTTGTTGGTCAGCGGCCTCAGCACCGTGCGCTCGATGGCGATGCCGATCACCACCATGATGGCGAAGGTGACGGCAAAGGCGAGCGCGAAGGGAACGCCGCGCTCCACGAGGCTGACGAAGGTGAGCGCCGCAAAGAGGAGCAGCGCCCCTTGCGAGAAATTCAGCACGCCAGAGGTCTTGTAGATCAGCACGAAGCCGATCGCCACGAGCGAATACATGACGCCCGACAACAGGCCACCGACGAGCACTTCGGTGAAGAACAACCAGTCGAAATCGGCCATCAGATGCCCTCCCCGTCTTCATTTTCAGGCGCCACGCCGAGATAGGCGTCGATGACCTTCTGGTCGGCGGAAATCTCGTCCGGCGTGCCGTCGGCGATCTTGCGGCCGTAGTCGAGCACGGCGATGCTGTCGGAGAGCTCCATGACGACGCCGATATCGTGTTCGATCAGCACGACCGTCAGCCCGAACTCGGTGCGGGCGGCGGCGACGAACTGCGCCAGCTCGTTCTTCTCCGTCGCCGTCATGCCGGCCATGGGTTCGTCGAGCAGCAGGATGCGCGGCTCGGCGGCGAGCGCGCGGGCAAGCTCGATGCGCTTCTGCACGCCGTATGGCAGCGTGCCGGCAAGCCGCTCCGCATAGGCATCGAGATGCAGGAAGCCGATCAGCGCCTTTGCCCGCTCGCGCGCCTCATCCCGCTCCCGCCGCGCGGCCGGCAGGCCGGCGATCTGCGAAAGAAACGAGGTACGGGCGCGGTAGGCGCGTCCGGTCGCGATGTTGTCGATGACGCTCAGGCCCTTGAAGAGCGCGAGATTCTGGAAGGTGCGTGCGATGCCGAGGGCGGCCAGCTTTTCGGTCGGCACGGCCCGGTGCCTTTTGCCGTCGATGGCGACCGTGCCGCGGTCCGGCCGGTAGACGCCGCTGATGATGTTGATCACCGAGCTCTTGCCCGCACCGTTCGGCCCGATGATCGCCTTGATCTCGCCGTGGCGCACCGACAGATCGACGCCGGAAAGGGCCGTGACCCCGCCGAAGGAAAGCGTGACATCCTCAAGCGCCAGCGCCGGATGGCCGGCGCCCGTCACCGGACCGGCGGAGCGTGGCCGGTCATCGCCGTGCTCCACCGGGCGATCGGCCAGATGTTCGGCGATCTCGGGCGGGATCGGCTGGCTGCCGAAGCGCGAAAAGGCATGCTGGGATAGGGTCATCTCTCACTCACCAGTCTGATCCTTGCGAGGGCACTCGCGTGGGGTGTTCGGAAGGTCGCGTGCATCGCCCGGCCGCAGGACCGGGGGGCTTGCCGGCGGCCACGCGCACCCCGTCGCGGCGCCCGGAGACGCCGCGTCCTTCGGAGGATTAAGGGTGCTGTCGCGACCGGTCCTGCGACCTTCGCCCGCTTAGAGCGCTGTTCGATCCGACAGGATCAGATCGGCGCTCTAAGCTCTTTTTGAAAGCATAATCTTGTCGATCCTCGTTTCACTCCGGTCGGATCATGCTCTATTCCGCCGCGATGGCCGCGGGCGTCTCCTGCGCTTCCAGTTCGCGCACCAGCGGGATCACGTGCTCGCCGAAATAGGCGACCTCTTCCTGGAAATGCAGGAAGCCGAGGAGGATCAGGTCGGCGCCGGCGCGCTTCAGCTCCACGATGCGCTCGGCCACCTGGCGCGGCGTGCCGATCAGGTTGGAGCGGAAACCGTCATTGTACTGCACCAGATCCTCGAAGGTGGACTTGGCCCAGTTGCCCTCGCCCTCGGGCGAGGCCTTGCCGGCATTCTTCACCTCGTGGCCGAAGGCATTGACGGCTTCCGGATTGGCCTTGGCGACGATCTCGTCGAGCACGGCGCGGGCCTCTTCCTCGGTTTCGCGCACGATCGCGAAGGCATTGACGCCGACCTTGACGGAATGGCCGTTTTCGCGCGCCTTCTGCCTGATGTCGTCAACCTGCTTGGCAATGCCTTCCGGCGTGTTGCCGTTGGTGAAGTACCAGTCGGAGACGCGGGCCGCCATGTCGCGGGCCGCGCGCGAAGAGCCGCCCTGGAAGATTTCCGGCTGCGGATCGATCGGCTTCGGCTTCAGCGAATAATTGTCGAAGCGGTAGAAATCGCCGCGGAAGGTGAAGCTGTCCTCGGTCCAGATACCGCGCAGCGCGCGGATGAACTCCTCGGAGCGGCGGTAGCGCTCGTCATGGTCCAGCCAGTGCTCGCCGATCGCCTTGAACTCGCCGCGGAACCAGCCGCTGACGACGTTGACGGCGATGCGGCCGTTCGTCAGGTGGTTGATGGTGGCGATCTGCTTGGCCGCGAGCGCCGGGTTCCACGGACCCGGCAGGATGGCGGCGATGATCTTCAGCTTCGTCGTGGCGGCAGCCAGCGCATGGCTGAAGGAGACCGACTCGTGCTGGAACTCCGCGCCGTAACCGGCCGTGAAGCGGATCTGGCTCAGCGCATAGTCGAAGCCCGCCTTTTCGGCGATCTGCGCGAGCTCACGGTTGTAGTCGATCGTCCAGGATGTCCGCTGCTCGATGTTGGAAATCACCAGGCCGCCGGAAACGTTCGGCACCCAGTAGGCAAATTTCACAGCGTTGCTGCTGGTCTCGGTCATGTCAAAGTCTCCCTCTTGAAAGAAAAGTCCGGGCGCCGGCGGTGCCCTGGGTAATCCGGACGCCCGGCGCGATGTGGGTGGCGAGCGCGGCCACCTCGGCGGCTGCCCGCTCGGCGCGCGCCCGGACCTCGTCGTTGATCAGGCTGTAGTCGGCAAAATCGGCCGTCGTCGCATAGACAGAGGTCGGAACGACGATCGACTGGAAGAAGGCAAAGAGCGGCCGCAACTGATGATCGATCATCAGGCCGTGAAGCGGCGTGCCGCCCGTCGCGGCGAGCACGACGACCTTGCCGGCGAGCAGGCGATAATCAACGAGATCGAAGAGATGCTTCAGCGCGCCGGTATAGGAGGCGCGATAGACCGGCGAGCCGACGACCAGCACATCCGCCGCCTCGACGCGATCCACGATGTTGCGGCCCTCGATGTCGAGCGCGTCACTGCGCAGGGCCCGAAAGAGGACAGGCGCCGCCTCCACCAAGTCGATCCGGTCGACCGGCTGCGACAGATTGCGGCCGACGATCTCGGCCAGCAAACCGATGATCACGCCCGTTCTTGACGGGCTGAATGTGCTGCCGTTGATTGCGACGATGTTCATTCTGGCCTCCAGTTAATTTTTATTTTCTATAGTTTTTGTCGATAAACAAAGACGCTTCTCCTAACCTCGCCGTCATCGCGGGACTTTCTTTCCCCCAAAGGTCGCTTTCGACGAAAAACGTCGCCGACTGTCCCGTTTGCGTCGGCGCTGAAACCGTCACCCAGTGACTGGAGGAATCGGCCGTGGATTGGCTGGTTTCCGGAGCGGCTGTCGGGCAGGCGGTTGCCTCGGCCCAAGCGGCGGTGGTGCAGCGTTGCCGCCGTGTCGGCGGTCTGACAGGACGGCCGGGACAGGTGTTTTTCCGCGCCCATGAGCGTCTTGCAATTTGATATCGGTTTTCTTAGGTTGATATCAGTGTAGTCATTTCGCGTGAGGTGATGTCAGTGCCGGCGGTGACCATTCGAAATCTTTCAGAGGAAACGCATCGTGCTTTGCGGGTGCGGGCGGCTCACCATGGCCGAAGCACCGAAGCCGAGATCCGGGACATTCTGGAGGCCGCCGTTCGCCCTGCGCAGCGTATCCGGCTCGGCTCCCTGTTGACCGCTATTGGCCGCGAGGCCGACCTGTCCGACAGCGATGTCGACGCCTTGCAGCAGGGTCGCGACAGGACACCCGCGGAGCCGCTGACCTTCGAATGATCCTGCTGGATACCAATGTCATCTCCGAGCCGTGGAGACCGGTTCCCGACGCGGTGGTCATCGCCTGGCTCGACGCGCAGGCGATCGAGACGCTTTTCCTTTCGACGATAACGATCGCGGAGCTTCGCTTCGGCATTGCTGCCATGCCTGCCGGCAAGCGGCAGACCATCCTTCGCGAGCGCCTTGAAGACGAGGTGCTGCCCCATTTTTCCGGGCGCATCCTGCCCTTCGATCTGGCGTCTTCCCGATCCTATTCCGAACTGATGGCGCGTGGCCGCATGTCCGGGAAAGCGATTGGCGTGGCGGATGGCTATATCGCGGCCACGGCGGCAGCGAACGGCCTGGCGATCGCAACGCGCGACACAGGCCCCTTCGAGGCGGCCGCGCTGAGGGTGATCAATCCCTGGTCCGGCTGACCGCCGCGCATGTCAACGAGGTGGGCCCGGCCATCCGTCCGTCTCCCGCCAACCGGCACGCCGGTGACGCGACGGGGAGGCGCTCCAGTCTGCATCGCAGCGGATGCAGGGCCATCCAGGCCTAGAGCGATTGCGAGACCGTCACATTGTGCTCCGGTCCCAGCCAGGGTGGATTTTCCCGATAGAGTTCCTGCAGCAGCCGCTTGACCAGCTCGACATGGGGCGAGGCATCGCCCGCCCGGTGGCTGAGAACGATCGGAGAGGTTGCCCTGTCGCCTGAGAGAAGGCGGTAGTGCAGGTCGGATCTAAGCTTTCGCGCGGATGATGGCACAATGCAGAGCCCGGCTTCCGCCGCCACAAGGCCGAGCGCCGTCTGGATCTCGCTGACTTCCTGTATGTCGGCCGGCCGGACGTCGCGGTCGAGGAGAATGTTCAAGATCTGGTCGGCAAAGCTCGGCCGTGGCGCGCGCGGGTAGACGATCAGCTTTTCTCCTGTCAGTTCCTCCGGAGAAAGCGGATCGCCCGTCGCGGCGAGGGGAGATCCTTCGGGAATGGCGACGGCGAGCCGCTCTTCACGCAGGACCGTGCTGACGATCGCGGGATCGCTGTGCCGCAATCGGCCGAAGCCCATATCGATCCGCCCTTCCTTCAGGGCGGGAAGCTGGTGGACGGACATCATCTCCAGAAGCTGGATATCGAGCTGCGGTGCCTGATGCCGGAGTTTGCGGACGAGCGCCGGCAGCCCGCCATAGAGCGTGGATGCGACAAAGCCGATCGACATCACGCTGTTCTGGTTGAGGCCCACACGGCGGGTTGCCTCCTTCATCTGCTCGACGCGCCCGAGGATCTGCAGGGACTGCTCGTAGAAGACACGACCGGCCTCCGTCAGGCGAAGCGGGCGACTGGAGCGGATGACGAGTTCGACGCCCAGTTCCGCCTCCAGCAACTGGATCTGCCGGCTCAAGGGCGGCTGTGCGATGTGCAGCAGATCGGCCGCACGCGTGAAATTGCGCTCCCGCGCCACGGCGACAAAGTAGCGAAGCTGTCTGAGATCCATGACCCTCGCCTGTCCTCTCCTGGTATGATCCCGCCAGAATGCGCCGTTTCGCCTCCGAAATCCAGCAGGCAAGACAGGCATCATACCTTGAAGGTATCATGAGACACCCAAACGGTCTTGGACGGGACGTGCCTTCGGCTCCATGATCCCTGTCATGAACGCGACCATCCACCCTCCCCTTGAGGCGCTTGCCGCCACCGCGACCGTCGAGCGCATCGAGACGATGCTGGTCGATCTCCCGACGATCCGACCGCACAAGCTCGCGGTCGCGACGATGACCGGGCAGACGCTGATGCTGGTCCGCATCCATTGCAGCGACGGGATCATCGGCATCGGGGAAGGCACGACGATCGGCGGGCTCGCCTATGGCGGCGAAAGCCCGGAGGGCATGAAGCTTTCGATCGACCGTTACTTTGCACCCGTCCTGCTTGGGCAGGATGCGACGCGCGTACAGTCCCTGATGGCGCGGCTCGGCAGGATGGTGAAGGACAACCGCTTCGCCAAGAGCGCGGTGGAGACCGCCCTCCTCGACGCCCAGGGCAAGCGGGTCGGCCTGCCGGTCAGCGAACTGATCGGCGGGCGGCGGCGCGATCGCCTCCCGGTTGCCTGGACACTGGCTTCCGGCGACACGGCACGCGATATCGACGAGGCCGAGCAGATGCTGGCGCTCCGCCGCCATTCGATTTTCAAGCTGAAGATCGGCCTGCGCCCGGTGCGCGAGGATGTCGCCCATGTTGCCGCGATCAAGCGCGCGCTCGGGGATCGCGGGGCTGTTCGTGTCGATGTCAACATGGCCTGGAGCGAAACCGAGGCCGGCCTTGGCATCGCAGCCCTTGCCGATGCGGGCTGCGAGCTGGTGGAACAGCCGGTCAGGTCCGCTGCCGCGCTCGGCCGCCTCGTTCGCCGCTTCCCGATCGCCATCATGGCGGACGAGTCCCTGAGCGGGCCGGAAAGCGCCTTCGAGATCGCGCGGGTCGGTGGCGCGGACGTCTTTGCCGTGAAGGTCGAGCAGAGCGGAGGACCGTTCAACGCCCAGCGCGTGGCGGCGATTGCGGATGCGGCCGGCGTCGAGCTCTATGGCGGGACGATGCTGGAAGGCGCGATCGGCAGTGTCATTTCCGCCCATGTCTTTTCGACATTCTCCGAGCTGCAGTGGGGAACCGAGCTTTTCGGGCCGCTGCTTTTGACCGAGGAGATCCTGGAGACGCCGCTCGACTATGGAAATTTTTCGCTGGCCGTGCCGATAGGTCCGGGTCTCGGCATCACGCTGGACGCGGACAAGCTTGCGCGGTTTACCCGCGCGGGATCGCGCCAGATGACCGGCCCGCAGGATTGAGGAAGAGCCCATGCTGTTTCACGTCAGGATGACCGTCCGTCTCCCGCATGACCTGCCCGCCGAACAGGCTGCTGAGATCCTGCAGCGGGAGAAGGCCTATTCGCAGGCGCTGCAGGCCGAGGGCAAGTGGCGGCACATCTGGCGGATCGCCGGCCACTACGCCAACGTCAGCATCTTCGACGTGGCCGATAATGACGAGCTGCATGTGCTGCTCTCCGGCCTGCCCCTTTTCAAGTTCATGGACATCGAGGTGATGCCGCTGCTGCGCCATCCCTCGGCCGTGCGTGACGACGATCGCTGACGACAGTGCCGGAGACTTCCGGCTCGATATCACCCATGTGAGGAGGACATGACATGACCGTAAAGATCTTCAACCGCCCCGATATCCAGGATTTTCTCAAGGTCCTGAGCGGCTTCGAGCAGAAGGATGGCAATCCGCGCGTCAAGCAAATCGTCCACCGGATCGTTTCGGATCTCTTCAAGACCATCGACGACCTCGACGTGACGCCCGACGAGTACTGGACGGCGATCGCCTGGGTCAACGAGATCGGCGCCTCCGGTCAGGCCGGACTGATTTCACCCGGCCTCGGCCTCGACCATTTCCTCGACGAGCGTCTGGATGCCATTGACGATGCGCTCGGCATCCGTAACGAGACGCCCCGCACGATCGAGGGGCCGCTCTACGTGGCCGGCGCTCCGGAATGTCAGGGCTTTGCCCGCCTTGATGACGGCACCGATGAAAACGGCCACACGCTGATAATGCATGGCACCGTCTACGGCGCCGACGGCACGCCGAGCGCCGGTGCGAAGGTCGAGGTCTGGCATTGCGACACGCGCGGCTTCTATTCGCATTTCGATCCGACGGGCAAGCAGGCCCCCTTCAACATGCGCCGCACGATCATCACGGACGCGGATGGCCGTTACACGTTCCGCAGCATCGTGCCGAACGGCTATGGCGTTCCCCCGGGCAGCCCGACCGAGAAGCTCCTGTCGGCGCTCGGCCGTCACGGCCAGCGTCCCGCCCATATCCACTTCTTCGTCAGTGCCGATGGTCATCGCAAGCTTACGACCCAGATCAACATCGCCGGCGATCCGCTGATCAACGATGATTTCGCCTATGCGACCCGCGACGGTCTGGTGCCCGACGTCATCGAGCGGACCGACGAGGCCAGCATCCAGGCGCACGGCCTGACCGGTCCCTTCGCGGAGATCGTCTTCGACATCAAGCTGACGGCCCTTGTCGATGGTGTCGACAACCAGGTGAATGCCCTGCGCCCGCGCGCTGCCGCCTGATCCATGGGCGGTCCGGCAAGACCGGGCCGCCTACCTTCTCAAGGACCCGGGTCACGGAACGTCTCGGGGTCAAAGGAGGGGATCGGAGACAAACCGGGGCCGGCAGCGGCGAGAAGGACTGTGTCAGCCGTCTGAAGGCCCGCGCTCAGGGCCTTCGCATCCAGGAAAAGCCCATGCCCTTTCTCCAGCTCGAGCAGCACAGCCTGCACTATCGCCTCGACGGCGCCGATGACGGCAGGCCGTGGCTCGTCTTCTGCAACTCGCTCGGAACCGATCTCCGCATGTGGGATGGTCAGGTCGAGGCGCTGGGCAGGCACTTCCGGATCCTGCGCTACGATCGTCGCGGGCACGGCCTGTCCTCGGCGCCGCCGCCTCCTTTCACGCTGGCGGAGCTTGCAGACGATGTCCTCGCCCTGATGGATCATCTGGCGATCGGACGGGCCCGCTTCTGCGGGCTTTCCATCGGCGGCCTGGTCGGGCAATGGCTCGCCATCACCGCAGGTCATCGCTTCGACGCCTTCGTCTTCTGCGCCACGGCGGCCAGGATCGGCAGTCCGGCATCCTGGCAGGACCGGATCGACGCGGTTTTATCCGGTGGCCTCTCCCCGCTGATGGCGGGCACGGCGGAGCGGTGGTTCACGGCGCATCTCCGGTCGGATGCTCCCGAAACCGTCCGTCAGTTCATGACGACCTTCGCGCAGACCTCCGTCGATGGATATATCGGCTGCTGCGCGGCCTTGCGCGACGCGGACCTCCGTCCCGATCTCGGCCGCATTCAGCAGCCGGTTCTCGCCATTTCCGGCAAGGAAGATCTCGTCTGCGTGGCAAGCGATCTCGACCTGATCGCAGCCTCCGTCCAGCATGGTCGCCACCTGTCGCTGCCCGGGCGGCACATCGTCAACGTCGAGTCGCCAGACCCGTTCAATGCCGCCCTGATCGACTTTCTCGTCGCCTGAAAGACGAGAAGGGGTTCGGGTGAGCAGCCGGATGCGAATGCTGGACAAGGGACGGCGGGTCTTGACCCTGCGGGCCGTCAGCCGCCGCTGACCATGGTGTAGATCTTGCGGGTCTGTTCGTGGATCGTCCATTCGCCCCGCCAGCCGAGCGGCAGCACGAACATTTCCCCCGCACCGATCGTGCGCGCCGTGCCATCGCCGTCATGCAGCGTGACGCGGCCGGAGAGCAGGTGGCAGATTTCGGCCGCCGCCGTGCGGTCGGCGGTGAAGCGGCCGGGGGTGCATTCCCAGACGCCAATCTCCGTCTTGCCGTCCGCGCTCGTGAAGAGCGCGACGGCTGCTTCCTGTTGGTCACCCGCGATGCAGGTGGGCTTTGGGGCGAAGGCGCCGAGATCGAGGGCGAGAAGATCGCCGAAAGTGTCCACATGAAACATGGTCTTCATCCTGTAGGGCACGCCCGGCCGATGCGTGATGGTCGCAAGGCCGGAGCAAGAGGAAATGGGCGTGTTTCGGCGGCATTCCTGCCGCCGCCGGGGCGGCTCAGTGGCCGGTGATCCCGTCTGCGAGCGCCGCCAGCTTCGAGGTGCGCGGCAGGCCGGCGAATTCGCGGTCGTCGGCGATGCGGTAGAGCTGGTACATGGAATGCACGCCGAGCCAGCGGAAGGGTTCGGGTTCCCATTTGCGCACCGTGCGGTTGACCCAGGGCAGGCCGGTGAGTTCCGTCTTCCGGCCAAGCACGAGATCGGCAAGCGTGCGCCCCGCAAGGTTGGAGGAGGAGACGCCGAGGCCGACATAGCCACCGGCCCAGCCGATGCCCGTTGCCCGGTCGAAGCCCGCCGTCGTGCACCAGTCGCGCGGCACGCCGAGCACGCCGCACCAGGCATGATCGATCTTGAGCGATTTCGTCTGCGGCAGAAGACGCGTCAGCATGCGGTGCAGAGCGTCGATGGTCGCCTGCTGCGTCTTGCCGTTGACGTCGGTGGCCGAGCCGAAGCGATAGGGAACGCCGCGCCCGCCCATGGTGATGCGGCCCTCGCGGGTGCGCTGCGCATAACAATAGGTATGGGCGGCATCGCCGAGAAGCTCGTGGCCTTCCCAGCCGATCTCCTTCCAGAGGGCGTCGGGCACGGGCTCGGTGACGATCTGCGCGCTGTTGAGCGGCAGCCAGGTGCGTTCATGGCCCGGCAGGCCGGCGGTGAAGCCTTCCGTGGCGCGGATGATGACGGGTGCCTTCACCACGCCGCGGTCGGTCGTGACGCTGCCCTTTTCGAAGGATGTGACGGAGGTGCCTTCATAGATGGCGACGCCAAGGCCCTCCACCACCCGGGCCAGACCGCGCACCAGCTTTGCCGGCTGCACGCGTGCCATGTCGCGGATCACGAAGGCGCCCTTCAGATTGGCGATGCGGATGCGTTTTGCGGCCTCTTCTGCCGAAAGCATGGCGATGCGCTCCGCCGGCATTTCCCAGTCGAGGTAGAACTTGTATTCCTCCCGCGCCCGGTCGAGCTGCGGCTGGTTGGTCGCGACCGTGATATTGTCGGCGCGGCGGATATCGGCGTCGATCCCCTCGGCCGCGGCGACGCGGATCACCTCGTCCACCGTGCCGGCCATGGCGCGCTGCATGTCGACCACCGCGCCGCGCGTCGAGGTCTTCAGGTATTTTTCCCGCGACCAGCCGAAGCCGCCGGAGAGCCACCCGCCATTGCGGCCCGAGGCGCCGAAGCCCGCGAACTCGCGCTCGACGATGGCGATGTCGAGGGCCGGATTGGCCTTCTTGAGATAATAGGCGGTCCAAAGGCCCGTATAGCCCGCGCCGATGATGCACACGTCCGCCGTCCGGTCGCCGGGCAAGGGCGAACGCCTGGCCGGAAGGCCGCCGATATCGGCGTACCAGAAGGAGATGTTCCCGTTCGTCTTGATGTCCATGGTCATTGCTTTCGGTTTCACGTCAGCGTCACGTCGGCGCTGGCATCATCAGGCAGGAGAATAATGTCGTCGGGCGCGAAGGCGACGTCGGCGGCGTCACCGATGGCAAAGTCGGCCGCGCCGAGCGGGCTGCGCACGATGGCGGTCGTTCCGTCCGCCAGCCGTACTTCGTATTTCGAGCCGGACCCCAGATAGATCGCTTCGCTCACCGTGCCCGCCAGCCGGTTTTCGCCAGCCAGCATCTCGGCGCCCGGACGCTTCAGCACCGCGCGCTCGGGCCTCACAAGCATGACGGGCCGCGCACCGCCCTCAAGGCGGGCGTTGGCGATGACGGTCTGTCCGCCGATGCTCATGCGGGTGTGATCGCCGGAGACCTCCGCCTTGCCGCGCAGCACGGTGGATTCGCCGATGAAGCGGCCGACGAAGAGCGTGGCGGGCCGGTCGTAAAGCTCCCGTCCCGTGCCGATCTGCTCGATGCGCCCGCCATTGAAGACGGCGATGCGGTCGGACAGCACCAGCGCTTCTTCCTGGTCGTGCGTCACATAGACGAAGGTGGTGCCGAGTTCGCGGTGGATGCGCTTGATTTCCAGTTGCAGCCATTCGCGCAGCTTCTTGTCGAGCGCGCCGAGCGGCTCGTCCATGAGAAGCAACGGCGGATCGAAGACCAGCGCGCGGGCGAGCGCCACGCGCTGCTGCTGGCCGCCGGAAAGCTCGCTCGGATAGCGATGGGCAAAATCGGCCATCTTCACCATGTCGAGGGCCCGCTTGACGCGCCGGTCGCGCTCCTCGCCCTTGAGACCGCGAAGGGTGAGCGGATAGGCGACGTTCCTGCCGACCGTCATGTGCGGGAACAGGGCATAGTGCTGGAAGACGACGCCGATGTTGCGCTTGTGGGAGGGCAGGCCGGTGACGCTTTTGCCGCCGATCTCCAGCGTGCCGGAGGTGATGTCGGTAAAGCCGGCGATCAGGTTCAGCGTCGTCGTCTTGCCGGAGCCGGAGGGACCGAGCAGCGTCATGAATTCGCCGGGGCGGATATGGAGGTCGATCTCGTTCAGTGCCGTGAAGCGGCCGTAGCGCTTGCAGGCCTTGCGGATATCGATGGCGGCGCCGGTCGCGGCCTTCGGGTCATGCATGGTCAGGTCCTTCCGCGGCGCATGCCGAAAAGCAGGCCGGCAATGATGATGAGGGACGTGGCGAGGAAGAGCAGCGTGCCGACCGCAGCCACCGTCGGGTCGGCGTCGCGGGTGATGGAGGCATAGATCTGCACCGGCAGCGTCTTGAGATAGGGACTGGTGATGAAGAGAGCGACGATCACCTCGTCAAAGGAGGTGATGAAGGCAAAGAGCGCGCCGGAGAGCAGGCCGGGCAGGATGAGCGGCAGGGTCACGGTGCGGAACACCGTCAGCCGGCCGGCCCCGAGGCTGGCGGCGGCCGTTTCCAGCCGGCGGTCGAAGACTTCGAGGCTCGCCTGCACCGCGATCAGCACGAAGGGAATGGCGAGCATGGTGTGGGCCAGCACGAAGCCCGTGACGGTGCCGACCAGATGCGCATCGAGATAGACGGCGTAGATGCCGATTGCCAGAACCACGCCCGGCACCACCATCGGCGTGATGAGCAGCGCCCGCAGAAGCCCGCCCGTGCGGGCTGCAGCGCGGCTGACGCCGAAGGCGGCCAGCGTGCCGAGCACGGTCGCGAGCACGGCAACGATCGTCGCGACGATCAGCGAGTTGACGAAGCTCGTCGTCCAGTCGGGATTGCTGAAGAAATTCCCGTACCACTGCCAGCTGAAGCCGACCGGCGGGAAGGCGAGCGACTTGTTCTCGTTGAACGACATCGGAATGACCACCAGCGTCGGCGCGAGCAGCAGGATCGCGACGAGCAGGCAGAAGAGGCCGAGCAGGATGCGGGAAAAGGACGCCATGGCTCAGGCCTCCCGCCGCGCGGCGCTGTGCTTCTGGCGCATCAGCGGGGCGGCGATGGCGAGAAGCAGGAAGGTCGCGACCAGCAGCACCACGCCCATGGCCCCGCCCCTGCCCCAGTTGAGCAGGCTCAGCACCTGGTTCTGCACCAGCGATGACAGCAGGATGCTGCGCGGGCCGCCCAGGAGCGCCGGCGTGATGTAGAAGCCGAGCGACAGGATGAAGACGATGATGGCGCCCGCATAGACGCCGGGCAGCGAGAGCGGCACGTAGATTTGCAGGAACGCTTTCCACGGCTTTGCGCCGAGGCTGCGCGCCGCCTGCAGGAGGCGCAGGTCGATGCCCTTCATCACGGAATAGATGGGCAGGATCATGAAGGGCAGCAGTACCTGCGTCATGCCGATGACGACGCCCGGCAGCGTGCGGATCAGCTTGACCGGCGGCAGGCCGATGCTGCGCAGGATGGAATTGATGACGCCGGAATCCTGCAGCAGGATCACCCAGGCGAGCGTGCGCACCACGCCGCTCAGCCAGAAGGGCACGAGCACGCAGAGGATCAGGATGAGCCGCAGGTTTCGCCCGACGATCGTCATGGCATAGGCGTAGGGATAGGCGCAGACGAGGCAGGCGAGCGTGACCCAGGCGGCGACGGTGAAGGTGCGCAGCAGGACCGTGCGGTTGACGGCCGACTGGAAGAACCAGACGTAATTGTCGATGCCGATGGCCGGATCGCTGAAGGAGCGCCACACGACGATGGCGAGCGGATAGGCGAGGATCGCGACGAGCACCAGCACGGCCGGCGCGGCAAGCCATACGGCGTCCCGCGGTCTCAGCCGCGACAGGAGGCCCGGCTTTCCGGTAGTGCTTCCAGGTGTCTCGGCCATCGGGTCATCATCGTGCATCGCGGTCACGGTCGCTCTCCCGTTTCGAACCGCGGGCCCGGCCGGTGGCCGGACCCGCCTGAGGCAGGGCGATCAGTTGCCTGACAGAAGGGCGTTCCACTTTTCGGCGGCGAGATCGAAGTTCTTGACCCAGAAGGCGATGTTCTGCTGGTAGCCCTGCGCGTTGCGCTCGGGCGTCGAGGTGAGGAAGGCGGCCGTGGCCTCATCCACCTTCGGCTTCGCATCCGTGTTGATCGGCGTGTAGGAGGTCTTCTCCGTCATGATCGCCTGGGCATCGGCGCCGAGATAGGCGTTGATCAGCGCATAGGCTGCATCGGGATCCTTGACGCCGACCGGGATGGTCAGCTGGTCCATTACCACCAGCCAGTCCTGCCAGACCGGCGTGTAGGCCGCACCGTTCTTGGTGGCGGCCATGGCGCGGCCGGTCCACATCATGATCATGTCGGCCTCGCCGGATTCGGCGAGCTGCTGGCTCTCCGCGCCGGTCTTCCAGTAGATCGTGTCGGGGCCGAGGTCGCGCAGCTTCTGGATACCCTTTTCGATATCGTCAGGCGTCATCGCCTTCGGGTCGCCGCCCGCCGCCTTGAAGGCCTGCTCGATCAGGCCGCCCGTGGGGTCGCCTGAGCCGTCGATGGCGCGCGTGCCCGGGAACTTCTCGGTGTCGAAGAAATCGGCCCAGCTCTTCGGCGGATTGTCCTTATAGGTGTCGTTCTTGTACATCAGCACGACGCCGTAGTTCATCGCCGGCACGGAGCACTCGCCGACCTGACCTTGCGGGATCTTGGACACGTCAAGCTTGGAGAAGTCGAGCTTCTGGAACAGCGTGCCGCAATGCACGTAGGGCGGCAGGTCGGAGGTATCGACGACGTCCCAGGTGACATTGCCGGAATCCACCTGCGCCTTGATCTTCGCCGTTTCCGTCGGCCCGTCGTTCAGCAGTGTCACGCCGGATTTCTCGACAAAGTCCTTCAGCGCCGCCACCTGGCCATCCTGATAGATGCCGCCATAGGAAACGAAGGTCAGCGTCTTGCCCTTCAGCGAGCCTTCCTTCACGGCGCCTGCCACCGGCTTGTCCTGAGCAAAGGCCGGCAACGCCAGGGCACACGTCATCGTCAGGGCAAAAGCCCTCGCAAATTTCTTCATTGTGATACTCCCAGTAGCGCTCGCTTCCGTTGTTCCTGCCGGGGCTACGAGCCGGGCCGGGGCAGGTATTTGTCGAGATCATCGGCAACGCTGGTGGGCGGCGCGATCATCCAGAGGACTTCAGCGGTTTCCGTGCCGATATTGACGGTCTTGTGCGGAACCGAACTCGAATATTCGATGCTGTCGCCGGCCGAGAGACGGTGTCGTTCCTCGCCCAGCGTCAGCTCCACCTCGCCGCGCAGAACGAGGAACAGTTCCTGCGAGTCCCCGTGGCTGTAGGGCTCGTCGCCCGTCGAGCCATTCGGATCGAACTCGCCGATATAGACTTCCATGTCGCGGATGGGGCGCCGCGACAGCAGCATCTTGCGATAGCCCTCCGCCGGTGGCAGGGCGGGACGTTCGGCCTTGCGCAGGACACGCCCGATCGGCGGCGCCGTGTCCTCGAAAAGATCCGTCAGGCTGACGCCGAGTGCGCCGGCAATGCGCATCAGCGTGCTGGTATTGACCCCGCTCAAGCCCCGCTCGAGCTGGCTGAGGAAGCTCGCGGTCGTTCCGGTAAGGTCACCCAGGGTGCGCAGCGACATGCGCCGTGCCGTGCGAAAAGCCTTGATCTTCTCGCCGATCCCCACCTGATCCTTGGCTGCAACGCCGACACCGTCCATCCGCCGCCCTCTCACTTAACAACATATTAAGTGACGATGGGCTTGGCAATCGCGAAATGCGGGAGCGGCACTTTTTCTGCGGGTTGCCGTGCATGTGGTGCGCAAAGGGGTCGCGCGGCGATGGCGGTTTCCGGGTCACGCCGGAACGCTCCCGTCCGCCGCCGCGCCGGCCCGATCCAAAGGTTGCGAAGATCGGCGAGGAGCCGTGGCGGAAATCTGAAAATTATTTTCCTAATGCTGACGTTTCCGCAATCCAGACATCGGAGGCCCGTGTGCAAGTGCGAAATATGCTGATTTCGAAAAATTTTTTTGCAGAAAAAAGGGGAATTATCAAAATGTGACGTTCTATCTATATGATTCTTATGAGTTTAAATTTGGACATCTTGTAGCCTCTGCGCCATCAATAATACGAAAAAAAATGTAGAAAATAATTTACAAGACGCATCTTCGATATTAGGTTTTTGATCGTTGCTTAATGGCGATCGATCCTGGGGACGTAGAGGAGACGGCCCTCGGATCGTGGAAGTTGAGGCTGCAAGTCAGCCACTGGGAGGAGACCCTATGTTTCACAAGCCAAAGAATGCGTTGTACAAGACTGTCAGCCGCCGTCGGTTCCTGGAACTGGGCGGCTATGGTGCGGCCGCCCTTGGGGTTGGATCGCTTGCCGTCGGCATGAATTCCACGATCATGGCGACACGTGTTCAGGCGGCCTCGTCTGAAGACGCGAAGTGGAAGCAGTTCGCAGGGTCCAAGCTGACCTTCCTGTCGGAAAACACGCCGCCGTCTTTCGCCATCCGCGACAATATCAAGGCCTTCTACGATCTCACGGGCATCGAGGTCGAAGTTCTGACGGACGATCTTCCCGTCGTTCAGCAGAAGGTCGGCATCGACCTTCGCGCCGGCAAGTCCGACTATGTTCTCAACTATGTGCAGGACAAGCCGATCGGCTCGCCCTTTGCCGATTTCTATGCCGACATGACGCCCATGTTCGGCGACGAAACGCTGCCGCAGGATCCCGAAGGCTATGGCGACGGATCCTGGGTCGAGAACTTCCTGAATGCCTGCGGCCGCTTCTACAGTGCCGAAAAGGTCATCGCGCTGCCCTACGACGCTGCCATCCCGGTCACGTTCTACCGCCAGGACGTGTTCGAAAAGCACACCAAGGAATTCGAAGCGGAATATGGTCGGCGCCTGGAGTTCACGCCCGAGACGACCTGGAAGCACGTGCTTGAAATCGCGACCTTCTTCAAGAAGCTGAAGGACGGCGGCGCCGATGTTCCCTACGGCTATGCGCAGCACCAGGGTTCCTTTGCCTGGACGACACAGCTCGACATTCAGCGCCTGATGTTCTCGCACGGCCGCTGGACCGATTTCAGCATCGACGACAAGCTCGGCAGCAAGACGCCCGGAAAGACCAACTGGGGCGACGAGCAGTCCATCTTCATGCTGGAGCAGTTCAAGGCGCTGGCAGACGTCTCCCACCCCGACAACCTTGCCAACGGCACGCTGGAACTGAATACGGTCTACCAGTCGGGCAACATCGCCATGCAGGTGCAGTATCACGAGTTCGCGGCTTCCGTGGAAGACGAGAAGACCTCGCGCGCGGCGGGCGGGAAGACGGCCTATGCCTATTGCCCGAAGGGCGAGGCGAGCTGGATCAAGAATGGGGGCCAGGCTGTCAACGGCACGAACTGCGGCATCGGCGGCATCGGCATCAACAAGAACGCCTCCGAGCAGCTGCAGCGCGCGGCCTATCTCTTCGCGATCTGGTCCACCTCCAAGCAGCTGCAGTTCGACGTTCTCAAGGGTCTCGGCGGTACGCCGACCCGCAAGTCGGTGCTGGAAATGCCCGAGGTCGTCGAGGCCAAGAAGCGTCCGAGCAAGATGCCGAACGCGCTCACCTTCGACGTTGCCTATGGCATCGGTATCCAGGACCCCAACTTCGTGCTCGGTCCGAAAATCCCGGAAGCCAACGAGTATCACTCGCTTGTTGCCTCCGAGACCCAGAGGATGCTGACCGGTGAAATGTCGCCGGCCGAGACGGCGGAGTCGCTGAAGTCGCAGATCGACGAGCTGAACGGCGCCTGATCCCAAAACCCGTGACCTGAGCCGGCGGTCGCCACGCGCGGCCGCTGGCCCATCCACCCCGAACAGCACCCTTTCGCGCGTGAAGTGCGAAACGGCGCCGGCGAGAGCGTTTTCATGACCGATCTGACTCAGAAATCCCCTGCGTTGCCGGATGTCGCGGCAAAGCTTTTCCGGGCGCGCTCCCACTCCATCGAGGTCGAAGCCAGACCGCGCACAGAAGTGCTGGAGAAACCGCGGACCTTCAACCCGCCCCCGCCGAAACGCTATTATTTCTACCTGATGGCACCCGCGATCGCGGTTCTCGCCTTCATTTCTCTCTACCCGTTCTTCTGGCTGATCTTCCTGTCGCTGCAGGATGTCGATATCGGCGGCGGCGAATGGGTCGGGCTCGACAATTACATCCGCCTTTTCAGCGACTCGCGGTTCCTCAACGGCTGGACGCTGCTTTTGAAATACAGCGTGATCTGCCTGACGCTGCAGCTGTCGATCGGCGTGCTCCTGGCCGTCGTGGTCAACAACTCGCGCTACGAACGCTTCCTGGTGACCGCGCTCCTGATGCCGATGATGATGGCGCCTGCGGTCGCCGGCCTGCTCTGGCTGTTCCTCTACAACGGCACCTTCGGCTGGTATCACTGGCTGATGCAGAGCGTCGGCATTCTCGACAGTGCCTCGATCCTCGCCAGGGCCGATACCGCCCTGCTCGCCGTCATCATCGTTGACGTCTGGCAGTGGACGCCACTGATCACGCTCATCGCCCTTGCCGGGCTGAAGCGCGTGCCGCGCGACCAGCTGGAAGCCAACATGGTGGATGGCGCCTCGCCGATGCGCAACTTCTTCTCGATCACGCTGCCGAACCTCTATCCGGTGTTGCTGATCGCCGTTCTGCTGCGCTTCATGGACAATTTCCGCTTCATCGACAGCCTGCTGGTGCTGACCGGCGGCGGTCCGGGCAGCGCAACGAAGATCCTGCCTGTCTATCTCTTCGAGGTGGCCTTCAAGTTCTTCAAGCTCGGCCGCGGAGCCGCAATCGCGCTCACCCTGCTGCTCGTCACCATCATCCTGGGCAAGATCCTTGTCCGCGTCTTCGAAAACCCCAAAGCCGGCAGGAGCTGAACGATCATGGCATCTCGCGACGTCGTCACCTACGAAACGCCCCTGACGAAGCTCATCCGCATCCTCTCGGTCGTCTTTCTGGCACTCTACCTTGTCTGGACGCTGCTGCCCTTCTTCATCATGTTCGTCTCCTCGTTCAAGGATCTCTTGGCAGCCTTCAAGCTGCCGGCGGTCGGCGACTGGTCCGGCATCGGGGTGTTCTTCGACTTCACCCCGACGCTGAAGCATTATCGCAGTCTCTTCGAGGACAATGCCTTCGGCACCTACACCATGAACAGCCTGATCGCGGCCGGCGGTTCGGCCGTCATCTCGGTGATCTTCGGCTCGCTTGCCGCCTACTCGCTGTCGCGGGTCGATTTCCGGGGCAAGTCAGACCTGTTCTTCTGGATCATCTCGACCCGCATGGCGCCCGTCGTTGCCGTCATGGTGCCGCTCTATTCCATCTTCCGGTCGCTGGAGCTGGTCGGCACCCTGCCCGGCCTGATCCTCGCCTACACCACCTTCAACCTGCCCTTCGCCATCTGGATCCTCAAAGGCTTCTTCGACAACGTGCCATACGCCATCGAAGAGGCGCAGATGGTGGACGGCGCGACGCGCTTCCAGGCCTTCCGCTCGATCCTGCCGCTGGTCGCACCGGGCATCGGCGCCTTCATCGTGCTCTGCATCCTGTTTGCATGGAACGACTTCCTCTTTGCCGCCATCATCGGCTCGGGCGGTGCCAAGACCCTGCCCGTCGCCACGCGCGAACTGGTGCAGCCGCAGAACATCCAGTGGGGCGCGATCATGGCCGCGGGCGTGATCACGACGCTTCCCATGATGGCGCTCGGTCTCGTCATCCGCAAATACCTCGTCACCGGCCTCACCATGGGCGCCGTCAAGGAATGAAAATGTCGGCCGCCGGCCGCGGGAGGGCGGGCGTGCCACATCCATCGGGAGAACTGAAATGGCTTCTGTGAATATCCGCAACGTCTGGAAGTATTACGGCGACGTGCCGGCGGTGAAGAACCTGAACATCACCTGCCCCGACGGCAGCTTCGTCTCCATTCTCGGTCCGTCGGGCTGCGGCAAGTCCTCCACCATGCGCATGATCGCCGGCCTCGAGCACATCAGTGCAGGCGACATCCACTTCGACGACCTGCGCATCAACGATCTCGCGCCGAAGGATCGCGACGTCGCGATGGTGTTCGAAAACTATGCGCTCTATCCGCACAAGTCGGTTTACGAGAACATCGCAAACCCGCTGCGCCTGCGTGGCGCGACGGATGCCACGATCCGCGAGCGGGTCAACGGCGCTGCCAAGCTCCTGGAGATCGCCCATCTCCTGGAACGCCGGCCGCACGAGCTGTCGGGCGGCCAGAAGCAACGCGTCGCCATCGGCCGCGCCATCGTGCGCGAACCGAAGCTGTTCCTCTTCGACGAGCCGATCGCGCACCTCGACGCCAAGCTCAGGGCGCATATGCGCGGTGAAATCAAGCATCTCCAGCGCACCCTGGGCACCACGATGATCTACGTGACCCATGACCAGCTGGAAGCTCTTTCGATGGCCGACTACATCGCCGTCATGCATGATGGCGAGCTGCAGCAGTGGGGCACACCGTCGGAGATCTTCAACAATCCGGTCAATGCCTGGGTTGCCGGCTTCGTCGGCGAACCCGCGATGAACTTCCTGACCTGCGACATCGTCGCGGCCGGCTCCGACGTCAGCCTGCGGCACGCCAATTTCGACATTCCGCTTCTTTCGAACCAGATCACGCAGCTCAACGGTTCGTCGAAGGGTGGTGCGGCGCGCATGGGCGTGCGGCCCGATGCGCTTTCCATCAGCATGGAAAAGCCGGAGGACAAGGCCATTCGCGGCCAGATCTTCGTCAACGAACTGCTGGGCGGCGACATGCTGGTCGATGTCTCGCTCGACGACTGCCGCATCCGGGTCAAGACGACGCCGGACTTTCCCGGCAAGCCGGGAGAGACCTGCTACGTCACCGTCAATCGCAGCAAGTGGCACGTCTTCGATGCCAAGGATGGCCATGCCTACTTCTGAAACAGCAGACGAGGCCGCGTACCGCGCGGCAATCCGGGATTTCGTCGATTGCCACGTGCCCGCACGCGGTACCCTCGGCGTCGTCCAGGCCTACCGCGCGGTGCAGGCCTTCCCCTACCGGTCGGTTGCCGACCGGCGGCCGCTGACGGCACTGCGCAACAAGGAGGGCGCCTGCACGGCCAAGCACATGGTTCTGCGCGACGTGCTGCGCGCCATTGGCGAAACGGCGGTGGTGGAGATCGTGGAAGGGGATTTCGCCTCGGGGCTGCCGGTGCATGACAGCATGAGCCCGGCGCTTCAGACCATGATCCGCGACGGTGGCGTGATCGACATGCACTGCCGGGTGCGTCTCGACGATCCGAAGTCGGGTTCGGTGCGTCACCTCGACGCCACCTTTCCGCCGGCACTCGTGCGCTTCGGCTTTACCGTCGACCGGGACTGGTGGGGCGATGGCGACACGGCGCAGGCGATCCCGAAGGTCACCGTACGTTCTGAGGAGGAGGACGTGCTGGGCGAGAAGGAGCGCCTGCTTTCGCATCTGGATCAAGACACCACCGCGCGGCGGAAGGAATTTCTGCGCCTGCTGACGGAATGGCTGGCGGGCATCGACATGCATTAGCCCGGCAGCTGCCGGGCACCGCGAAAACAGTGACATGCGGTTCACGGCGGGAGGCCGGAAACCGCCAGGGAGGAGCAAGAAAATCATGTCGTCTGCGGCAAAGAGGGTATTCGTCGGCATTGACGCCGGAACGACCGGTTGCATGGTCATCATCTTCGATGAAAAGGGCAATGCCGTCGGGCAGGGCTACCAGGAATATACCTGCTCGTCACCGCAACCCGGCTGGATCGAGCAGGATCTGGACGAGGTGTGGAACGGCATTTGCGCAGCCACGCGCCAGGCCGTTGCCAAGGCAGACCTGCCCAGGGAGGCGTACCATTCGGTCGGCCTTTCCAGCCAGCGCGGCACCTTCGGCATCGTGGACGCCAACCGCGTGCCGCTGATGAACTCGCTCGTCTGGAACTGCGGTCGCGCGCTGAAGAGCGTGGAGGCGATCAGCGCCGTCTTCGGTGCCGACGAGCATCAGGACCATACGGGCATGGCGATCAGCCCCCTCTGGGCCGCGGCAAAGATCATCTGGCTGCGCGAGAACCGGCCGGAGCTCTTTGAAAAGACACGCTGGTTCGTCAATGGCCAGGAATTCTTCCTCGCCCGCATGGGGGCGGACGACTGGGCGACCGACCCGGCCTCGCTGACCCTGAACGGCATGATGGACGTGTCGAAGCTCGACTGGAGCGACCGGATCCTCGACGTGTGCGGCATCGGCCGGGATCGCCTGCCCCCGGTATCGACGCCGGCGACCCGTGTCGGTCGTCTGTCGCGCGCGGCGGCGGAGGCCACCGGACTTCCGGAGGGCATGATCCTTTGCCGGGGGGCGGGTGACCAGCAATGCGCGGCGATCGGCGCCGGCGTGATCAAGCAGGGCATGGCCGAATTCACGGTCGGCACCTCCGGCGTCATGGTCGCCCACCTTGATGATGTCAGCAAGATCAAGGGCCGCAAGTTGTGGTGGGGCGGTCACGGCGTTCCCGGCGCCTGGGACATCGAGGGCGGTGCGTTCTCGCTCGGCGCCAGCCTGCGCTGGTGGCGCGACAAGCTCGGCCGCAACGAGCTGGACGAGAGCTCACAGCGCGGGACCAGCCCCTATTCGATCATGGTCGAGCAGGCGGCGCGCTCCAAGCCCGGGGCGAACGGGGCGATGTTCCACTCCTTCATGGCGAGCCAGGTGACACCCTATTACGACGCCGTCGCGCGCGGCGGCTTCCTCGGCCTCGGCCTTTATCACGAGCGCCATGACCTGATCCGCGCGCTGCTGGAAGGCTGCGCCCACGAAATGAAGATGGTGTTCGACGCCTTCCAGTCCGACGTCGAGGGCGGGATCACCGACTTCCGCCTCACCGGCGGCGGCACGAAGTCGAACGGCTTCGCGCAGATCATGACCGACGTGATCGGCGTGCAGAGCACCGTCACGAAAGAGCGGGAATGCACCGCACTCGGCGCCGCCATTCTGGGCGCCTACGGGTCCGGCGCATTTTCGAGCATCAACGAGGCGGTCGGCGCCATGGTGCAGGTGGAAAGCACCTTCGAGCCGAACACCGGACTGCGAACGCTCTACGGCGAGCAGCATGCCATCTACCGCGGCATCTACGAGGCCATCGCCAAGTCCCGCCAGTATGCCGCGCTCAGCGAATTCTCGCAGAAATATCAATAATCACGTGTGAGAGAGGAGACACGACAATGCCAATCCCCGGTATTCGCGGCATGGAGCACATCGGCTTCACCGTGCCTGACATTGACGAGGCCTGCGACTTCTTCGAAAAGATCCTCGGCGCGACGGTTCTCTATACGGCTGCAAAGGATTTCCGCGCCGACGGCACCTGGATGTACGATCACCTCAACGTCGATCCGAGCTGCGTGATCAAGGAGTTCCGTTACGTCCGCCTCGGCAACGGCACCAACCTCGAGATCTTCCAGTACGAGGCGCCGGACCAGGCCAAGACGCCACCGAAGAACAGCGACATCGGCGGCCATCACCTTGCCTTCTACGTTGACGACATGGATGCGGCCATCGCCTTCCTGAAGGCCAACGGTGTGAAGGTGCTCGGCGAACCAACCTCCTACACGGAGGGGCCCAATCTCGGCCTGACCTGGTGCTACTTCATGGCCCCCTGGGGCATGCAGCTCGAAGTCGTCTCCGCACCGAAGGGTACCGTCTTCGACAATGAGGCCAAGGCTGCCGGCCGCATGCGGCTCTTCCATCCGGCCCACGTCGCCGAAACGGCCGTCTGATCTTTCCGGTCATCCGCAACAATCCTCCTCCGCCTTGATGGCGGAGGATCGGCCACGCGCATGGCCAACGGAGAGTGGCTGCCGTTCCGTGCGCAGAAGATCGGGGCAAGGAGACAGCATCATGCCATTGACAGTCATTGCGACGCTTCGCGCGAAACAGGGGCTCGAGCAGGCCCTTTTCGACGCTCTGAAGGCCCTGTTGGCCCCGACCCGCGCCGAGGCCGGATGCGTGATCTACGACATGCACCGCTCGACCGAGGAGCCCGGCACCTTCAAGTTCTTCGAGATCTGGGAGAGCCGGCCCCATTGGGAGGCGCACATGCAGACGCCGCATCTGACAGCCTTCGCCGCCCGGCAGGCCGAGCTTGCCGAAAGCTGGGAACTCTTTGTTGGTGAAAAGGTCGAAGCGCCATGAAAATTACCTTCTACGCCCATGCGAGCTTCCGGCTCGAAGCCGATGGCATCGCTATCGTCACGGATCCCTTCTCGCCGGAAAAATCCGGCTTCGATCCGATAAACGAACCGGCCGACATCGTGCTGATGAGCTCGGATACCGATGACTTCCACTCCGACCCGAGCCATGTCAGGGGCGATCCCGTCGTCATCAACACGCTCGCCTTGCCACCCGAGGGCAAGACCGTGAAAGGCGTTCCCGTCCGGCCCTTCCCGGCCACCGAGAGCCTGACCTTCGACTACCAGACAGAATATGGCCGCGATCCCGACGCCAATGCGCTCTACCTGTTTCGTCTCGGCGGTCTCGACGTGCTGCACATGGGCGATATCGGCACTGCCGTGCCGCAAGGCCATCTCGATGCCCTGAAGGGCAAGGTGGACCTGCTTCTGGCGCTGACCGGCGATCATGCCACCATCGCGCTGGCGGATCTCGACAGGGCAATCGCCGAGATCGGACCGCGCGCCGTCATCCCCATGCACTATTTCAGCCCTCGCGGCAGGCTGAAGATCGAGCCGGTCGAAAGCTTCCTTGCGCGTGTGCCGGCCGAAACCGTCACGCGCGTTGCAGGCGCCAGTGTCGAGATCGATCCGTCTCAGCTGCCGCCGCGCGGGGCGACGCCGAATATCTTCGTTCTCGAGCAGTCGCGCTGAGAGACAGCCCCATGACCGACCCTGCCCTGATCCCCACCCATGCCCGCAACATGCGCCTCATCGGCTGGAGCGATCAGGGAGGACGGCCCGACGGCGTGCAGCTGATGGTGCATCGCGGCTACGCCTATGTCGGCCACATCTTTTCGAAGGGATTCAGCATCATCGATGTGCGGGACCCGACACGGCCACGGCCGACCGGGTACATTGCCGCGCCGCCGAATACATGGACGCTGCATCTGCAGACCCATGACGATCTGCTTCTCGTGATCCACAACAAGGACATGTTCGCCCAGCCCGAGATGGCGGACGAGAAGGCCTACTACAAGGGTGCGGTCAGCAGCCACGCGAGGGCGGAGCTCTCCGGGCGCGACTGGTCCGCCGGCATGGCGGTCTACGACATTTCCGTGCCGGACAAGCCGCGCCAGATCGGCTTCATGCCGGTCGAAGGCGCCGGCCTGCACCGGATCTGGTATGTCGGCGGGCGCTGGGCCTATGCGTCCGCGCTGCTCGACGGCTTCACCGACTACATGCTGATCACCATCGACATGCAGAACCCGGAAAAGCCCCTTCTGGCCGGACGCTTCTGGCTGCCCGGCATGAATGCGGCTGCGGGTGAGACGCCGGACTGGCCGTTGCCGAACGGCCGTTTCGGCCTGCATCACCCGATCGTGCATGGCGACATCGCCTATTGCAGCTGGCGCGATGCCTGCCTCGCCATCGTTGATGTCTCCGACCGGCACGATCCCAAGCTGATCGCGCGGAAGGTCTGGTCTCCCCCCTTCGGCGGCGGCACGCACAATGCGCTTCCCCTTCCCGGCCGCGATCTTCTGGTCGTTGTCGATGAAACCGTGCTCGATCACCAGGAAGACGGCTTCAAGCCGGTCTGGATCTTCAACAATGCGGTCAGGGGAAACCCGATCAGCATTGCCACCTGCCCGCCGCCCGACGAGACCGACTATCTTGCCGTCGGCGGTCATTTCGGGCCTCACAACATCCACGAAAACCGCCCCGGGACGTTCATCAGCGAAGAGCTGATCTTCGTCACCTACCAGAATGCCGGCGTCAGGGCTTACGACATCAGAGACCCCTTCCGCCCGCGCGAGGCGGGAGCGATCGTTCCGCCCCCGCCGCGCCGCATGGTCGATCCGCGACCCAACAGGGCACCGGTCCTGCACAGCGCCGATGTCCATGTCGATCGCAATGGCCTTGTCTACTTCACCGACTTCAATGCCGGGCTCTGCATCGCCGAATACACGCCCGGCCCGTGAGACCCGGAGTGGCGCAAGGCGCGGTGATCCCGTGATCGAAGGAACCTGGAAGATGTTGCCTTGTCCATCGACACAGGCGGCTGGCGGTCCGGCGTCATCGGGTCTTGGCGGTGTCGTCGAGGTCAACGAGCGCCTCTGCGGCGTCGCCGTCAATAATCAGGCCGTTGACGACACCGCTTTTCAGCAGCCCTCTTGCGGCGGCGGCCTTCTCCTGCCCTGCAATCAGCAGGATCACGGGAATTTTCATCAGGTCCTCGAAGCCAAGCGCGATTGTTCTCCGGTTGAGATCGTGGTCGATCTGGTTGCCTGCATTGTCGAAGAAAATTCCGTTGGTGTCGCCGACCGCCCCGCATGCCCGAAGACTGTCCAGTTCCGAACGGGAGATCATGCCCTGGCGCCGCAGGAGCGAGCTTTCCGTCAACTCGCCTGCGCTGATGAAGCAAACGGCAGCCGACCGGGCGATCTCGAGGGCTTTGACCACCGAGCGCTGCGACAGGAGGACGGCCCTGTCTTCGATCGTATCCGCGATGAAGGGAACCGGCAGGAAGAAGCCTTCGCCGCCCGTGCGCCGCGCCAGAGCATGCACGACTTCGAAGGGATTGTAGGCGTTGTTTGCCGTCAGCGATCCCATGACGGAAATGAAGCGCGCGTGGGGCGCGCGCACGCCGGCAAGCTGAAGCGTCATCTGCTCGATCGTCCGGCCCCAGCCGGTTCCGATGGTGATCGGCTGCCCGTCCGAGAGAAGGGATTTCAAATGGTTGGCGGCGGCGACGCCGACAGCGCGGAAAGCAATCTGCTTTTGCGCGTCGCTCTCCACATCGCCGGCTTCCCGGAAGCCGAAGGCCGGAGTGGAGATGCAGAAATCGAGCCCGAAACGCTCGCGCAACCGGTCTTCCACGGGCAGCATGCCGACCCGTTGATGGTCGATGGAAATGCTGACCAATCCGCTGTCGCGCGCTTCGGACAGCATCTTGTTGACGCGCGCCCGGGTGATCCCGAGCCGTGTTGCCGTCTGTTCCTGGTTCAGTCCTCCCACGTAGTAGAACCACGCGGCGCGCACCATCAGGGCCTCTTCGCTATCCTGCATTCCATATCCCCCATCGATACAAATGTATTTCTATTTGACAATTGTATCGGCCTCAACATAGGTTTCGTCCATTCGCTGTCTAATGATCGCGAATGGAAAAGCGGGTCAATGTGGAGGGCCCGCATGCGGAGGAGAACGCAATGATCAAATTTCTGTCGCGGATGGCTGCTGCCACCGCCATGACACTTCTCATGGGCGCTGCCGGCGCCAGCGCCATGGACGTCGCCTGGGTCCATGCCAATGCAGCGGCGCAATCCGAACAGCGCGTGAAGGCCGGCTTCGACGCCTGGCTGAAGGAAAAGGGCAAGGACTGGAAGGTCAGCCTGCTCGACAGCGGCGGTTCGGGCGAGCGCACGGCATCCAACCTGCAGGACGCAGCCTCGCGCGGCGTGGATGCCATCGTCATCACCATGGCCGATCTGCGTGCATCGCGCGCCGCCCTCGATCAGGCCATTGCTGCCAAGATTCCGGTCTTTACCGTCGACAGCGGATACGTCACCGGCGTGATGGTCGACATCACGACGAACAACTGGGCCATGTCCTCGAGCGTTTCCCCCTATCTGCTGAACGAGCTCGGCGGAAAGGGCAACATCATCTTCCTGCGCATGGCCGAGCATCACGGCACCCGCAAGCGCGGCGACGTGATGGAGACGATCCTCAAGGAATATCCCGACATCAAGGTGCTGGCCGAGCACAACATCGACTACACCGCCTTCTTCGAAGACACGACATCCACCATGCAGGACTATGCCGCACGGTTCGGCGACCAGATCAATGCCGTCTGGGCGCCGTGGGATGAGCCGGCGCAGGCTGCGATCAATGCCCTGACGGCGGCAGGCTTGAAGAATGTGAAGGTCATCGGCATCGACGGACACCCCCAGGCCGTCGCAGAGGTCTGCAAGCCGGACAGCATGATGATCGCCACCGTCAGCCAGCCTTTCGAAAAGATGGGTGGACAGATCGGCGACTGGATCGAGGCGATCGTCGAGAAGAAGGAAGATCCGGCCAAGGTCATCCCTTCCAAGACGGTCTATCTCGACGCACCGCTCGTGACCAAGCAGAACTGCAAGGACTTCCTTCCGAAGTGATCTGAAGGCCGGTCCGGGCGAAGGCCTGGACCGGCTGTCATCCGAAGATGCGCAAGGAAAGGACGTCCATGTCCGTCAGTCTATCCGGAATCGTCATGCAGTACCCCGGTACGCGCGCGCTCGATGCCGTCTCCGTCGACTTTCGCTTCACCGAGGTCCACGGCCTGATCGGTGAAAACGGCGCGGGCAAGACGACACTCGTCAGCATTCTCGGCGGCAGCCGGCAGCCGACTGCGGGATCGATCACGATCGATGGCACGCCTGTCACCTTGCACAGCCCAGGCGATGCATTGCGCAAGGGTATCGCGCATGTCTCCCAGGAGGGTAGCCTCGTCCCGGGTTTGAGCGGAGCCCAGAATATCCTGCTTGGCGATGAACCCAAGCTGGGCTTCGGCATCATCAACAAGGCGAAACTGCGCCAGCGTGCCCGCGACCTTGCCAGCCGCTGGTTTCCGCAGTTGGAGATCGATCTGGATGCATCCGTGGAAAGCCTGCCCATGGCCGACCAGAAGGTCATCGAGATCGTCCGCGCGCTGCGCGGCGACATCCGTCTGCTCATTCTGGACGAACCGACCGCCACACTTCCCGCCCGCGAAAAGGAAAGTCTCTGGAGCATCATCCGGACCTTGCCCTCCAAGGGCGTCGGCATCGTTCTGATCAGCCACTTCCTTTCGGAGATCAAGGCGCTCAGCGATCGCGTGACGGTCCTGCGCGATGGCCGTCACGTCGCTACCCTTGCCGCGGCCGAGACCAGCGAGGCGCAACTGATCGACATGATGCTGCAGCGCGCTGGCAACGCCGAGGCGGCGATGACCGGGACCGTGGGCTCGGCAAGAACCGGCGAGACCGTTCTCGACATTCGCGACTGGAAGGCCGGCCATATCAGCGTCAGGGAGTTTTCGATCCGCGCCGGCGAAATCGTTGGTCTCATCGGCCTGACCGGCGCGGGGCACTTCGGCTTTGCCCGGACGCTTTACACGGGAACCGCTGCCACGGCCGGGACCTATCGTTTCCTCGGAGAGGATATGAAGCGGGTCGATGCGCGCACCATGCAGCGCAAGGGCGTCGCCTTCATTCCCGACCAGCGCATGGAAAACGCCCTGATCGGCGAGTGGGACGTGCGCGAGAACCTGGCGATGGTCCACCCCGGCCATGCGGCGGTGAGCGCCACCGGCGTGATTTCCCCGGCCCGGGAGGCGCGGGAGGCCAAGGCGATGATGTCGCTTCTCAATGTGAAGGCCCATTCGCACAGGCAGATGATCAAGGATCTGAGCGGCGGCAACAAGCAGAAGGTGTCCATCGGCAAGTGGCTCTACGGCGCCGGCGACCGCTATCGACTGATGATCTTCGTCGAACCCACGGAAGGTGTCGATATCGGCGCCAAGCGCGAGATCCACGCCCATTTGCGGCGGCTTGCAGCGCAAGGGGCAGCGGTCATCGTCGCCTCGTCCGATCTTCTTGAAATTGCCGCCGTCGCCGACCGCGTCATCCCCTTCGTCAATGGAGAGGCCGCTCCCGGCCTCGATCGTCCGGCCTTTTCCGAGGCACGATTCATTTCCGCCATGGCAGGAGTTTCCCCATGACCGCCAACTCCCCGGTCTCGTCCGGAACCGCCCGTCCGGGCGTCGCCCCTTCCGGCCCCGCGCGCCGCGACTGGATGCTGAAATACAGCACGCTGTTTGCCCTTGTGTTTCTCTTCCTCGGTTTTGCGCTGACGGTCGATCGCTTCCTCACCGCATCCAATCTGCTCAACATCATCCAGCAGATCTCGATGCTCACCATCGTCGGCGCGGGTCTCACCTTCGGCTTCGCGGCCCGCGAAATGGATCTCTCGGTCGGCTACATGGTCGGGCTTTCCGGAATCCTCGTGCCGCTGCTGCTGATTTCCGGCACGTCCCTTCCGCTTGCGCTTCTGGCAGGCATCGCTGCCGGCTTCGCCGTCGGTGCTGTCAATTCGGCACTGGTCACGCTCGTCGGCGTGCCCTCGCTGATCGCCACGCTTGCGACCGGATCAATCCTCTACGGCATGAACTTCCTGATGACGGGTGGCCGGGCCATCTATGGCGGCCTGCCCGAGGAATACCTGTTCCTGGGCCAGGGCCAGATATTCGGCATTCCGGTCCTTGCCTATTTCATGGCGGGCTTTGTCGCGCTCGCCTGGTTCCTGATGGAGCGCACGATTTTCGGCCGCTACATCTATGCGGTGGGCGGCAATCTGAAGGCCGCGGAACTGTCCGGCGTCAATGGCCGCTTCTACCGGGCGGCGGCGATGATCGTCTGCAGCGTGTTTGCCGGGATCGCCGGCGCGCTTCTTGCCGCACGTCTGGGATCCGGCCAACCGAACGCCGGGGAGCGCTACCTTCTGGACGGACTGGCCACCGTGTTCATCGGCATGACGATGTTCCGGCCTGGAACGGCGACGATCGCGGGCACCTTCTTCGGTGCGCTCTTCATCGGCGTCATCAACAATGGCCTCAACCTCATCGGCATGGACACCTACATCCAGAGCATCGTCAAAGGCCTCATCATCCTGGTCGCGGTAGCGATCGTTTCCCGCACCACAAAGCTCAAGCTTCTCTGAGATCGAGGACGGCAGACCCATGACCACCACACCCGAAGCGACAGGCCAAGCCAGGCCAACAGGCGCGCCATCCAATTCCAATCTGCTGGATCTCTACCGCACCATGCGGCGCATTCGCACCTTCGAAGAGCGCGTCGGCGAACTCTTCATTCGCGGCCAGTCGGCCGGGTCGATGCTCCATCTCTCGATCGGGGAGGAATCGACTGCGGCCGGCGTGTGCGATGCCATGCAGCCGCAGGATACCTTCACGACCCATCACCGTGGCCACGGCATCTTTCTGGCGCGCGGCGCCGACCCCCGGCAGATGATGGCCGAGATCGCCGGCAAGGAGACCGGCTACTGCAAGGGCAAGGGCGGATCCATGCATATCGCCGACATGGCGCTCGGACATCTGGGTGCCAACGCCATCGTCGGCGGCGGCATTCCGGCGGTCGTCGGAGCCGGCCTGTCGTCCAAGCGCTTGAAGAAGGAATCCGTCTCCATCGCGTTCTTCGGCGATGGCGCCATGCAGCAGGGTATCCTCTACGAGAGCATGAACATGGCCGCGCTCTGGGATCTGCCGGTGCTGTTCGTGTGCATCAACAACCAGTACGGCATGGGCACGCGCGTCGACCAGGCCACCCGCAACACGGCCTTCGACCAGCGTGCGAAGGCCTTTGGGCTCAACGGCGCCGTTGTGGACGGGCTGGACGTCGAGGCCGTGCAATCGGCCGCACGCTGGCTGATCGACGACGCACGGGCCGGCAAGCCGGGTTTTCTGTCGATCGATGTCTACCGCTTCTTCGGCCACGCGCGCATGGACAAGAGCCCCTACCGGCAGGAAGAGGAGGAACTGGAAGGCCGCAAGAAGGACCCCGTCCATTTTGCCCGTGATCGGCTGATCAAGACCGGCCTCGAAACGGAAGCGGCGCTCGATGACCTCGACAGGGCGATCGCCGTGGAGATGGACGCCACCATAGACTTTGCCGTTGAGTCGAAGGCCCCTCCGCTCACCTCGATGTTCCGCGATGTCTACGCGGTCGGCGAGCCGGAACCGGAGCCCGTCAGAACCCGGATCGACCGCGTACTTGCCAGGGATGAAGCATGATGACTGCGATGACCTACAGAGATGCGTTGCGCCAGGCACTGGACGACGCGATGACGCAAGACGAGTCGATCGTCGTCATCGGCGAGGAAGTGGGCCGCTACGGCGGCGCCTATGGCGTGACCAAGGATCTGATCAAGATTCACGGGGCGGACCGGCTGATCGACACGCCGATTTCGGAACCGGCCATCATCGGCACGGCGGTGGGTGCGGCCATGACGGGACTGCGCCCCGTTGCCGAGCTGATGTATATCGACTTTCTCGGCATGACCATGGACCAGCTCGCCAACCAGGCGGCGAAGATCCGCTACATGTTCGGCGGCCAGATCGGCGTTCCCATGGTGCTGCGCACCCAGGGCGGCACGGGACGGTCGGCCGGCGCCCAGCATTCCCAGAGCCTCGAAGCCTGGGTCATGCATACGCCGGGCCTGCGGCTGGCCATGCCCGCCACCGTGTCGGATGCCTACCATCTGCTGCGCCAGAGCCTGACCATGCCGGACCCGGTCGTCTTCATCGAACACAAGGCGCTCTATACCCGCAAGGAAGAGGTCGATCTGACCGCCGAACCCCTGCCCTGGGGCAAGGCCGCCGTTCGCCGCGAAGGCGGGGATCTCGTCATCGTCACCTATTCCCGTCAGGTTCACTATGCCCTCGAAGCCGCAGAAGCACTGTCGAAGAAGGGTATCGAGGCCACGGTCATCGATCTGCGCACCCTCAATCCCCTCGATTTCGACACGGTGCGCACCCATGTCGAGCGCGTCGGCAAGGCGATGGTGGTGACGGAAGCGGTCATGACGGCCGGCGTGGCGGCCGAGCTTTCGGCCCGCATTACCGAGGAATGTTTCGATTTCCTCGAACAGCCCGTGGTGCGCGTCGCCGGTGAGGATATCCCGATCTCCGTCTCGCAGGATCTGGAGACCAACAGCGTTCCGACCGCCGCCCTGATTGCCAGCACGGCCGAGAGAATGGTGCGATGACCCAGCGTATCCTCAAGATGCCTCGCCTCGGCGAGACGATGGAGGCGGGCAAGGTCGTTGGCTGGCTCATCAAGCCCGGCGATGCCTTCAAGCGTGGCGATCCGATCATCGAAATCGAGACGGACAAGACGATCGCCGAGTTTCCCGCACTCGGCGACGGGATCCTGCGAGAGGTGATCGCGGTCGCCGGGGACACTGTGCAGGTCGGCCAGCCGCTGGCCCACATCGAGATCGGCGGCGGCACGGACTGGACCGCCGGTGATGGCGACACGGCGACGCTAGAGGCGCCGGTAGAGGGGATGGTCGAGGTCGATCTGGCCATGCCGCGCCTTGGCGAGACCATGGAGGAAGGCCGCATTGCCAAATGGCTGAAAGCGCCGGGTGACCGGTTCGTGCGCGGCGAAGCGATCATCGAGATCGAGACGGACAAGACGATTGCGGAATATCCGGCTCTGGTCGAGGGACGGCTGGTGTCCATCCTGCGCGGCGATGGCGACATGGTGACGGTGGGTGATCCCATCGCCCGGATCGAGATCCCGGCATCGGACGGGCCGGGACCGGTCGCAGTCGATGAGAGTCCGCCGGAGGAAGCCGCAAGGGCCCTCCCCCACGCGCAAGCGCCCAAGTCCCGTCGCCTGGATGGAGGGCCGGTCCGCGCCACCCCGGTCGCACGCCGTCTGGCGCGCCGGCACGGGCTCGACATCAGGACAATCGCCGGCACGGGGCGGCGCGCGCGTGTCGAGCTCGCCGATGTGCAGACGGTCCTTTCCGGCACGCCGCAGGCGGCCGCGCCTGCGCCGGAGGGCGTGCGCCATGCGGGCCTTGCGCGCGGCCGGATGGCGTATCTCGATACCGGGCCGGCTGCCGGCAAGACCTTCATCCTGTTGCACGGCTTTGCGGGTGACCGAACGACGTGGGCCACGCTGGCGGCCGGTCTGAAGCGCGCCGGACACCGGGTCGTCATTCCCGATCTTCCGGGCCACGGACTGACGGAGATCGCGGCTTCCGGTGCCGCCGACCTTTCGGCGGATCTGCCGGATTTCGTGCGCCGCGTCGCGCCCGGCGGTCCTCTTCACGTCGTGGCGCATTCTCTCGGATGCGTGGCCGCTATCGATCTTGCCGCCATGGTACAGGAAAGGGTCTCATCCCTGACGCTTCTGGCGCCGGCCGGTCTCGGACCGGATATCGATGCAGACTTCATCCACGGTCTGGCAGGAGCTTCCGTGGCTGGGGAGGTGTCGCACCTGCTGCGTCGCCTGTCGGTCAATCCGGTGCAACTCTCCAGTCCTGTCCTTTCCGGTCTTGCGGCGGAGCTGGCCAAGGGGCGCCTGAAGGCGCTGGCCGCCGCCATAGCCGGTCCATCAGGGCAAAGGCTCGATATCATCGCGCAGCTCGAAAAACGAGCGGCCGCGACCCCGACACGCGTCATCTTCGGCCTCGAAGACCGCATCATTCCCTGGCAGCATGTGACCGCGGTGGCGCCGCGTGTTGCCCTCCATCTCCTGTCCCGCTCCGGTCATATGCCGCAATGGGATCAACCGGGCGACGTGCTCGACATCATTCTTTCAGCAAACGGGTGAGGTTTTTGCGATGACGACGGCCAAGGACACTTTGAAAGACGCGCAGCGACGGATCGGCCTCTTTGCCAAGAGCAGTCCGGAATTGTTTGGCGGCTTTGCCCGCATCAGCAAGGTCGCGACGACGGCGGGTGCGTTTTCTGCGGCGCAGCGTGAGTTGATTGCCGTGGCGATCGCTGTTTCCAAGGGGTGCGAGGATTGCATCGTCTACCACGTCGATGCCGCGCTCAAACACGGTGCAACGGAGGCGGAGCTTGTCGAGGTGCTGGAGGTCGCCGTCGAAATGGGCGGAGGCCCGGCGGTGATGTACGGCGCCAAGGCGCTGGAAATCCTGAGGTCTTTGCAATAGCGGACAAGGCAGCCGTTCTGGAGGGAACGGCCGGGGAGGACATCAACGATGACATATTTTCTGACGGCGGATGGCGGGACCGAAAGTCTTCGGGCCCGTGTCTACGACTTGTCCGGCACCTGCCTTGGCAGTGTGGCGGTACCCTATGAGACGAAGTTCTCGAGCGGCGCGCGTGCCGAGCAGAATCCCGAGGACTGGTGGAACGCCTTCGTATCGGCTTCCAGGCAGGCGATTGCCGAGAGCCGGATCGATCCGGCGGCGATTGAATCCATCTGCCTTGCCACGACGAGCTGCACCGTCGTTGCGCTCGACCGGGAGGGGCAGGCGCTGCGTCCGGCCATCATCTGGATGGATGTGCGGGCACATGCGGAGGCCGACGCGGTTCTGGCGACCGGCGATCCGGCACTGATCACCAATGGCGGGGGAAGAGGCCCCGTCTCGGCTGAATGGATGATCCCGAAGGCGCTGTGGATTGCCCGCAACGAGCCGGAGATCTTCAAGGCGGCACACACGATCTGCGAATATCAGGATTTCATGACGCTGCGCCTGACGGGCGAGCGTGCCGCAAGCCTCAACAATGTGTCCCTGCGCTGGCACTACCAGACCGATCGCGGCGGATGGGCGACATCCCTGATCGAGGCTCTCGGAATAGCAGACCTCATGGAGAAATGGCCGCAGCGCGTCGTCGCTCCCGGCGCCGTTATCGGCACGCTGTGCGCCAAGGCAGCCGATGCGCTGGGTCTGCCGGCAAAGGTCAAGCTGGTGCAGGGCGGTGCCGATGCGCTGATCGGCATGATCGGGCTTGGCGTGGCTCGGCCGGGGCAACTGGCGCTCATCACCGGCTCGTCGCATCTGCAGTTCGGGGTATCCGAAACGCCGCTCAACGCGCCGGGCATCTGGGGAAGCTATCCCGACTGCGTCTATCCCGGCCGCTACATTGTCGAGGGCGGGCAGACCTCCACCGGATCGATCATCGCATGGCTCGGCCGGCTGATGAACGGCACGATGGATCTGGACATGCTGAACCGGAAGGCGGCCGCTCTCGAGCCAGGCTGCGACGGCCTGATCGTGCAGGATCATTTCCAGGGCAACCGCACGCCCTATACCGATCCGCTGTCGCGCGGCGCCGTGATCGGCCTGACCTTGGCGCACGAGCCGCATCACATCTTCCGGGCCATCATGGAGGGCATCGGCTTCGGCACGCGCGCCATCCTCGATGCCATGGCCGATGCCGGCTATCGCGGCCAGGAAATCACGGTCGGCGGCGGGGCCGGAGCGTCGGATCTGTGGCTGCAGATCCATGCCGATACGGCCGGCCTGCCGGTCTGCATCCCCGCATCGCGCGACGCGCCTTCCGTCGGCTCGGCGGTGCTGGCTGCCCATGGCGCCGGACACTTCGCCACGATCGACGACGGGATCGCGGCCATGGTGAAACCCGGCAGGCGCATCGAGCCGCGCCAGCGCGAGGCAGCGCTTTACGACGAGATCTACCAGCAATATCGCGCGCTTTATCCCGCACTGAAGGCCGTTCGGGAGATGAGGGGAACACCGGCATGACGGGCGACCCGGATTTCAGGCTGGACGGCAAGGTGGCGGTGGTGACGGGGGCGGCGCGCGGCATCGGCCGGGCGGTGGCCGAACGGCTGGCGGCGGCTGGTGCGCATGTGGTGATCGCCGACCGTGACACTGCGGAATCGGCCGTCGCTGAGGCCGCCATCCACCAGGCGGGCGGGCATGCAAGCACCGTTGCGCTCGATGTCACAAACCGCGACCAGATCGCGGAGGTTGTCGCGCATCTCTATGACGCGCATGGCAGGGTCGACATCCTCGTCAACAATGCCGGCATCGTCCGCAATGCCGCAGCCGTCGACATGAGCATCGACGACTGGACATCCGTCATCGACATCGATCTCGGCGGGGTCTTCAACTGTGCGCAGGCCTTTGGCCGACGCATGGTGGCCGACAGGCGCGGTGCCATCGTCAACGTGTCGTCGATCTGCGGCGAGGTGACGGTCTTTCCGCAGCCCCAGGTCTCCTACAATGCGGCAAAGGCCGGGGTGAACCTTCTGACCAAGTCGCTGGCGGTGGAATGGGCGCGGCAGGGTGTCCGCGTCAATGCCGTCGCGCCCGGCTACGTCGCGACGGAACTGACGCTGCGCGGCCGCAGCAACGCGGAGTGGTTCGGCACATGGATGCGGATGACGCCCATGGGCCGCCTCGGGGAGCCGCGGGAGATCGCCAACGCGGTCCTTTTTCTCGTCGCCGACGCGTCCAGCTACATCACCGGCACGGTGCTGACGGTGGATGGTGGCTACACCGCAATGTAATGGAGAGGAATTCGAGAGATGCGTGAACAAACGAGGACGGTGCTTGTAACGGGCGCGAGCCGAGGCATCGGCAAGGCCATTGCCATCGGCATGGCAAGGCGTGGCTACGATGTCGCCATCAACGATATCGAACGCCAGAAGGACGTGATTTCCGAGGTCGCCCGCGAGATCGAGGCTCTCGGCCGTCGCGCCCTTGTCGTGTTGGCCGATGTCAGCAGCAAAGCCGATGTCGAGCGCATGGCGAAAGCGGTGCAGGATGCCTTCGGTCACCTCGACGCGATCGTGAACAATGCCGGCATCCTGATTTCCGGCGATGTCGAGGGACTGAAGGAAGAATCCTGGGACAGCGTCATGGACGTGAATGCGAAGGGGACCTTTCTGGTGATCCAGTCCCTCCTGCCGATGATGAAGGCCAGACAGTACGGCCGTATCGTCAATATCGCCTCGATCGGTGGCAAGCACGGCGCACCCGAACAGGCGCACTACTCCGCGTCCAAGGCTGCGGTCATGGGCTTCACGCGTGTTCTGGCACAGGAAGTCGGCGTCGATGGCATCACGGCCAACTGCGTGTGCCCCGGCATCATCCTGACCGACATGGGCCGCGTCAATCTCGACGATCCGGCGGTGCGCAAGAGCTGGCAGGACAAGACCGCGATGCGCAGGATCGGGGATCCCGAAGATGTCGTCGGTGCGGTCGCCTTTCTGGCATCCGATGATGCGGCGTTCATCACCGGACAATCCCTGAATGTCGACGGCGGCATCGTCCTGAGCTGATTGGGAACAGGGGCCTTCCGGCGCGGCTTGCTCCGGCCTCACGACCGGGCGAGGGCTGCGCCGTCGAAGTAGTTCAGGTTGCGGAAATAGAGCCGGATTGCTTTGGCGGCCGGACTGAGTTCGGCGCCCTTGCGCCAGGCGAGGCCGATGTTCATGGCGGGAACCGGGTCGCTGACGTTGATCGTTTCGATCCGGCGGCCTTCCAGCGACCAGGGGCGGTGGACCATGTCGGACAGGATGGCGACGCCCAGCCCGTTGGCGACCATCGAGCGCACGGCCTCGATGGAGGAGGTGCGCAGGATGACCCGCGGCTGGTAGGGCGAGGCATTCCAGTATTTGAGCGCCGAATGGGCGGCCTCGTCCACCGTCAGCATGATGTAGGGCTCGGCGGCGATCTCCCTCAACCCGACATCCTCCCGCTGCAGCAGGGGATGCTGGGCCGGCACCCAGAGCCTTCGCGCCGAACTCATCAGCGTTTCCGTCGCCAGCTGCGGATCGAGGATGTTGGAGGTGAGCAGCAGGGAAATGTCGTAGCGGTTGGTCAACAGGCCCTCCTCGATCGACTCGCGGTTCTGTTCGAAGAGCTGGATTTCAAGCTTCGGAAACAGGCGGCGCAGCCGTTCCACATGGACGGGGAGAAAATAGCCGATCACCGTATAGGTCGCCGCAATCGTCAGGACGCCTTCGATGTCGCTCGACACGAAATCGAGCCGCATCGCTTCATCGACCTTGTTGATGATGTCGTAGGCGTGGGAGAGAAACTGCCGGCCGGCCTCCGTCAGGTTCATGCCCTGCGGCGTGCGAAGGAAGAGGCCGACGCCAAGGATCTGCTCGAGTTCCTTGATCGCCGTCGTGATGGCCGATTGCGAGATGGAGAGCGCGATGGCGGCCTGCGAAATCTGTCCCAGTTCGGCCGTTGCCACGAAGTAGCGGACCTGTCGCAGGCTGAAGGCCATGATGCGTTCCCTTCGGAAAAACAGAAGATGCTCCGCAGATTTCCAGATTTGCCGCCGCATTGGAAGGCAGGCTTCTGCGTAAATGTCAGGCAGGCAGCACCAAGCCGCGAAAATGTCTGCGATTCCGCCTGGCTGACATTGCTCTGACTCGTTCTGATTTTCAGATAATGAGAAGCAGAAAATAGAATTTCTCAAAACACGTGTTTTCTCCTAGCGTTTCATTCCAGACGCTTGACCGCTGCCGGAGAGGACATGGACGTGCGCGACGTTGTCGACATCAACTGCGATATGGGCGAGGCCTTCGGCCGCTGGCGGGTGGGCGATGCGGATGACGCCGCCCTCATGGGCCTGATCAGTTCGGCCAATGTCGCGACCGGCTTCCATGCGGGCGATCCGAACCTGATGAACGAGACGGTGGAGCTTGCCGTGCGCCATGGCGTCGAGCTTGGCGCCCATCCCGGCTATAACGACCTGCAGGGTTTCGGCCGCCGCCGGATCAACGGGACGGCGAAGGAACTTGTCAACGACATCGTCTACCAGGTAGGCGCGCTGCGCGAATTTGCCCGCCGCCACGGCGTGCGGCTCCAGCATGTGAAGCCGCATGGCGCGCTTTACATGGAGATGGCGGTCAATCCGGAACTGGCGCAGATCTTCGTGACCTATATGCGCTCGGCTGCCCCGGACGCCTTCATCTTCTGCATGGGCAATTCGGCCACCCACCGCGCCGCGCTCGATGCGGGCCACCCCGTCGTGCGCGAGTTCTACGCCGACCGGGACTATGACGACACCGGTTCCATCGTCTTTACCCGCGATGCCGGCCGGCCGGATCCGGCGGCGATCGCCCGCAAGGTGCTGCGCGCCTGCAAGGAAGGGCGCGTCAAGACCGTGACCGGCCACGAGATCGAGATCGAGTTCGAGTCGATCTGTTTTCACTCCGACACGCTCGGCGCCTTCGAGATCGCCCGCACCATGCGCGAGGCGCTGATCGCCGAGGGCATCCGCATCGCGCCCGTGTCGAAGATGCCGAAATCCTGACCCTTGCGACGAAACTGAAGAGAGCGGAGACCATCATGAGCACGATCGAGATCAAGTCGCCCCTGCCGGGCACCTTCTACCGGGCGTCTTCGCCGGAGACGCCGCCATTCAAGGCCGATGGCGATGCGGTGGCGGAAACCGACACGATCGGCCTCATCGAGGTGATGAAGACCTTCCAGGAAGTGCCGGCCGGTGTTGCGGGCACCAGGATCCGCTTCCTCGTCGACAATGAGGAGCCGGTCATGGCGGGACAGGTGATCGCCGAGGTCGAGGCATGACCATCCGCAGTCTGCTGGTCGCGAACCGGGGCGAAATCGCCGTCCGCATCATCCGGGCCGCCAAGGCGCTGGGGATCCGCACCGTGCAGGTCTTTAGCGCGGCCGATGCCGACATGCTGGCGGTGCGCCTCGCCGACGAGGCGGTCAATATCGGCCCGCCGGCCGCCAAGAAGAGCTATCTCAACATTGAGGCGGTCATCGCCGCCGCCAAGGCCGCTGGGGTCGATGCGGTGCATCCGGGCTATGGCTTCCTGTCGGAAAACGGTGATTTTGCCGACGCGGTCGAGGCCGCAGGCCTCATCTTCATCGGCCCGTCCGGCGATGCGATCCGCCTTCTCGGCGACAAGGTCGCTGCCCGGGCTGTCGCCGCCAGGGCCGGCGTGCCGACCGTGCCGGGCAGTGCCGGCCGCATCGACGACATTGCCGAGGCACGCCGCATCGCCGGCGAGACCGGCTTTCCTGTCATGATCAAGGCCGCCGCCGGCGGTGGCGGGCGCGGCATCCGCATCGTTGACAGCATGGAGGAGCTGGATCGCCAGTTCCCGCAGGCCTCGGCGGAGGCCGCAGCCGCCTTCGGCGATGGCGGCCTCTACATGGAAAAGGTGATCACCAAGGCGCGCCATGTCGAGGTGCAGATCCTCGGCGATGGCCAGAATGTCGTCCACTGCTTTGAGCGGGAATGCTCGCTGCAGCGGCGCCGCCAGAAGGTCTGGGAGGAGGCGCCGGCCGTCGGCCTGCCCGCCGACATCCGCGCCCGCCTGTGCGACAGCGCCGTGGCACTCGCCCGGGAAGTGAAGTATCGCGGCGCCGGCACGGTCGAGTATCTCTATGACGAGGAGGCAGGCGCCTTCTACTTCATCGAGGTCAACACGCGCATCCAGGTGGAGCATCCGGTGACGGAGATGATCACCGGCATCGATCTGGTGCAGGAGATGATCCGCGTGGCCGGCGGCGAGAAGCTTTCGGTGCGGCAGGAGGATATCCGCATCACCGGCCACGCCATCGAATGCCGCATCAATGCCGAGGATCCGGCGCGCGGCTTCCAGCCGGCCCCGGGCACGATCACGTCGCTTGCTGTTCCCGATCAGCCCGGCATTCGCTTCGATACGATGCTCTACGAGGGCTACACGATCCCGCCCTTCTACGATTCCCTGCTCGGCAAGCTCATCGTGCATGCCGGGGACCGGGCGAGCTGCATCGCAAAGCTCGAGGCGGCACTCGCCGCGCTGTCGATCGGCGGCGTCAGCACCACGATCCCGCTCCACCGGGCGCTGGCCGGCGATGCGGCGGTGCGCAGCGGCGACTTTCACACCCGCTTCCTCGAGCCGTGGCTTGCGGCGGAGGGCGAAGCCAGGATTGCCGCCGTAAGCGGCCTTGAAACGGAGGGACAGAGCGCATGAGTGTCCGATATTCGTTCGGAGGGGACGAGCACCTCTTCGTGGAATGCAGCGATGAAATGTCGCTCGATGCCTTCTTCAAGAGCCTGTCGATGGCAAAGGGCGTCAGGGAAAGCGGCATCAGGGGCGTGACCGAGATCTGCCCGGCCAACGCCTCCTTCCAGATCAAGTTCGACCCCGACATCATCAAGCCCGATGATGTGCTGGCCGAGGTTCGCTCTATCGAGGGCGCCGCGGAGAAGGCCGAACCGGTCATCAAGACCCGGATCGTCGAGATCCCCGTCTATTACAACGATCCCTGGACGCATGAGACGCTGATGCGCTTTCGCGAGCGGCATCAGGATCCGACCGGCACGGATCTCGACTATGCGGCGCGGATCAACGATTACGGTTCGGTCGATGATTTCGTGGCCGCCCATTCGGGCTCGCCCTGGTTCGTCTCCATGGTCGGCTTCGTTGCCGGCCTGCCCTTCATGTACCAGATGGTCGAGCGGCAGCGGCAGATCGAGGTGCCGAAATATCTGCGCCCGCGCACCGATACGCCGAAGCTGACGGTCGGCCATGGCGGGTGCTTCGGCTGCATCTATTCGGTGCGCGGCGCCGGCGGCTACCAGATGTTCGGCATCACCCCCATGCCGATCTTCGACCCGACCCAGACCACGAGCTACCTGCGCGACTTCATGGTGTTCTTCCGTCCGGGCGACATCGTCAAGTTCAAGCCGATCGGCCGCGATGCCTACGACCAGGCGGTCGAGGATGTCGAGAAGGGGCGCTTCGCGCCGCCGATCCGTGAGGTCAACTTCGACCTCAGGGAGTTCAGCAAGGATATCGACGGCTACAACGCCAGGCTGGAGGGCATGATCAATGGCCATTAAAGTCCTGCATCACGGTCTGGCGACGAGCGTCCAGGATCTCGGCCGCCCCGGCTATTTCCACCTCGGCATTCCCATGGGCGGCGCCATGGACCGGCTCGCCCTTCGCGCGGCCAATCTTCTCGTCGGCAATGACGAGGGGGCGGCCGGCCTCGAGGCCGTCTTCATGGGACCGAAGCTGCTTTTTACCGAAGACGCCCTCGTTGCCGTGACGGGGGCCGACATGCCGCCCAAGGTGGACGGTGTCGTGCAGCCCGGCTGGACCGCTTTTTCGGTGAAGGCCGGCCAGGAACTGAGCTTCGATTTCCTTAAGTCCGGCGCGCGCATCTATATCGCCGTCTCCGGCGGTATCGATGTCCCCGAAGCGCTCGGCAGCCGCTCGACCTATGCTATCGGCGCGCTCGGCGGCTTCAAGGGCCGTCCGCTCGCCGCCGGTGACGAACTGCCGGTCGGCGAGGCGAAGGGTGGCGTTGCGGGCCGCAGCGTTGCGGAGGAATTTCGGCGGGGTCCGGGGAGCCCGGCGGAACTGCGCGTGCTACCCGGCCTTTACTGGGACCGCCTGACGGAGGAGGCCAAGGACGGCTTCTTCGCCGACGAATGGAAGGTGGCGCCGGAGGCCGACCGCATGGGCTATCGCTTCCGCGGCGGCCGCAAGATGAGCTTCGTGGATCGCCAGCAGCCCTTCGGTGCCGGGTCCGACCCCTCCAACATCGTCGACAGCTGCTACCCCTACGGATCGATCCAGATCCCCGGCGGCACGGAGCCGATCATCCTCCATCGCGATGCGGTGTCGGGCGGTGGCTACTTCATGGTCGGCACGGTCATTTCGGCCGACATGGACCTGATCGGCCAGTTGCAGCCCCACAAGCCGGCCCGTTTCGTCAAGGTGACGATGGATGAGGCGCTGGCGGCAAGGGCCGAGCGCAAGGCGCTGATCGCACGCATGCGGGCCGCGCTGGCCTGACGGAAAACCTGGAGCGGGAGAAAGGAGATCGTGATGCAGACCAGCAGATTTTCCCCTTCCCTCTCCCGCTCACTCCTGAACGCGGGTGAGGTAATCGGCGGTCTCGCCGGGGCCCGGAATGATCGCGACGATCTTCATCTGTGCGATCGTCCGGTTCACGGCGGCGTCGAGATGGGTTTCGAGCATGGCGGCGGCCGCGCAAGGGGCGCCGCGCATCAGGAGTTCCACGACGAGCCTGAGTTCGGTGATGACCATGGGATCGCCGGGCAGGCCCAGCCGGCGCAGCAGACGCTCCGTGGCCGTCATCGGCAGGAGGTTGTTTCGGATGAGGTCCTGGAGCTTTTCGTTCGGCGTGGCGAGTATGCAGGTCTCGATGAAGCGGGCCTGGATATCCTCGAGGTCGTCAAGGTAATCGCGCAGGTCGCGCCGCTCCAGCGCCACCAGCCGGTCGAAGAGGGCGGTCAGCGCCTCGCGGTCGATGTCGTTCGCCCCGGTCTGCAGGGCCTGCGGCTCCAGCATGCGCCGCAGCACGAAATGCTCCTTGATCGTCTGGGCTGTCAGGGGACCGGCGATCCAGTGCGAGCTCTGGTTCTTGCGCACCAGCCCCCGCTCGCGCAGGCGCGTCAGGATATCGCGCACGATGGTGCGGCTGACCTTGAAGTGATTGGCAAGCTCGATCTCGATGATGCGATATTGGCCGAAGACGACGCAGCCGGCCACGTCGCGCTCCACCGTATTGTAGATGCGCTCCCAGGAGGAGCGGCTTTGCAGCGCCTCGTCGGCATGCTCGGGAATGGTGAGGCCGAGGCTCTTGATGTCGGTGCGGTCAGGCTCGATGCCGGCGCCCGGCGGCCCGACCAGATAGCCGCGTCCCTTGAAGCGGTGGACCAGCCCGTCGCTTTCAAGCGCCTGCAGGGCGCGCTGCACCGGGGCGCGCGAGGTCTGGAGAATATCGGCGATCGGTCCTTCGAGAAGAACCAGACCCGGCGGCAGCAGTCCCTCGGCAATGTTCCGGCGCAGCACATCCTCGGCGATCTCGTAGCGGCGCCGCGTGTTCTGCCCGGTCTGGCTGTCGGTCATGCTGTCGGCCATGGGCGCGATCTTTCCTCGCGAAGGGAGGTGGCGATGTGCCTGTTCTAGACAATTTGCCTCCGGTCTCCTAGACGGAGATAAAATGTCTATTGCATACAATAATCGCTGAAATTTGCAGATGTGTCGAGGGCTACGAACGCACCCGACGCGCTGCTGATGCGATTTTTGCGGTGCTCGAATGGATGTCCGAAGGCGGAGCCTGTCGCTCCGTCGGTATGTTTTGCGGCGTTCAAACCCCTCTGATTGCGGGGTTCTGGGGAAATTCGCTTTTGCTTTGCGTCTCCGGCTGGCTCCGCGATCGTTCCCGCACTTGCTGATCCTGGCGAAAATCGCCGCCACGCGCATTTCGTAAAAAAGTCTATTGAATGCAAAAATCATTTATGCCATGGTTGCCATAGCGCCACCCAGAAGCGCGGGAACAGACAGACAGCATTTTTTGAGACACTTTCGGACGGCATTTCCGGCGCGCTGAAGCCTTCAGCGTGAACGATGCCGGCTATCCATGAGGTCGGGCGACGCCGTTGCCCGTCGCGGGAAAGCCGTGCCCGGAATCCGCCGTCGCGAAGACAGATGGCAGGGATTTCCGTGACGGCTGTGCTCCACCTCCGAAACGTCGTGAAACAGTATGGCGACGCCCGTGCGCTGGATGGGATCAGCCTGTCCCTGCCCGACGATTCCTACATTTCGCTGCTCGGCCCGAGCGGCTCCGGCAAGACGACGCTGCTGCGCGTCATCGCCGGTTTCGAGCGGCCGGAAGCCGGCGAGATCCGCTTCAAGGGCGAGCGCATCGATGCGCTGCCGCCGCACCAGCGCGGCATCGGCTTCGTCTTCCAGAATTTCGCGCTCTTCCCGCATCTGTCGGTGGAACAGAACATCGCCTTCGGGCTGACGAACCGCGCCATCGATCCGGTGACCGACAGCGCGGTCGTCCGTCGCAAGGTGAAGGACATGATTGCGCTCGTGGGCCTCACCGGCCTCGAAGATCGCGGTGTCAGCCAGATCTCCGGCGGGCAGAAGCAGCGCGTGGCGCTCGCCCGCACGCTGGTCACCGAGCCGAAGATGGTGCTGCTCGACGAGCCGCTGGGCGCGCTCGATGCGAACCTGCGCACCCGCATGCGCTCCGAACTGCGCAGCATTCGCGAGCGCTGCGGCGTCACCTTCCTGCATGTCACCGGCAGCGAGACCGAGGCGCTGGCCATGGGCGACACCGTGCTGGTGCTCGACCGCGCCCGCATCGCCCAGCATGGGGATGCCGACACGATCTACAACCGTCCCTCCTCGCCGGCCGTCGCGCGCTTCCTCAACTGCTACAACCTGCTGCCGGGACGGGTGGCGGGCGAAAGCTTCGTGTCGCCGGTCGGTACGGTCTCGATCGGCGGCCTGCGCCAGACGGCGGCAAGCCCCACCTATGCGATCCGCTACGACCGGGTTTCCATCCGTGCGAAGGACGCGGCCCTTGCCGACGGCGAAACGGGCGTCGAGGGCACCTTCATCGCCAGCGAATATACCGGCTCTGCCGTCAACGCCTTTTTCACGCTGGCCGATGGCAGCATCTTCGAGGTCGAGCAGCATCTGAGCCATGCCGCCCCGTCCACCTTCGAGCCGCAGGCGACCTATCGCCTTGCCTGGAAGAAGGAGGACGCCCTTGTCTATGCCTGACGCACCGGCGGCCTGCCGCGCCGTCCCTCCCCTCCTCCCCTCTTCTGCCCGACCGGCGATCCGCATCCGGAGATCCGCACCATGACCATGCCCCACCTTGTCGACGATACGGCGCCGGCCGCCGTCACCTTGCCCAAGGCCCGCGCCGGCAATCTCTGGCTGGTCGCGCCCGGCGTGCTGTGGATGACGCTCTTCCTGGTGCTGCCCATCGCGATGATGGTCTACGTCTCCTTCTGGACGCAGACGACCTTCAAGATCGAGCCGACGCTGACGCTGCAGAGCTGGATCACCTTTTTCTCCAGTGACACCTATCTCGGTGCGCTCTGGACGACGATCCGCATCTGGCTGATCGTGCTCGCGACGACCCTCCTGGTCGGTTATCCCGCCGCGCTGTTCGTCGGTCTCTTCGTGAAGAACAAGACGCTCCAGACCGTGCTTCTGGTGCTCTGCGTCATTCCCTTCTGGACCTCCTTCCTCATCCGCGTGCTGGCCTGGCGGCCGATGCTCGGCAAGGAAGGCGCGATCAACCTCATCCTGATGAAGCTCGGCGTCGTCAGCCAGCCGATCGAGGTGCTGCTCTTCTCCGACCTCTCCGTCATCATCGGCATGACGCAGATCTATTGCGTCTTCATGGTCGGCCCCATCGCCTTCATGCTGGGCCGCATCGATCCCTCGATCATCGAGGCGGCGCAGGATCTCGGCGCCGGCTTCTGGCGCATCTTCCGCACCATCATCCTGCCGCTCTCCATGCCCGGCGTGGTGGTCGGCGCCATCTTCGTGTCGGTCATGGTGCTCGGCGAGTTCGCCACCTCCGCCGCACTCTCCGGCCGCAAGGTCAATCTTCTCGGCAACATCATCGTCACCCAGGTGGGCTCGCTGAAATGGGCCTTCGCGGCGGTGGCCGGCGTGGTGCTGACCATCCTCATGGGTGCGGTGGTCGCCGTCCTGCTGCGTGTCGTCGATCTCAGGAAGGAGCTCTGAACCATGAACGCCAATGGCATCAAACTCGGGCTCGCCTTCTACACGACCCTCTTCCTCGTCTTCCTCTACGGTCCGCTCGTGGTGCTCGCCATCCTGTCCTTCCAGACGGGACCGGAAGGCGGACCGCAGTTCCCGATCATCGAATGGTCGACCTACTGGTACAAGCATCTCTTCGGCCTGACGCCGCCCTCGCGCATCGCGCCGCTGCCGATCGAGGAAGGCCTGGTGCGCTCGCTGGTGCTGGCGGTGATGACCATGATCGTCTCCACCGTGCTCGGCGTCACCTCGGCCCAGGCCTTCCGCACCCGCTTCAAGGGTTCGGGCGTGGTCTTCTACCTCATCGTGCTCGGCATGATGGTGCCCGGCGTGCTCGTCGGCCTCGGCATGGCGCTCGTTGCCAACACGCTTGGCATCGACCGGCACTGGTGGGGCACGACCTTCGTGCTGCACGTGGTCTACACCTATCCCTTCGCCTTCCTGGTGATGCTCGCCATCTTCAATCGCTTCGACCCTTCGGTCGAGGAAGCCGCCTGGTCGCTCGGCGTCACGCCGGCCCGCACCTTCCGCAAGATCACCTTCCCGCTGATCTTTCCGGGCGTGCTCTCGGCCATGCTGTTCGCCTTCACGCTCTCCTATGACGAGTTCTCGCGCACGCTCTTTGCGTCCGGCCGGGATCTGACGTTGCCGCTCGCCATCTACGGCACCTTCTCGGTGGAAGTGCATCCGAACGTCTTTGCCTTCGGCGTGCTGACGACGCTGTTCTCCTTCGCGCTGCTCGGCACCTATGCCGTGCTCATGTCGCTCTCGGTGCGCCGCGCCCGACGCGTCCTCGTGCAGGAGGATGCGTGATGGCCGGCACAAGTGCTCTCGTCACGGGTGCCGGCTCCGGCATCGGCCGCGCCATCGCGATCCGGCTTGCCGCCGATGGCTACGCCGTGTTCGTCAACGATCTCTCGGCCGAGCGGGCCGAGGCGGTCGCCGCGGAGATCCGCGCGGCCGGTGGGACGGCTGCCTCGGGCGCCGGCGATGTCGGGGATGAGGCCGATGTGGCGCGTCTCCATGCGGAGGCGGTCGCCGCCTTCGGCGCGGTCGCCCTTCTCGTCAACAATGCCGGGATTGCGCACCAGTCGCTGTTCGAAAGCCTTGAGGTCGCCGATTTCGACCGGATGTTCCGCGTCCATGTACGCGGCACCTTCCTTATGACGCGGGCCGTGCTGCCGGCGATGCTCGCCGCCGGCAAGGGCGTCGTCGTCAATGTCGCCTCGCAGCTCGGCCAGATCGGCGGCGTCGAACTCGTTCACTACTCCGGCGCCAAGGCGGCGATCATCGGCATGACCAAGGCGCTGGCCCGCGAGGTTTCGGCTCGCGGCGTGCGCGTCAACGCGGTCGCGCCGGGGCCGATCAACACGCCGCTCGTGATGGATCTGTCGGAAGACTGGCGTGCGGCCAAGAAGGCTGAGCTGCCGCTCGGCCGCTTCGGCGAGCCGTCGGAAGTCGCCGCCACCGTCGCGTTCCTCGCCTCGGACGAGGCCTCCCTTTTCGTCGGACAGACCCTCGGGCCGAATTCCGGCGATGTGATGCTGTAAGGAAGGATGAAGACCATGAATGCAGCCGAACAGCGCATCGTCATCGTCACCGGAGCCGGCATCGGCATCGGTGCCGCGACCGCTAAAGCCTTCGCGGCAGCCGGCGACCATGTCGTCGTCACCGATGTTCTCGAGGCGGAAGGCGCTGCCATCGCGGCGGCGATTGTGGAGGCCGGCGGCTCGGCCGAGTTCCAGCCCTACGACGTGCGCTCGACCGAAACGACCGAACGCCTCGTCGCCGACATCCTCTCCCGTCACGGCAGGATCGACGTGATCGTTGCCAATGCCGGCATCGCGCATCGCACAAAGCTCGCCGACCTCACCGACGAGAAGTGGGACCTGACCTTCGACATCGACCTCAAGGGCATCTTCCGCTTGGCGCGCGCTGCGGCACCCTCCATGCGGGCTCGCAAGAGTGGGTCGATCATCGCGCTCTCCTCCATCATGGGCGTCGCCTATGGCTGGGACGAGCATGTGCATTATTCGGCCGCCAAGTCCGGCGTCGTGGGCCTCGTGCGCGGCCTTGCCGTGGAACTTGCGGCAGACGGCGTGCGCGTCAACGGCGTCGCGCCCGGCTACATCCGCACCGCGCAGCTCCTGTCGGAGGAAAACTCGCTGGGGCCGGAGGGCGCCGAAAAGGCCGCCGCCTTCATCCCCATGGGGCGTCTCGGCACGCCCGAAGACATCGCGGATGTCATCGCATTTCTGGCGTCGACCGGCGCGAGATACATGACCGGCCAGGTGCTGGTCGTGGACGGGGGCCTGCTCGTGGGCCGCTACTGAACACGATATCCGCCGCGGCGCTGGGGCTCGCGACGGCATGCATGACGAAGAATGGAGCTGGGGCGCCGCCTTGAGCTTCGGGGAACCACAAAGAAACGGAGAGAAGATCATGTCGACTTTCGAAATCAATCGCCGCTCGCTGCTGAAGCGTTCGGCGGGCGTCATGGCGCTGGCCATGGGCGCCGGCACGCCGTTCCTGTCCTCGCGCAAGGCCTATGCGCAGGCGGCCGACCTTGCGGCGCAGCAGCTGCGCACCATCGGCCTTTCGGTCACCGTGCAGGAACGCATTCTCGAGCAGTTCAAGAAGGCCTCCGGTGTCGGCACCACCTCCGGCACGGCCGCGACCTTCCCGGATGCGCAGACCAAGATCCTGTCGGGCTCCAAGGATTATGACTGCTGGGAAATCATCGCCGAGCGCCTGCCCTCCATCGTCATGACCAACAATGTCGAGACGATCCCGGCGGCGTCGCTGAAGAACTGGGCTAATATCCGCGAGACCTTCACGACGCCCTCCGACAAGTGGGACGCCAAGGCGCAGATCACCGGGCAGATCTGGGCGGACGAGGCCAAGACCATGCTGAACATGGTGCCGGCCGTCTATAACTACGATTCCATCGGCTACAATCCGGATGTCGTGACCGCCGAGGAAGCCAACACCTGGGCCGCGATCTTCGATCCCAAGTGGAAGGGCAAGTCGGGTCTCAACACCGACCCGCTGATCGCCTTCGGCCAGGCCATCATGGCGATGAATTCGCTCGGCCTTTCCAACGTCGCCAACCCCGGCAACCCGACGGCTGCCGAAATCGACGAGGCCGCCGCATTCCTCATCTCCAAGAAGAAGGAAGGCCAGTTCCGCGCGCTTTGGGGCGATTTCGGCGAACTCGTTAACCTCATGGCCTCCGGCGAAATGGTGGTCTGCGATGCCTGGCAGCCGGCGGTCATGGCCGTCAAGGCACAGGGCAAGCCCTGCAAGTACGCCGTTCCGAAGGAAGGCTATCGCGGCTGGGCCATCGGCCCGGCGATGATCGCCGGCACCGCCAACAAGGATGCCGTCATCGCCTATGCCGACTACTGGCTGTCGGGCGAGCCGGGCATCACGGTTTCCGAGCAGGGCTACTACTCGCCCTCGACCAATATCAAGAACGTCATGGCGCCCGAGAAGTACGCCTTCTGGTACGAGGGCAAGCCCTGGGTCGGCGCAGAGGAGCGCGGCATCAAGGAAGGCGACCTGCGCGATGGCGGCTCGCTGGAGGAGCGCGCCAAGAACGTCGCCTACTGGCACCAGTGGCCGGATGAATACGACCACCTCATCCAGAAGTGGGACGAATTCCTGAACGCCTGATCGTGACCCGTCCGGGCTGCGCCTGACGCGGCCCGGACATCCACACCGCCTGGAGACGTGCTTCCATGACTTACGACCTCGAACTGATCAATGTCGGCAAGGTCTACGACAACGGCGCCACCGCCGTCAGCAATTTCGACCTTGCCGTCAACAAGGGCGAGTTCATCGCTTTCCTTGGGCCCTCGGGCTGCGGCAAGACGACGACCCTTCGCATGATCGCCGGCTTCGAGAGCATCACCTCCGGCGACATGATGATCAAGGGCATCCGGATGAACGACATCCGCCCGGAGCACCGTCCGACCTCGACCATCTTCCAGAACTACGCCCTCTTTCCGCACATGACGGTGCGCCGCAATGTCGGCTACGGCCTTGACGTGAAGGGCATGCCCAAGGCCGAGCGCGATGCCAAGGTCGACCGGATCATCGCCACCCTCGGCCTCGAGGACATTGCCGAGCGCAAGCCCGAAAAGCTCTCCGGCGGCCAGCGCCAGCGCATTGCGCTTGCCCGCGGCCTCGTCGTGGAACCCGATATCCTGCTGCTCGACGAGCCGCTCGGCGCGCTCGACGCCAATCTGCGCAAGGCGATCCAGAACGAGCTGAAGCTGTTGCAGAAGACGCTCGGCGTCACCTTCATCTTCGTCACCCACGCCCAGTCGGAGGCACTCGCCCTGTCCGACCGGATCGTGGTGATGAACCAGGGCCGCGTCGAGCAGATCAGCCCGCCGCACCAGCTCTACACCCGGCCGGACACGCCCTTCGTGGCGCAGTTCATCGGCCGCAACACGATCTTTTCCGGTGCGGTCGAGGCCGCCGCCGCCGATGTCGCGCGGGTCTCGACGCCCGTCGGCCTGTTGTCCGGCCAGTGGAACGGCCGCCATGGCGCGGGTGTCCGGGGCGGCAAGGTCAATCTCGTCGTGCCTGCGGAAGCGATCGAAGTGCATGGCGCAGGCGCCGGCACACGCGAGGAGATCGGCCGCAGATATGACGGCAACCTCATCGATGCGACGCTGACCGGCTTCGAGGTGGTCGGCCATGTCTCGCATCTGCGGGCCGCGCTCAAGGATGGCCGGCAGGTCTCGCTCGAGGCGCATGTCGACAAATACCAGCCCGGCCGTTTCGCCGTCGGGTCCAACATCATGCTGTCGTGGAACCCGTCGGAAGCGACGGTCATCCCGGCCGCCTGACCATTCTTTTTAAAAACGGAGGCTTACACCATGGCTAAGGAAATCTTCTGCAGTTTCGGCATCGATGTCGATGCCGTCGCCGGCTGGCTCGGCTCCTATGGCGGCGAAGATTCGCCCGACGACATCTCGCGCGGCTTGTTTGCCGGTGAAGTCGGCAGCCCGCGCCTCCTGAAGCTCTTCGAACGCTTCGGCATCAAGACGACCTGGTTCATCCCCGGCCACTCGATCGAGACCTTCCCGGAGCAGATGCAGGCGGTGGCCGATGCCGGCCACGAGATCGGCATTCACGGCTACACCCATGAAAACCCGATCGCCATGACGCGCGAGCAGGAAACCGAAGTCCTCGACAAGTGCATCGACCTCGTCACCAAGCTCTCGGGCAAGCGCCCGACCGGCTATGTGGCGCCGTGGTGGGAATTCTCCAACGTCACCAACGAACTGCTGCTCGAACGCGGCATCAAGTACGACCACTCGCTGATGCACAACGATTTCACGCCCTACCGCGTGCGCGTCGGCGACAGCTGGACCAAGATCGACTATTCCAAGAAGCCGTCGGACTGGATGGTGCCCTTGAAGCGGGGGACGGAAACCGACCTCATCGAAATCCCGGCCTCCTGGTATCTCGACGACCTGCCGCCGATGATGTTCATCAAGAAGGCGCCGAACAGCCACGGCTTCGTCAACCCGCGCGACATCGAGCAGATGTGGCGCGACCAGTTCGACTGGGTCTATCGCGAAATGGACTATGCCGTCTTCCCGATCACCATCCATCCGGATGTCGCCGGCCGTCCGCAGGTTCTGATGATGCTCGAACGCCTCTATGCCTATATGATCAAGCATCCGGGCGTGAAGTTCGTGACGATGAACGAGATCGCCGACGACTTCAACGCGCGCTTCCCGCGCAAGTAGCCCCTGACGACCCGGGCGGCGGGAAAGGCCTGCCGCCCGGATAGAGCCCATGAAAGGCGTGATCCGACGATGTGTTCCCTCTGCGGCATTCTGGGCGGCAACGAGCATTGGGCCGATGCGGTGGCGCGGCCGGGCGTCTTCACGCGCAACCACGAGCGCGTCGATCGCCGCCGCGAACGTGCGCGCCGGGTCAACGCCGCCAATACCATCCTCTCCGCCTTTGCCCTTCAACTGACCGACTGGCAAGGCGCCTCGTTCCTGCTCTCCTCGCGCACCGGCAAGACGGAGGTCGTCGAGGATCTCGGCCACCTCTGGCCGGCGGCGGAAGCCATGATCGGACGCGGCTGCGATCCGCTCGACGAGGCGATCATTTCGCGCATGGAGCGCCACCGGCATGGCTGACGCCCGCGATATTCCCGATTTCACCCCGGTCAATCTGCTGACGGGCTTTCTCGGCTCCGGCAAGACGACGCTTCTGTCGCGCCTCTTGAAGGATCCGGCGCTCAGCGACGCTGCCGTCCTCATCAACGAATTCGGCGAGGCGGGCCTCGATCACCACCTCGTCGAGCAGCTGGATACGGACATGGTGCTGCTGCAATCCGGCTGCCTGTGCTGCACCGTGCGCGGCGAACTGGCCGAGGCGATCCGCGACCTGCATGCCCGCCGGGAGCGGGGAGAGATCCCGCCCTTCCGGCGGATCGTCGTGGAAAGCACCGGCCTTGCCGATCCCTTCCCTGTGCTCTCCACCATCAAGGCCGATCCCGTGCTGCGCCATCATTTCCGCCCCGGCAATGTGGTGACGACGGTTGATGCGGTGAACGGGCTTCGCCAGCTCGATACCTATGTGGAATCCAACCGGCAGGCCGCCATCGCCGACCGCATCGTCATTACCAAGCGGGACCTGTGCGCCGATGATGCGCTGGACGCGCTGACTGCGCGTCTTTCGGCGCTGAACCCCGACGCTCCGGTCTTCGATGCGACGGATGCCGATCTCGATCTCGCCGGTCTGGTGATGGATGAGGCCGTGCCGCGCGTGGCGCTTCTCCAGTCGCCCTCCGGCTTCTATTGCGATGCGCCGCTGCAACTGGTCGATGCCGACGGCGGCGGCCATAGCGCCGACTTCCGCTCCATCGTGATCAGCGTCGACCAGCCTGTTGACTGGACGGCCTTTGGTCTCTGGATGACCATGCTGCTCAACCGGCATGGTGACCGGGTCATCCGCGTCAAGGGCATCCTCAACATCGAGGGCGAGGAGCGGCCCGTAGCGATCCACGGCGTGCAGCATCTCGTGCACACGCCGGTCCACATGCAGGCCTGGCCGGACGAGGACCGCCGCTCGCGCATCGTCTTTATCGTTGACGGGCTCGACGGCAATCTGTTGAAACGCTCCTTCGAGGCTTTCGCCATGGTTCCCCGGATGAGCGCCGTCGCGTGAGAGTCCGGCCGGCGACAGGACCTTGCAACCGCCACGACGATGGTCACCCCGCGCGATGAACAAGCATGCCCGCCCCGATCTTGCCGCTCCGGCCCTGAACACCAGGGGACGACCGACGCTGCGCGTGCTCGGAACCGCCATCTCGCTGCTCGAAGAACTGCGCATGCGGGCCGAAGCCGATCTCGGCATTACCGTCATTTTCGACAACAACGACTTCCTGACCACCCAGCACAAGGCAGCGCAGGAGCCGGCGACCTACGACATCTACGACCAGTGCTTCCACAATCTCGACATCGTCTGGTACTGGCGCGCTGTGCAGCCGATCGACCTGAAGCGCATCACGCTCTGGAACGAGGTGAACGAGCTGACGAAGCTCGGCCATATCGGCCCCAACCCAAGGCTGGGTCAGGGCGACGTGCCCGTGAAGAAGCTCTTCGTGCAGCCAAATCTCGCGCTCGGCGACCAGCCGACCGGGCTGATCTCCATGCTGCCGACGACGCACAATTTCGACAGCTTCGCCTATCGCACCGATGCGGTGACCAACGGCGCGCAAACCGCGAGCTGGGCCGCCCTTCTCGATGACAGATGGGCGGGCCGGGCTGCGCTGGTGGACGAACCCGCCATCGGCATTTTCGACGCGGCGCTGGCTGCGCGCGCCGCCGGGCTGATGACGTTTCGCAACATCGGCAACATGACGGTGGACGAGATCGACCGGCTGATCGAAATCCTCGAGGAGCGCAAGCGGGCCGGCTTCTTCCGCAGCTTCTGGCGCACGGCAGAAGATGCCGCACGTCTGATGGTGGATGGGCGGACCGATATCCAGAGCATGTGGTCCACGGGCATCAACATCCTCTCCGGCCAGGGCGTTCCGGTCGAACAGGCCGTGCCGGCGGAGGGTTACCGCGCCTGGCATGGCGGCTTGTGCCTCTCGCGCCATCTCGACGGGCGCATGCTCGATGTCGCCTATGACTATCTCAACTGGTGGATATCGGGCTGGCCGGGCGCCGTCGTCGCGCGCCAGGGCTATTACATCTCCACCCCCGAGCGTTCCCGCGCGTACCTTTCGGCTGAGGAGTGGGACTACTGGTATGGCGGCCTGCCGGCCCGCACCGATCTGCCGGGGCCGGATGGCTCGATCCGCATCAAGAAGGGCTCGGTGCGTTCCGGCGGCTCCTACTGGCAGCGGGCCAACAACATCGCGGTCTGGAACACGACCATGGATGAACACAATTATCTCGTCCGCCGCTGGATGCAGCTGGTCGGGCGCAGCTGAAGGAGCCCCCCATGTCCCTCGATATCCGCGGCCGTTCGGTCGCCTCGCTCTCGGTGCTGCTGCAATCCGGCACGCTCGACGCCGTGACACTCGCCGAAGAAACCTTTGCCGCGATCGAGGAGCATGGCGATCCCGCGATCTTTACCGCGCTCACGCAGGAGCGCGCCTATCGCGAGGCGCAGGCGGCGTCGGAGCGGATCAAGGCCGGCCGCTCGCGTGGCCTGCTCGACGGCATTCCGATCGCCTGGAAGGATCTTTTCGACATGGAGGGGGCTGTGACGACGGCGGGCTCCGTCGTGCTTGCGGGTGATCCGCCAGCGGCCCGTGACGCCGATGTCGTCGCGGCCCTTTCCGCGGCCGGCATGGTGTCTATCGGCCGGCTCAACATGAGCGAATTCGCCTTCTCCGGCCTCGGCATCAACCCGCATTACGGCACGCCGAAGAACCCTCGCAGCACGGATGTTGACCGCCTGCCGGGTGGCTCGTCCTCGGGGTCCGGTGTCGCGGTGGCCGCAGGCCTCGTGCCGGTGGCGATCGGGACGGATACCGGCGGCTCGATCCGCATCCCCGCCGCCTTCAACGGCATCGTCGGCTACAAGGCGACCCGCGGCCGCTACAGCATGGCGGGTGTGTTTCCGCTGGCAACGAGCCTCGATTCGCTTGGACCGCTCTGCCGCACCGTCAAGGATGCCATCTGGATCGACGCCGCCATGCGCGGGCAGGCAGCGCCAGCGGTGACTGCGGCCGCGCTTGGCGATCTCCGTTTCGTCATCCCGGAAACGGTCTTCTTCGACGGGGCGGAGCCGGAGGTCATTGCCGCCTTCGAGACCGCCGTCGTGACGCTGCAAAAGGCAGGCGCCACGGTCCGTCGTCAGGCCTTTCCGCAATTTTCCGCCCTGTTTGACCTGATGGCCGAGCGTGGCGCACTGGTGACGGCGGAAGCCTATGCCCTGCACGAGGCGCGGCTGACGGGCGATGCAGCTGCGCGCATGGACCGCCGCGTCGTGGCCCGGGCGCGGCTCGGCGCGAAGATCTCGATGCCCGACTATATCGCGACGCTTTCCGCCCGCCGGCGCCTGACCGCCGAGGTCGAGCAGGCGCTTGCCCCCGGCGAACTGTTGCTGTCGCCGACGCTCCCGCATGTGGCGCCGCCCGTCGCCCCCTTGATCGACGATGATGACGCCTTTGTCGCGATGAATGCGAAGACGCTGCGCAACACGCTGATCGGCAACTTCTTCGACTGGTGCGGCGTCTCCCTGCCGATCGGCACAGGCGCTGCCGGCATGCCCGTCGGGCTCCTGCTGTCGGGTCTCGCCCAGAAGGATGAGGCGCTGCTGGCCGCCGCGCTGGCCGTCGAGGCTGCGCTTTAGCACGTCTGCATCCATGCGCAGACGCTCCGGCGTCGGTGGCGACTGCCCGCTCATCCACCGCTGGAGAGCGGCATTGGCCCCTCCCCCCCCCAATCGACCGCGCTGTTCCGCAGGTCTCGTCCCGGCCGCGCGCTCGGGATATGCGCGTGCGGGACGCTTGACATCGGTTCCCTGCGCTTCTATGGGTAAACGATAACCCAATGGAGATCAGGGGCGTGTCCGTCTCATTGTCCGACATTGCTGCACGAGCCGGCGTCTCCGTGAAAACGGTGTCGGGCGCGCTGCATGGCGGCTCCGGACGGATGTCGGAGGATACGCGCCAGAGGATCAAGGCCATTGCCGACGAACTCGGCTATGTCACCAATCTTGCAGCCCGTGGCGTGCGCAAGGGGTGGCTGCCGCTGATCGGTGTCGTCTCCGATGGCCTGATCACCTCACCCTTTGCGACCGAGATCGTGCGCGGCCTTGATGGCGCAGCGCGCAGTGCCGGCATGACGATTTTCGCGGTCAACCACAGCGGCGGCACGGCCGGCGTGGAGCTTGATCAGGTCCAGCAGTTTCGTCCGCGCGCCATCGCCTATGCCGCCATGTACCACAAGACGGTCGATCTCTCGGAGAAGCTGGCCGGGGCCGTGGGGGTGATGATCAATTGCCGGGATCTCTCCGGCCGCGTTACCTCGCTGGTGCCCGACGAAGAGGGTGGCGCGGGCGACATCGTCCGCTACCTGCTGGCGGCAGGACGCCGACGCATCGCCTTCATCAACCTGCCCGGCATTCTCGCGGGCACGCTGCGCGAAAAGGGCTTTCGTGACGCGCTTGCGGAGGCCGGCATGGCGCCGATGGCGGTGCTGCCGGCGGTGCGCCGCGCCCTTTACAGCGACCGCGCGCCAAGCCTCGTCGCGACGCATATCGAGGCGCTTCTGGCGAGCCCTGACCGGCCGGACGCGATTCTGTGCGGCAACGACCGCGTGGCGATGGAAGTCTATGCGGCCCTTGCCCGGGCCGGCGTGCGCATTCCCCACGACATTGCCGTGGCGAGTTTCGACAACCAGGTCGAGCTGGCATCCCGGCTCGACCCGCCGCTGACAACCATGGCGCTGCCGCACCGCGCCATGGGCCGGCAGGCGATGGAGATCCTCCTTGCGGAGGATGCTGCGCCGCCCCGCGTTCAAATGCTCCCCTTCCACCTCGTGGAGCGGGCATCCGTCTGAAAGACCCCTAACCAAACTGAAATGGAGGAGACTGACATGCGTATCTCAATGGGTAATCGTTTACTTTCGGCTCTCGCCGCGTCGACCGCTCTGGTTTTCATGGCCGGCGCCGCCGATGCCAAGACCGTCGTCACGATGATGCACCAGGGCGATCCGGGCTGGGTGAAGGCCTATGGCGATGTCGCCAAGCGCTTCGAGGAGGCCAATCCGGACGTCGATATCGAGCTGATCTACGCGCCGCACGACGCCTATAACGAGAAGTTCAGCGCCGCCGTCATGTCGAAGCAGTTGCCCGACATCATGGAACTCGATGCGCCCTTCCTGGCGAACTACGTCTGGTCGGGCTACCTGCAGCCGATCAAGCCGCTCGTCGACAAGGATCTCCTTGATGACATGACGGAATCCAACATCGCCCAGGGCACCTACCCGATCGACAAGGATCTCTATGCCATCGGCCTCACGGACTCTTCCGTCGTTCTCTATGGCAACAAGAAATATCTCGAAGCGATCGGTGCGCGGATCCCGAAGGGTGTTGATGACGCGTGGACGCGCGAGGAATTCGAAGGCTATCTCGAAAAGCTCTCCAAGCTCGACGGGGTCAAGTGGCCGATCGACACGTTCCGCGGCTATGGCATCAAGACCGAATGGATCACCTATGCCTATGGCCCGCTGCTGGAAAGCGCCGGCTGCGACCTGATCGACCGCAAGAGCTGGGTCGCCGGCGGCACACTCGACAGCGAAGCCTGCGTCAAGGCGATGACGATGATGCAGGACTGGGTGAAGAAGGGCTGGATCGTTCCGACCTCGTCCGGCACCAACCAGTTCTATGCCGAGGGCCAGCCGGCGGCACTCGCCATGGGTGGTCACTGGTTCTATGCGGAAGCCTCCGCCGCCATTAAGGACAACATTGTCGTCATGCCGCTGCCGAAGATCGGCGACAAGGGCGTCAGCCCGAACGGCACCTGGATCTGGGGCATTTCCGCAACCGCCAAGAACCCGGAGATTGCCGGGAAGTTCGTGAGCTTCCTGCTGAAGGACAAGGAATATCGCGATTACGCCAAGAGCCAGTCCGCCTTCCCCGGCCTGAAGAGCTTTGCCGCCGACAGCCCGCTCTACGCCGCCGGTGGCCCGCTTGCCGTCGCCTTCGAGCAGGCCTCCAAGACCGCCGTCGCGCGTCCGCCGCACCCGGCCTATCCGACGCTGACCTCCTCCTTCATGCAGGCCGTCGACAAGATCTTCAACGGCGCCGACGTGCAGGAATCCCTGACGGCGGCGGCCAAGAAGATCGATGAGGACATCGAGGACAACGCCGGCTACCCGCCCTTCAACGAGCAGCAGTAAGCCACGTGGGCGGCGGGACCGGACATTGCCGGCCCCGCCCCTTCCATCAGGACGGCAGGAGGAGGACACTATGACCGTTGAAAAGACGCCCCTGCAGGGGCCTGCCCAGAAGGCGAAACGGCCCGGCCGACGGCGGGACAGGCAGCGCTTCTTTCAGGAACTCGGCATGATCGCACCGGCCGTGATCCTCATGGCCGCCTTCCTGATCACGCCCTTCCTTCTGTCCTTCTGGACGGCGATGACCAATCAGCCGCTGGTGCCGCGCCCGACACCGGTGCGCTTCGTCGGCCTGCTGAATTTCCAGCGCATCTTCTCCGATCCGCTGTTCTGGACGTCGCTGTGGAACGTCACCCGCTTCACCATCTGGGTCATTCCGGTGCAGTGCGGGCTCGCCTTTCTCACGGCGCTGCTGCTGCACCAGAAGATACCCATGCGCAACCTGCTGCGCGGCATGTTCTTCCTGCCCGCCATCACGTCGATGGTCGTCGTCTGCGTCATCTGGGGCACGCTGTTCCAGTATCCGAGCGGCCCGCTGAACCAGATCGTCGGCTTCCTCTCCGGTGGCACGATCCAGCCGATCGACTGGCTGGGCGACCCGAACTGGGCGATGTTCTCGATCGTGCTGCTTTCGGCCTGGCAGGCCTACGGCTTCCAGATGATCATCTATCTCGCGGGCCTGCAGGGCATACCGGATGAGCTCTACGATGCCGCGCGCATCGATGGCGCCGGGCCGCTGCGCCGCTTCTGGCACGTCACCATGCCCGGTCTTCGCCCCACCCATGTCTTCGTGCTCGTCATCACCACCATCCAGGCCTTCAAGCTCTACACGCAGGTGGCGATCCTGACGCAAGGCGGCCCGCGCGAAAGCACGGAAACGGTGGTGCACTACATGGTCCGCGCCGGCTTCGAGGAACAGAAGCTCGGCTATGCATCGGCCGTCTCCGTCATCCTCTTCGTCATCGTTCTCGTCATCGCGCTTCTGCAGCGCACGCTCCTGAGGCGCTTCGATGTCTGATCTCGCCCTTTCCACCAGAACACCCGCCGCCATCGGCAGCGGCAAGCGCGGCCTGCGCATCGTGCAGTTCGTGTCGATCTTCGTCATCGCGCTGGTGATGATCTCGCCGCTCTTCATGCTGCTGATCGCCAGCCTGAAGGACGACCGCTTCCAGATTCTGGCCGACATGGGCAGCTTCCGGGCCTTCTGGGTCTACGATCCGACGCTGTCGAACTACCGCGAGGTGGCCAATTTCTCTGGCGAACTCGCCTATGGCCGCTACCTCATCAATTCGCTGATCATTCTGGTGATCACCGTCGGCACAGGTCTCGTCGTCAATTCCATGGCCGGCTTCGTGCTGGCCTGGGGCACGCTGCGCGGCAAGGCGGTGCTGCTCGCGATCGTCGTCGCCCTCTACGTCATCCCGCAGGAAAGCATCATCATGCCGCTCGTCGTCATGATGTCGCGCGCCGGGCTGACGGATACGTTCGCGGTGCAGATCCTGCCATGGGTCGCAAGCCCGCTCTATACCTTCCTCTTCTACCAGTTCTTCGCGCAGCTGCCGAAGGAACTCTACGAGGCGGCGGAGATGGACGGCGCTTCCACCTTCCGCATCTACCGCTCGATCTTCATGCCGCTCAGCCTGCCGGCGCTGGCGACGGTCTCGATCCTGATGGGGATCGAGAGCTGGAACCAGTATCTCTGGCCGACGCTCGTCACCCAGACCGATTACGCCCGGCCCATCTCTGTCGCCATCGCCACCTTCTTCGGCCAGGACAGCATCTTCTGGGACCGCGCCATGGCCGCGTCCGTGCTGATGATGATCCCTGTCCTCATTCTCTACCTCGCCTTCCAGCGCTGGTTCGTCAGTTCATTCGTCGGCTCTGCCGTGAAAGGTTGATCATGTCTCTCCCCTCCCCTTCCGCGCGCGCCTCGCTCGCGACCCTTTCGGCGCCTCTGCCGGCCGGCAGCGTGCTGCATCTTTGGCTGAAGGCCTTGACGGAGGCCGAGGCTTCGCTCTCTGTCACGGTCGAGGCGCAGCCGATCGCCAGCCCGGCAACGCGCCGCACCGGCGAATTCGCGTTCGTGGCCGTTCCGCTTCCGGCCGGCGGCCTGACCGCACTCTCCTACGATCCGGCGGTGACGATGCTTTCGGTCGCCTATGCCTTCCATCCGGACAGGGTGACGGCCGAGGGCATCACCGTGATCCATCACGAAGGGCGCAATGCCCCGCCGCTGACGCCCGACAGCTATCATTTCCGCCCGCCTTTCGGCTGGATGAACGACCCGAACGGTTTCGGCCGCTTCGGTGGTACGGCGCATCTCTTCTACCAGCACTATCCCCACAGCCTGCGCTGGAACACGATGCATTGGGGCCACGCAATCTCGACCGACTTCCTGCACTGGACGCACCAGCCGGTGTTTCTCTTCCCGGCCGATCATCTGTCCGAGAAAGACGACGGCCGCGGCGGCGCCTTTTCCGGCTCGGCAATTGCGGCCGGCGATGCGATCCGGGTTTTCTACACGGAGCATGTCATCGACCGGACGCCGGAAGAGCAGATCCAGCTGACCGCCGTCAGCCAGGATGGCCTTCTCGCCGGCGCTTCCGACATCATCCTGCCGCTGCGCCCCGAGGGGCTCAATCTCACCACCGACTTCCGCGACCCCTATGTCTTCGAGGGCCCGGATGGCCGCTGGAAGATGCTGCTCGGCAGCCGTGACAAGGCCGGCGGCGTGGTGCTGCTTTACGAAACCGTCGATCCCGCCGGCGCGACGGGTTGGACCTTCATCGACATCATCCACCGGGAAGACCGTTTCGGCATGACGGCGGCGGAATGCCCTTGCATGATCCCGGTTGGTGGTCCGGCATCCGATCCCGCCACCCGCTGGGCGCTCATCTTCGGCCTTCTGACCAGCCGTGACCCGGCGACCGGTCGGCGCAACCTGACCTCCGTGACGGTCGGCCGCTTCGACGGCCGCAGCTTTGCCGCCGACTTCGAGCAGGAGCTGGATTTCGGCTCGGATGCCTACGCCTTCCAGGCCTTTGTCGATGGTGATGCGCCGGTCGGGATCGCCTGGCTCGCCAACTGGACGGATGTCTCCAAGAAGGAGGATTTCCAAACGGCCATGACGCTGCCGCGTCGCGTTCTGATCGAGGGCGACGCGATCTTTACCCCGCCGGTCGCGGCCGTGGAATCGCTGCGCCATCGGCTGATCGACGAGACCGCCCTGGCCGAGGGAAAGACTATCGATCTCGACACCGGCGCGGTCGAAATCCTTCTGACCCTGCCTGCGGAGGGCGCGCCTTTCGCGCTGTCCATCGATCATCCGGACGTGACGCTCGGCGTCAGGCTCGGCGATGACGGGCTGGAGATCCTGTTCGACGCCGGGACCGGCAAGACGACGCCGCGCTATATCGCGACCGGCGCGCGCCCATCGGAAGTCCGCATCTTCCTCGATGCCGGCTCCATCGAGGTCTTCGCCGACAATGGCCGCTGGACGGGCAGCAAGCGCCTTCCGTCTTTTGCTGCGGCCCGGTCCGCAACCCTGACCGGGGGCGTCACCGCCGCCCGCGTCTGGCAGCTCAAGCTCTGAGGGAGGAACCATCATGGCATCGGTCGCAATCGATCATGTTCTGAAGCAATACGGCGCCGCCGCGGTCATCCACGGCGTCTCCGTCGATATCGAGGACGGGGAGTTCGTCACCCTCGTCGGACCATCCGGCTGCGGCAAATCCACCTTGCTGCGCATGCTGGCCGGTCTGGAAGAGATCAGCGGTGGCGAAATCCGCATCGACGGCCGCGTCGTCAATGATGTCGCGCCCAAGGAGCGGGACATCGCCATGGTCTTCCAGTCCTATGCGCTCTACCCGCACATGACGGTGCGCGAAAACATGGGCTTCGCCCTCAAGCTGCAGGGCCGCGACAAGGCGACCATCGAAAAGCTCGTCAACGAGGCGGCCGCGATCCTCGCGCTCGAGCCGTTGCTCGATCGCCTGCCGAAGCAGCTCTCCGGTGGCCAGCGCCAGCGCGTCGCCATGGGACGCGCCATCGTGCGCCATCCCAAGGTGTTTCTCTTCGACGAACCGCTCTCCAACCTCGACGCCAAGCTGCGCGTGACGATGCGCAGCGAGATCAAGGAACTGCACCAGCGCCTGGGCACCACGATCGTCTATGTCACGCACGACCAGATCGAAGCCATGACCATGGCCGACAAGATCGTCGTCATGCGGGCCGGCAAGATCGAACAGATCGGCAAGCCGCTCGACCTCTACGACCGCCCGAACAACACGTTCGTCGCAACTTTCATCGGCTCGCCGGCCATGAACCTCTTTCAAGGCGCCGTCGGCGACGGCGGCTTTGCGATCGATGGCGGGGTCACCCTCCCCTCCCCCGGCGATTCCGTGCGCGCCGATGCCAGCACCTACGGCATCCGTCCGGAGGATCTCGACATTGCCGAGACCGGCATTCCGGCAAAAGTCCTGACTGTCGAACCAACGGGTGCCGAGACGCATATCGTCGTCAGGGTCGGCACGCAGCCAGCCACGCTCGTCCTGCATCGCCGCGTGGAGTTGAAGCCGGACCAGACGGTTTACCTGTCCGTCAAGGCGGACAAGATCCATCTCTTCGGCGCGGATGGCCGTCGAATTAACTGAGACGGGAATGGGGTTAGGCTCGTTCCTCGCCGATGGTCGCTGCCACCGGACGGCGTGTCCGCGCGGGCCCGGCGCGACCATCGTGCTCCCGATACTTCATCTGACCGGATCGGAGATGGCGCGTTTCCAGCGAAGGAGCGTGGAGAGCCGATCTGCTTCTCCACCCTCCCAAGGCTGAACGTCCGGAACGCACGTCTTCGCATCCGGGGGCCCTGATGCCGCACGGGGGATGCAGTGTTGCGCTGTGCCTGCGCCTCCCCTCCCCTCCCCTCCCCTTCTCCGCCGTCCCCCTCCCCCAGCGCGCGAATCACGCGTCGCGACGGCGTGCCGTGCGCCGCTTTGCGGATATTGGGCCGCAAGGGGATGTGCGCCGCTCCGAAAAACCTGTGTGTCTTCCCTAAATCCCGGAGATTCGGAGAAGAAATCTGCAATCTTCTGCAATTCGGACCACCGGCCATCCCCGTGCTCTGTCGGTGGTGTTAACCTTTTGTTAACCCTCTTTTCCTTGCCACGGCACGGGAATCGGAGCACTGTGCCGATAATGGATTAAATTTGACAAAAATATCGTGACTGACAGCGGACATCAAAATGAACGTGAAAATGGCCAGCCCTGAAAAAGTACCGGGTTTCGCCGATACGATCCTCGAACAGGGCGGCGAGATTTCGTCGAAGCTCGACCTGTTGCGGCAGGAGAAGTTTCCGCCGAACGCGCAGAAGACGCTGCGTCAGTTTTCGCTGGCGGAGGTCGCCGAGTTCGTCGGCGTCTCCCAGAGCTATCTGAAGAAGCTGCATCTGCAAGGCAAGGGCGTCGAGCCGACCACGACGACCACGGGCCGGCGCTACTATACGGCCGAGCAGATGAACGATCTGCGCAGCCTGCTGGAGCGCGTGCCGCATCGCAAGGACGGCGAGCGCCTGCAGGTGGTGGCCGTCGTCAACTTCAAGGGCGGCTCCGGCAAGACGACCACGGCGGCGCATCTCGCCCAGTACATGGCGCTGCGCGGCTACCGAGTTCTGGCCGTCGATCTCGATCCGCAGGCCTCGCTGACGGCGCTTTATGGCATCCAGCCGGAGCTCGACGAGAAGGCTTCGCTTTACGAGGCGCTGCGCTACGACGAGGAGCGCCGCTCCATCACCGAGGTCATCCAGCCCACGAACTTCCCGAACCTCGACGTGGTGCCGGCCAATCTCGAACTGCAGGAATATGAATACGAGACGCCGATTGCCATGCAGCGGAAGGACTCGACCGCCGGCAAGCTTTTCTACACCCGCATCGGCGAGGCGCTGGCGGAGGTGGACGACCGCTACGACGTGGTCGTCATCGACTGCCCTCCCCAGCTCGGCTACCTCACCCTGACGGCGCTGACGGCGGCGACCTCGGTGCTGATCACCGTGCATCCGCAGATGCTCGACATCATGTCCATGAGCCAGTTCCTGCTGATGCTCGGCAATATCCTGAAGAGTGTCGAGGCGGTCGGCGTCACCGTCTCGCTCGACTGGTTCCGCTATCTCGTGACGCGCTACGAGCCGATGGACATTCCCCAGCAGCAGATGGTGGGCTTCATGCAGAGCATGTTCGCCGCGCAGATGATGCGCAACCACATGGTGAAATCGACCGCGATTTCGGATGCGGGCCTGACCAAGCAGACGCTCTACGAGGTCGAGCGTTCGCAGTTCACGCCCGCCACCTATGACCGGGCGCGCGAGTCCATGGATGCCGTCAATGCCGAGGTGATCGACCTTCTGCACAAGGCCTGGGGGCGGCGTCATGCATAAACGGTTGTCAGCCGTACAGATGGGCTATTTCCCCAATCAATTCAGTCTCTTCACGGTTTCGAGGGTCTGCTGATGGCACGCCGCGACGTTTTTGCCAACATCACGGCCCCGAAAGACGGGGTCACGGAGCGCAAGGCCAGCGCCGGCTATGCGGCCAAGGGTGCCTCCCGGTCGATGATCAGTTCGCTCAACGAGCTGGCGGAAAAGGCAGCGCTGGCCGAGGGCCTTTCCGGCGAGCATGTCGTGGAACTCGACACGGCCGCGCTGGACACCTCCTTCGTCTCCGACCGCATGGGCGAGGACGATGCCGCCTATGCCGAGCTGGTGGAGGCGATCCGCGCGCGCGGGCAGGACTCACCCATTCTGGTGCGCCCTCACCCGTCGGTGGACGGTCGTTACCAGATCGTCTTCGGGCACCGCCGGGCGCGTGCCGCCCGTGAACTGGGCCTCAAGGTTCGCGCCGTCATCAAGGATATTTCCGACGCCGACCACGTCGTTGCGCAGGGCCAGGAAAACTCCGCGCGGCAGAACCTGTCCTTCATCGAGCGGTCCCTGTTCGCGCAGCGCCTTGCCGATCTCGGCTACGGCAAGCCGACGATCCAGGCGGCGCTCGCCGTGGACGCGCCGATGCTGACCCGGATGCTGTCGGTGTCGAGCCGCGTGCCGGAAGATGTGGCGCGGCGCATCGGGCCCGCCAGATCGATCGGCCGCGACCGCTGGATCGATTTCGCCCAGAAGATCGAGAAGCCATCGGTGAAGGCGCTCGTCCTTGCGAGCCTTGCGGCCGACGGTTTCGACGCGCTGGAATCGGATGCACGGTTCGAGCGGCTGGTGGCCGAGATCAACAAGGCGGAGCGGCCGCAGAAGCAGCCGAGAAACACCGGCGAGTGGCGGGCAGGCGATGCCTCCGTCCGCGCCGAATTCAAGGGTGCCGGCAAGAGCTATTCGATTGCGCTGAAGTCGGACCAGGCCGCGAAATTCGGCCGCTTCATTACGGACAATCTGGAACGCCTGCACCAGGAGTTCCTGTCGGCCAACAAAACCGAGGAAAGGTAGATAGCAAAAGAAAAAGGCCCCCCAAACGTCGCCGTCGTGGAAGCCCTTCTCAGATCTAAGCAACCCGAGAATCGCACTTCCCCGAATCCCTGTCAAGCGTTTTGGCACCGTTTTGGTGAGCGGATTTCCTTTGCCTTTTAGAGGGTGAAAGAAATGCAGATCGGACGTGTGACGACGCCCTTCGGGCGGCGGCCGGCGAAGCTTGCGCTGGTGAAACGGCAGATGGAAACGCGAGAGAGCGCCCAGCATGCCGATATCGACAAGTGGAAGGTCTTTCGCGATGCCTGCGAAGCCCGCACGCTGCTCGGCGTGCAGGATCGCGCGCTCGCGGTGCTCAATGCGCTCCTGAGCTTTTATCCCGAAACAGAGCTTTCGGCGGAGCGGGCGATGATCGTCTTTCCCTCCAATGCGCAGCTTTCGGTGCGCGCCCACGGGATTTCCGGCCGTACCCTGCGGCGCTGCCTGGCGGCGCTGGTGGAGGCGGGCCTGATCGAGCGCCATGACAGCCCGAATGGCAAGCGCTACGCGCACCGCGATGGTGACGGCGATATCGAGGCGGCCTTCGGCTTCAGCCTCGCGCCGCTTCATGCCCGCGCGGCGGAGCTTTCGGCAATGGCGCTGAGCGTCGCGGAGGAGGCGAGGCTCTTCAAGCGCGCCCGCGAGGCGCTGACCATCTGCCGGCGCGACGTGCGCAAGCTCATCACCGCCGCCATGGAGGAGGGCGCTGCCGGCGACTGGGCCGCCGTGGAAGCGATCTATCTGGACATCGTCGCCCGTCTTCCGCGTGTGCCGGATCGCCCGACAATCGAAGCCGTGCTCGACGAGATGCAGATGCTGCGGGATGAGATCGTCAACCGCCTGGATGAGCAGGTAAAATCTGAAAATATGACCGCCAGTCCCGGCCACAATGACCGCCATATACAGAATTCAAATACCGACTCCATCCATGAACTTGAACCACGCTTCGAAACGAAGCAGGCCGCACCCGCCCAGGTCAAATCGGGACAGGGGAGCGAGCCGACAAAGTCCTATCCGCTGGGATTGGTGTTGAAGGCCTGCCCGCAGATCGCCGATTACGGGCCCGGCGGCACCATTTCGAGCTGGCGCGAGCTGATGGCGGCGGCCGTGGTGGTCCGCTCCATGCTGGGCGTCAGCCCCTCGGCCTATCAGGAGGCCTGCGAAGTGATGGGACCGGAAAATGCGGCGGTGACGATCGCCTGCATTCTGGAGCGGGCAGGGCAGATCCATTCGGCCGGCGGCTATCTGCGGGACCTGACGGCGAAGGCAGGCCGCGGCGAATTCTCGCTCGGGCCCGTCATCATGGCCTTGCTGCGGGCAAATGGCGCCGACAGCCGGCGCTCGGCCTGATCCCCGTGCGGAGCCTCTGTCAGCGATGGGCACCTGTCAGGCACCGGCATGCGCTGAGGGCAGGGCGCGCTTCAATCCATCAGCCGCGCAGCCCTGCCGCTGCGTCTGGTGGCGCTGTTGTAGTACTCGCTCGCCTGCTGGACGGAGCGATGCCGGGATTGCTCCATCGCCTCGGGAAGCGGAATGCCGCGATTGGCGGCTTCGGTGAGATAGCCGGAACGAAGTCCATGGGCGGAGAACTCCCGCGGATCGAGACCGGCCATGGCGGCGCGCTGCTTGACGATGTCGGTGACGGCTTTGGGATCGAGTGGGCGCCGGGAGAGATTGCCCCAGCGATCGATGGCCCGGAAGACGCTGCCCGTGTCGATCCTCGCAGCCGTGAGCCAGACATTCAGAGCATCGACAGGCCGGCCGGAGAGATAGACGACCTCGTCATTGTCGGCCCGGCTGGTCTTGGTGCGACCGAGATGGATGGCGAGCGAGGGGAGGGGAGGGGCGCCATCGACCGGGATCGGCTCTTCGGCCTGCAACTGCTCCAGTCTGAGCCCCGCGATTTCGCTGCGACGCCGGCCGCCGGAGGCAAAGGCCACCATGAGGATGGCCCGGTCTCTCCTGTCGCGCAGGCTGTCGGAGCGGCAGGTGGCGAGAAGCTTCGACAATATGTCTGCGGTAACGGCCTTGGCGCTCTTGCGCTTTCGCGGCCTCGGCGTTGCGCGCACCGCCAGGCGAAGGGCGGATTTGAGGGCAGGGGAGGCAAAGACACCCGTAAGCCCCCGCCATTTGGTCAGCGTCGACCAGGTGGCAAGGCGCCGTCGCACGGTGTCCGGCGCGTGCGGCCCTGGCGCACGAAGGAAGCCCTGCGTTCGCAGGCTCTGCTCGACTTCGGCCGGCATGCCATGGCCCGGATCGATCTCGCGTTGCTCCGGCTGCCACAGATGATGGGCGACGAATTTCAGAAGCAGGGCTTCCGGCGCCGGCCAGGGGAGGGAGGCACCGGTCGCCGCAAGCGACCAGGCCTCCAGATAGGCGAGATCGGAGGTCAGCGCCCGCAGCGTGTTCTCGCCCATGCCCTCGTTGACGAGATGGCGCAGCGTTTCGATGTCCTGGTCGGTCAGCAGCGCGGCCAGCGCGTCGCGCCGGTCCATGGGCAGGACGGAGGCGATGGTGTCGAGTGTCTCGGTGCGCCAAAGAGTAGCGCCTTTGGATGTTTGGCTTGTCATGGCCTACCTGGCAGGCTCAAAAACCGCAACGCCTTCTGCACGCGCGGCCTCCGCCAGTCGGCGATCGAGCGTGGCAAGTGGAAGATGTTCCAGGAGCGCAAGAGCGAGGTAGGCCGCGTCGTAGGCGCTGAGACGATACTTTCGGGACAAGCGCACCACTTCCGTGTCGTCGCTGGGACCGGCAAATCGCAAGGGCAGGCCCCGAAACCGGGCAAGAGCCGAGTGAACGAAATCCGCCGAGATCCGATCCCGCTTCTCTGCGCTCAGGAGAATGCTGCGAATCTCGTGGCGTAGCAGATCCGGCGCCATCGCATCGTCCTCCGCCAAGCGGGCCATGGCTTGTTCAGCCAACGCATTTTCTTCGTCCGGCAATAGCCACGCGCCGGCGATCGAGGCGTCAACGACAAAGGCCATCAGCGCCGGCCTTCCTGCTTCCACTCCTGGATTTCCTGAGAGGTGACGGGCCGAGCCTGCGCCCGCAATGCCCGCACGGCTTCGATGGCGGCCAGACGCTGCCGGCGCTCGTCCACAGCAACGAGCCGTGCAACCGGATCATTGCCGCGGGCGATGATGAAGTCCTCGCCAGCTTCGACGCGCGCGAGCAATTCAGACAAATGCGTCTTGGCTTCGGCGACCTTGACGGTAACGGTCATCGTCAATTCCTCGCTCATCCCGTACTTTGGCGCAGCGTAGATGCGGTAGCTTGGTTGGTCAAGCTGTTGACTAGAATACCTTCGATAAGCGTCACTTATCGATGGTCAGGCGTGGCCTGATGCAATATAGCGAGTGAAGAATAGTAACTCAGAGATAGCATTCGTTTAAGAGATCGTTTACCATAAAATCAATGGCTTACGATCTCGCGAAAATCGACATTTCGACCCTGATGCGGCCGGCCTTCGACGCCGGTATCGCGCTTACCCGCCTCGACGAGCGTATTGCTCGGTCTACGGTGGGAAGCGGCTGGATCGAACGATCCAATTTCACTGACGCCTGGGCCTCGCTCTGGATCGACGGCGAATTGGTGCATCTCGAAGACCTCGTCCTCCACGACGCCTTGCGCGACACCCGCACCCCCACCCACGAACTCACCATCGCGCGCGACGTGCTGCGCACCCGCCGGCGCATTGCCGCGCAGTCGCCGGACTGGGCCTTGTCCGCAGAGGGGATCCGGACCTTGCGGCAAACGTCGGACATCAACCCGGTCGACGCTGAGGCAGGGGAGCCGGCCGGCGTCGTTCGACCCGAGGTCGTCATCGATCCGGAAGGGGAGGGGGATGATGGTGATGACGCGGAGAACCTACCGGGCGTCGACTACGCCGCCATCGATGCGGTGCTGGCCCGATCGGAGGCGGCGATCGAGAGCGCGACGCGGCCTGGCCGGGCCGGCGGCAATCGCGCGGCGGAAAAAGATCCGCTCGTTTATGAGCTCGACTGGGACGAGGATGCCCGGCTCGACGAATGGCGCGGCGTCCTGCGCCAGGCCGAACACCTGCCCGCCATGCTGCAGGCGATTGTCGCCCTCGATGCCTGGAACGAGCTTTCCGTGCTTCAGCATGCCCCGTGGCTCGGCCGGTTGTTTGCCGCCTCAATCCTGCGGGAAGCCGGCATCACCACCGGCGCCCATCTCGCAGCCATCAACCTTGGCCTCAAAACCATTCCGGTCGATCGGCGCCGCCACCGCGATCGCGAAACCCGTCTGCTCGCCATCGCCAACGGCCTGATCGCTGCGGCCGAGATCGGCATGAAAGAACATGACAGGCTGGTTTTGGCGCGGACCCTGTTCGAGCGGAAACTAGAGGGGCGGCGGACGTCGTCAAAGCTGCCAGAACTGGTCGAGCTGGTGATGGCGCGTCCCCTTGTGTCGGCTGGGATGGTCGCTAAAACGCTGGAGGTGACGCCGCAGGCGGCGCGGCGGATCGTGTTGGAACTCGGCCTCAGGGAGATGACGGGGAGGGGGAGGTTTCGGGCGTGGGGTATACTCTAGCGATTAAAACATGAAAATCGCGAATGCTCCAAGGCAGCACCCGTTTCGTCGGCGAGTAAAGATGGTGAACAAGCGGAGCTTTCTTGAACGCTATGCTTGTGCGTACATTGATTATGGATTTATTTAAAGGCGTGTGAGGAGACGCTTCTTGAGTGGGCAAATCAACGATTTCAACGCCGCGCCCGCAGCCGCCGGATATCTGTATCAGGCGAGGCTAGCTCTCCTTCTTTGCATCCCGCATCTAAACGCAGGCACGGAGCTCGAAGTTGCGATCGAGAAATTGGACGACGTTTCGTTCGAACGCAACGGCGAACCTAAGGAATTGCTCCAGGCAAAACATCATATTAAACGCGTCGCGAATCTTTCGGACACCAGTGCGGACATCTGGAAGACTCTGAGGATTTGGTCTGAGCAGGCCCTCGCTGACCCATCATTGCCATCACGAGCAAAAATGGTTCTCGTGACTACCGGAAGAATTCCTGATGGAGCGGCGGCTTCGTTGCTGCGCCCGCCAACCGAAGGCCGAGGAAAATCCAGGGATCCAAAGACTGCAGCCGAGTTGCTCTCCGCAGCGGCCCTTCGATCGGATAACAAGGAGCTGAAACCGGCATTCGCGGCATTCCTCGCACTGCCCGAGCGAATGCGCGCGTCTCTGCTTAGCGCGGTTGAGATTGTGGACAACCAGCCTTTGCTCGGGGAGCTCGAGGCCGAACTGGAGCACGGACTACGTTTGGTTGCGCCGCCCGGGAAAGCGAAGCTGGCGAGAGAAATGCTTGAAGGCTGGTGGTGGCCGCGCATTTGCGCAGCCCTGTCGGCCAAAACGGTCCAGTCGATTCCTCTTGGCCAGATTGAGGCCAAGCTAGACGATATCCGAGACGCCTTGAAGCGCGATGCGCTTTTTGCGGAGTTTGAACATGCAGAACCACCGGCGCGCGCGAGTGAGGAGTACGACAGTTTCATTTTCATCCGACAGCTTCAGATCATTGGTATTGGCGGTAACCGCATAGGTTATGCCAAACGCGATTTTTACCGGGCATTCGTACAGCGATCAAAGTGGACCCGCGAACACACCGTCCTCGATGACGAGTTGGAAAAGTTCGAAAGAATACTTGTTGAAGAATGGGAGCCGAGATACGCGGCAATGTGCGACACCACCGCAGAAGCTGCCGGCGATAGTCCTGAGCTGGCTTCAGTGGGACGGGAAATCTACGATTGGGTAGAGATGGAAGCTAGATTTCCGTTGCGCACGCTTACTTCAAAGTCCCTGAATGTCGGTTCCTATCATATGTTGGCCAACACCCTGCGTGTTGGCTGGCACCGCGAGTACAAGCATCTTTGCCATGAAGAGGAAGAAGCGTGAGCCGGGAGATTTCGTGGTCTGCTCGCCCTCCAGAGGAAGCCGCGTATTTCAACCCGGCCTTTTGTGGCGAGCTGATCAGTCGCAGCATCCGAGACTTTATGGAGACGCGTGGTAAGCCGCTCCCTCTTGCACTAGCCTTCCTCATTCTTCCCCTCGTGATGCATCCCGGTACTCGGCGAGCATTACCAAGCAAGGCGAATACAACATTCGAATCTTGGTGCGCCAATAACCAAGAAATCTTGGTGGGTGTGCCTGATCGGGTACTTTCCTTGCGCCCTGTAACGCGCGAAGCGCTTCTCTTTCTTGCGCAGCTAGAGGCAATCACGGTCACGAAGGACGGACTACTGCTCGGACCGAAGACAATTAAGATGCCGGCGAAGCCGAAAAATACGACAACCGAGGTCGATGAGACCAGGAGACGTGCTGCTCTTGTAGGTCGCTGGTTTGCATCCCAGCCAGCTGTGGCGCCCGTGCTCCAGGCGATGGGAGTAACGCTTTGAGCATTCAAGTAAGAGGTATTGCGATCTATTCGAGAAGCGGCGAGAAGCGAGAAACTCGTTTTAAACTGAATTCTCTAAATGTCGTGACAGGTGCTTCGAAGACGGGCAAATCCGCCCTGCTCGATATTGTGGACTTCTGCTGGGGCCGAGATGAATGCACTGTGCCACGAGGTGAGATCCGAAATGGCGTCTCTTGGTTCGCGGTCCTATTCGACAATGCCGGCGAGGGTATCCTTGTCGCGCGGCATAATCCGGGACCATCCGGCAATGACGGCGACGAAATCTACTTCGAGCGAAATGTTGAAGAGTTCCCAGACGCGCCAACGGAATTCGTGAAAAACATGACCGCCGCTGCTCTCCGGAGCAAGTTCAGCGGAATTCTGGGGATCGCGGAAAATCTCTCCGATCCGGAACCGGCAGCAAACAGGCGGCAGGTCGAGGCGTCAGCCGGCCAAGCGATATTCTTTTCGCTGCAAGCACAAGATGAAATTGCCAGTCGGCGTCTCCTGTTTCACAGGCAGGGCGAAACAGGGATCGCGCAGGCGATACGCGACACATTCCCGTATTTCCTTGGGGCGATGGGGGAGGACTATTTTCTTAAAAAGAAGCGTCTGGATGATGCAAAATTTAGGCTGAGAAAGCTCGAGCGTGAACTTACCGAAGCACGAGCTCTCGCAAACGAAGCGTCAGGCACCGCCATCTCGCTCGTTTCGGAAGCGCGACGTGTTGGGTTGCTGGACTCAAATGCGTTTGCAGAGACGCCTGACGCCGCGAGAGAAATGCTGCGACAGGCGGCGATACCCCGATCGCTTTCCTATGCCACACTCGCCAATCCGGAGGCAGATCTTGCCGATCTAGAGGATCGTCGACGACAGTTGCGGTCAGAACTTCAAGAAATTAGGGAGGAGATAAAGCAGTTGAATCGGCTCGTCAGCGATGCGTCGGCATTCGAACGAGAGGCTGACGAACAGCGTGTTCGCTTGGCATCCATCGAACTTTTGGTCACGGCTGACGGGTCACACGATACCTGCCCTCTCTGCGAAAGCCATCTCAAGACACCGGTGCCAACCGTTGATGACATGAGGCGGTCACTGTCGGGTCTCGAACTTCAGTTACGGTCGGTTCGCAAGGACAGCCCGCGAGTTCAGGCGCGTATCAGCGATCTTGAAGCGATGCGAACGCAACGAGAGGTCGAGCTGGAAACCGTACAGACTGATATCACTACCAGAATTGCTGAAAATGAGCGCCTACGAATAGAGCAAGATCAATTTACGGAGCAGGCGCGCGTTGCCGGTCGCATCAGTTATTATCTCGATAATGTTCGGATAGTTGCAGAAGACAATGGGCTTCGGCTGCGTGTAGCCAGAGTTCAAGCGGAGGTCGACGCGCTCAATGCCGAACTTGACCAAGACGCTTTGAATGAGCGAGTGAGCAGTGCGATCAGTGTTGTGGGCCGCGATCTCACAACGTTTGCCACTGCCCTTCGTCTGGAGCACGGCGAGAATTCTTTGCGAATCGATCTGCGCAATCTCACCGTTGTCGCCGATACGATTCACGGTCCACTGCCTCTGGCGCAAATTGGCAGCGGTGAAAATTGGGTTGGGTACCATGTTGCCGCTCATTTAGCGTTACATCGTCTCTTCCGCGCTCGGGCAAGACCAGTTCCCGCCTTTCTGATGTTGGATCAGCCTTCCCAGGCTCACTATCCACCAGAGCGTGACTTAGGGCAGATTTCAGGTAGCGAAGACGAGGACCAGGTCGCCGTCGCGCGGCTCTATCGCGTGCTGTATGACTACTGCGCCGACCCAAACCAAAATATGCAGATCATTGTCGCGGACCATGTTGAGCTCCTCGATGAATGGTTCCGGTCAATTATTGCTGAACGCTGGCGTGACGGTATCAAGTTGGTTCCGTTGTCCTGGTCCACGACCAGCGAGGATCAATGACAAGTTCGATCAAATAGATCGATATCACATTAGCGCAGCAGCTCTGGCAGATCGTAAAGGAGCCTGAGCGCTTCGGGCCAGCCCGCATCGGAGAACAGCCGAAGGATCTCGACGAGTGCGGCGCGGCGGGCGTCATTCTCGAAGAGAGAGCGGTGATCCGCGATATAGCGCGTGATGATCTGAACTATGATTCCGGTAGCCAGGCTCTCGTGGTGATAGCCCTCCCGCCTTCCGGCGCCAACCAATAAGCCATATAGCGCATCGAAGACGCCTGCGGGATTGCCGGGGATGAGGTATTCATAAAGTTCGACCAGATAATGCTGGGTCGAGGGCTCGTAGGAATTCGCGAGCAGGTTCAGCATCGGCTGGTAGTCGCGCATGAACCGCTGCATCGCATCTGCACTTTCGAGGCCGCCATTCGGTTCGCCGCTATCAGTGTGAGCCCCGGAACCGAAATAGAGCTGGCTCATCAGATGATGTATCACATCCTCGGCCGCGCGGTATGTCGCTATCCCGGCCTCTCGATCGGCGCCCTCAACACGCTCTATCATCACCGCAGTGTGGCTCTGCGCAGCGGCAGCTGAGCATGTTTCGAGAATAGCCATAGCCGCTTGCTGTGCGCGATCGGTGAGGGCCGGGTCGTGATCCTCGCCTGCGGCATATCGAGCGAAAAACGCTTCGCGCAGCGGCGAGAGGAAAGCCATCATCAGGCCGCGATTGGCAGCAGGGTCGGTCGTCCAATCAGTCAGCCAGCCCAACGCTTTCGGCCGTTCCTGTCGAACCCAAAGCTGAGCAGCAAGCCCGCCAAGCATTTCAGACAATTGATCGCGGCTGGATTCGTTTTGACGCTCAAAGCCATGACGTCGGGAAAGTGCGATCTCGATAGTCATTTCGCAGCGTTCCACTTCATGCCAAGTAAAACGATACAGGACATTACCCAGGAAGAACGCGAGAACCTCGAGATTTGGCTCGTCGCGCGCAACGCGCTCTGCGAGCGCCCACATCCTCTCCGGCGCGATCCGGCTTAAGACCTGAAGGTTCTGAGCGGCCTGGAGCCGGACCGACGGGATAGGGTCTGCCAGAATTGCATCGAACATATCGACGATTTCGGGGTGCGCTTCGCCGAATTTGTCCGCCAGACTCACGTAGGCGTTCGCCGCATAGACCCGCACCTCCCAATTGCCCCAACTATTAGCGGAATTCCCGGATTCCCGGAGTTCCGGGTAACGGCTTGCCCAGAGGCGGCGAAGCACGGACAGGAAAGCCTCTATCGACGGCAACCCTTCGGCGCCGGGGGTATAGGCGTTGCTGCCCGCGATGCGTTCGGCAGCATTACTGATGTGGCCCCATACGGGCTGTTCCGTTTTCTCGTGCAGGAAAGCCGCATTGGCGTCGTACATGACGATTGCGGCTTCCGTTGCTGCCCATAACGCGGCAAGCGCGGCGGCATCGCTGGTCGATGGTGTCCGGTTGACAAGATCATGCAGCGCCTCCGACTGAGCGACCATCTGTGCGTCGGGGCCTTCGTCAACATTCACGCCATCCCGGGCGAGGATACGGCGAGTGATGCCGGTTGAAGAGCCGGAGGTGATGGTCATGGAGCGAAGTGGGGCATTTCCGTTGAGTTGGTTTGCATCGGCCAGTTCCGTTCGCAGCGAGCGCATCGCGTCCGTTGCGAGCAACGTTTCGTCGACGGATGAGAGAAACCGGCTCAACGCATGTGTCCACCAGCGCTGCTGCCGTTCCTCGGTGAATAGATCCGGGCGCGTCGCTTCGGTCTCAAAGGCTCGGCGGTCCTCGACCGGACGGGACGGATATGCGGCGGCAAGAAAGCGAACGGCATCACGAATCGTGTCCTGATGGGCAAGAACCGTCACGTTGCTCGCAAAGGGCCATAGCTCGTTCGCAACGTCCGCGACGCGCTCTGTGCCGACCCCGAGGAGCCGAGCCCACACTGCGGAGCTGGAGTAGCTGGAGGCAGCCGCTTCGATGCTCTCGACAAACGCTGCAGGCGTACAAGTGCGTAGGAAGACAACGTAGTGTGCCAGCGGATTATGATCCGGGTTACCGTGGGTTTGATCCGGGTCGTCCCACGCATTCAAAGCGTACTCATTACCGAGAAGATCGAAGGAAATGCCTTCCGAAATGCTCACCCTTTCGCACTCATCGCCGTAGGGTTTGTCACGATCGATGCTGCCGACCGCGGCCTCGATCACGAGGCGGGTGCCGAGCCGTGGCGACATCTCCAGAAGTCGGCCGAGGCGCCGGGCGAGATGGTATCGGCAGTGTTGATAGTCCTGGCGGCGATTGGATGCGAGGGGCAGGATTCTGCTCGGCCGTCCTCCGAAATGCGACACGCTTTGATCGGAGATGTCGCGCATATAGAGCACGCGATAAATCTCGATTGCGAACTCCCCATCCGAGCGGGCGATCGGCATGATCTGCTCGGCAAGCCATGGGGCTTCTTCATCGGCATGATCTGAAAACCTCGGATCGCGCAAAATTCGGTCGAGGAGGGAACGCGACGCTGCGGGATCAGAGGCGAAACTCTTGCCCACGCACCGGATTGCGTTGGTAGCCGTCAGCTGCATAGGCGGGTCGGCATTCCAGGCCAGAGCCAAAAGCGCTCTTGCGGCCCGACCGAAGACGGCCAGCAATGCGGGTTCGGAGAGCTCATCCCTCTCGAACAACATCATAAGCAGCAATCGCGTAGCGTCGGAAAGATCACGAATGCCGGTCGCAATGGCAGCATCGGCAACATTCCCCCAGGCGAGCGCTTCGCCCGGGGGAATGTTGCCAACACCGCTGGGGACGGCAAGCCCGACGAACCGCGCCAGCCGCGCCATCATCGTCACCGTCGCTGCGTCGCCGGCGCGTACTGCGACGAGTTCGGTAAGGCCGGCGACGTCGGATGTGGACCTGACGTGCTCGATTGCGGTGCGGAGGGCGACGTTGGCAAGCACGGGATCGACCGTCGGACTGGCGTAGATATCCGCGACCAGGCGCCAGACCGCTCGTTTACCCTCGGCATCGTCGCGCCAAAGCCGCTCAATGGCAAAACGCAGGGCGGGGGCGAGCATCAACGCGATAGAGCTATCACCGCCGAGCTGTGCGATAAGGCTCCTCGGGTCCTCCCATTCCAGGAAGAACCGGCTAGCGACATGGTCGAAGAGCACATGGTGCGAAAAGCTGACCAGATCGCGCGTTTCGGTGAGGACGCCAGAGGCGATAACCTTGTCGACGTTATCGTGCTCAATGAACACTTTGCGGACTGCCAGGCGCCGGCGGCGCACCATGGCGTCAACCGTTGCGCCGACCGCACGGTGAAGCGGTTGACTGTCGAGCCGTCGATCCTCGTAAGCATCGATCAGGTCCGACTGGGTCGCTACCGTCCGAATACTCTCGGGGCTCGCGCCATCGGTGAGCAGTTGCGCGGCGAGCGAAAGGTTGAAGATATTGCGCAGCAGTGCGCGCAGCCGCTCGGGTGCAGCCTCGAGCAAGCTACCCAGCCCGGTCGCGACCGCACCGGCCTGGTCGAGATCCCCGTCGCTGAGCCGTGGCACGTTGAAGTGCCGAACGTTGCGCAGCGTCGGGTCGGCGAATGCCGGATCGGGCGGGGAGCCGGGCAGTGCGTCGCGGAAACGCCGCCCATTTCTGAGATCGAACGTGCGGATAGAAGCCGCGATCGCCCAGGAGGAATTCTGCGCTGCCATCGTCTCGATCAACTGCGCAAAGACAGCTTCGGCGGGTCCACCTCGCGCCGCATCGAGCGCATCGATAACGAGCAATTTCTGACCTGCCCCCGGTGCGGCGGCCAGTACCTCGGCCAATGGGCGAGCGAGCTGAAGATCGGATTGAAGATCGGCGGCAATCGCAACGCCCGGAAATTGATCGACCGAGAGAAACACCACGGTCTCGCCGGCGGCACGGCGCGCTTGTGCCAACGCCACGAGGGCGCCGGTCTTTCCCGCACCGGGCTCGCCGATCACGATCAGCGAACCGGTCGCGATCGCCGCCGCCATCGGCCCGTCGCTTTGACGAAGAACCGGTATCCCGCCCGCGATCGGCAGGCGGGTATGGCCAGCCAACCGCGTAAGTTCCTGATCGGTGGCCGTAGCGAGGCGAGCGAGATCGGCATCGTAACCAGGAGCCCCGGTGTCATTGTGCCCTAGGGCGCGAAGCGCACGCAAAAGCCCTTCTCGATCCGCTGGCGCGCCACTGCCAATGAGGTTCCGGACAATCGTTTTAAGGTCTCGCAAGGGAGCGTCGCCTGCGGTCTCCGAGCCATAGACCCGTGACCCGAGCACACGGGAGGCCTCGCGCCAATTATCTTCGCCCTCGTCCATCGAGAAACGGACGATTTTGAACAGTCGCGCCATCGTCACCAGCTCATCATCGCTTGGAGGCGCTGCGGAACGCGCCGTGCAGGCGTTGCGGGCGTGGCTCTCGAAGAGATGCAGCGCGTCGGCTTCGGCCCGGCTGCGCTGCGCCCTCACGTTTGTCCAAGTGCCCCCAGTATCGAAGGCTCGGCATCCTCTCTCGAGATTATCGAGCGTGCGGGGTGCATCGGCCGCGACTGCGAGAACGGCTCGATACCGCGCGACATCGACGGCAACGCTTGTTGAACGTGCTTCGAACATGGTGCTGACGAGCTGCGCGATGGTCTTGCCGAGAGGGCTTTCAGCATCCTGCGTGAGGCCAGCGCTGGTTTTGCTCTGAAACTCGATCCGGCTACCGTCATCTTGGCCGAGTTCGATGTCATCGAGGCCTTCGCCGGTCTCGAGGCGCAAGCTGACGGGCAACACCACGTTGGCGAGGCCGAACCGGCCACCAACCGGGACACGGGCGAGGATATGGGCGGCGAGCCACGTACCGACTTCGGCCTGGAAATCCATGCCTCCCTCGGTCGCACGTCCTCCGGCCGGCCTCGATGTTCGAGTGGGTCTGCAAGCGGCCATTAGAACAGATCCTCGAATTCACGAGCGGGATTTGGTTTCTTGCTGGGGGCGATATCGGCTTTTCCGCCCAGAAGGTCACGAAGGGATTTCAGTTTTAACAGCAGCTCATCGAATGTGATGATCGTGACGCCGGCGAGACTGCTACGGTACAGCTCGAAGGCTCGCTTTCGTGGACCTTCCGGAATCATGCCCGCCAGTATCATTCCCTTGATGCCGTAGCTCTCGAGCGAGATCGGCGCGTTCTGCGCTTTGTGCCGATAGATATCGCTGCGCAATTTATCGATCTGATCGAGTACCTGGGCCACGGCGCCGACGAGCTCTGCCGATGCAGTATAAACGCCGCCCCGATATTCCCTTTTGCCGATCAGCTCCGTGCCGGGGGTTTTGATCTCGAGCAGGGCGATGCTGTCGGTCAGCTTGTTGGTGAACAGGAAATCGGCGATCTTTTCGCCGGAGCCGTTCAGCACCTTGCCACCCACATGCGCCTGGCCCTGTACCAGCAAAACCGGCACATTGAACGCCATATCGAGAATGAACGGGTTGGCTTCGAGAAGTTTCTGCCATTGGAGCTCACTCGTTCTTTCGACGAACCGCTCCTCCACACGAGCGATCAGTTCGTCGAGCGAAGCCAGCTCGATCTCGTCGTGAAGCTTTGCCAGGCCGACGCGCTGCGACTTCATCGAAGTGCGCACGGACGCCGCGGCCATATTGACCACGGCCGCCCGATCGTTTTCCGAAAGTTTGGCATCCGTGATCGTATTGCCGATCACTTCGGCGATGTCGTCGGGGGCGCGGTCGAATATTTTCACTGGGAATTTCTCGCGGTCCAGGCGAGTGAGAAGGTTGGTATATGCAGCCTGCTGCTTTTTCCTGCGCACCGAACCCTGAGCCTTCGTCTCGAAGCGGTTGGCATTCCGGCGCAGTTCATGGAAGAGCGTATAGCCGAGCTCGTAGGTCGTGCCGTCATCCGTCACGGCGACGTCCAGCTCGCGCTTGTCGGTGATCCGCAGGTTCGTGATACCATCTACTTCCGTGATGGCATTCACGATAAACGAAAGCTTGCGCTCGAGGCCGAGACCGTAATTCGGGTCTTTGACGAACCCTTTTGGCATGCCTTTGGCAAGATAGCCCTGAACATCCTCTAAGGTGCGGAAATCGCTGAAATCTTGAAAGAAATTCTCGTCCTCTATGATTTCGATCGACTCGATAGGATCATATTTCGGCATCAGGAAATATTCGGAGCCTGGCATGGTGTTGATCGGGAACAACGTGGTGGTGTGCTTGGCTGCATCGAAGCGCAAAAGCACTTGCGTCGTATTGATCTCGGTAAGGTCCGCAATCTCGATCCGCCGATCCGACGGTGTGAACGACACCTCAACGAGGCCGGGTCCCTTTCTCCATAAGAAGAGAGTTCCTTTATCGTCATCACCGAATTGGGGGCCGAAGGTTGCCATGTGCGATCCTATAAATATCGGGAAAATATAGGAGCCGTAGGTACAACCTGCAATCGGAGTGAACGGGATAGTTGAAGCAGCGAGCTAGTAAAACCGAGCTGCTGCAGACTCAGCCTTCGATCGGAGACCTGCAGGTATTCCTCGCCAACGACGGTGACGATCCGCGGCTCCGTTTCGTCGACCATTTCCAAACCGGCGGCGACGCTGTCTTGCGGTCGGCATGCAAGCTTTCGCTCGAGGGCATTGTTTCGAGGCAGGCGGATGGCCGTCCTGTTTCGGGAGAGACTTGCGCAGCTTTTGGCGAAACGACCGCGGCTGCTGGACCGCCTATCCCGGGGGGCTGGAAGCGTCTGCGGGACTTGTTTTGCAGGCCGTGGCACTGTTCGAACTGACACGTGCGGCTGGCAAATAGGCGCCGCGGCCGACCATCCGACTTCATCTGCAGCCAGCGCAGCGCATCAGCGTTATGCCGAACTTGGTGGGCGACTTACCGGAAACCTATATCTTTAGGGAACGGGTTCGGCATAGTCTCCGGCTCAGGATAGGTGCCTGACCATCATGTCGATCCGCTGGATGTAAAGGCGCCTAATATCCAATGACTTATGGCTTTTGCTCAGAGGTCGTAGGTTCGTATCCGTTCAAGAGCGTTGCTAGTGCCTACGGCGCGATGTGGTCATCCTACCAGCGCCATAAGCGCGCGAACCTCCCTGCGTCGCATGTTTCGGGTGAGACATGCGACATGCTCGACAAAAGTCTCTTCGACCTCGGTGATGGGAAGGCGCAGCACGGCGGGGTCGTCGCGCGTCACTGCCAACTCGAACATGAAGCCGATACCCAGACCCTGCAGCACAGCTTCATAGACGGCCTCGCGTTCACCAAGCCGCAGCGCCGGCTCCAGATCAAGGCCGGCCGCTTTCATGGCGCGATTGACCGCCGTCTGGGTCAGAGAGTGCTCCGTGCGGAATATCAGGGGCTGATCAGCCAGTTCATGTAGTGATACCGGTTTGCCGCGCACCGCAAGCGTATGCCTGGCAGGAACAAGCGCTATGGCGCGCTGCTCCATATATGCAACCCGATTGAGCGCCTCATCCTGTGGAACGCCGGTGAGGATAATCGCATCGCATCGCTGCTCGTAAAGCGCCGTCGTCACCTGATGCCAGTTGCCGAAGCTGGCATTGATCCTCACACCGGGATAACGACGCCGGAATTCGGAGAGAAGCGCCATGGCAGGGTTCGGCGCACCGCACATGACATTGAGCTCTCCAGTCTTCAGAGCGCTGGAGGCACTCAGGATATCGGCCGCTACTTCCTCTATGGCGTTCAACTCACGTGTTTCCTTATACAGCGATTTCGCCAGCGCCGTCATGCGTGCTCCGTCGCCGGTGCGCTCGAACAAAAGCACCCCGTAGCTCTGCTCCATCGCCTTTACTTGCGCGGTTATGGCAGGCTGGCTGAGCTCGAGGCGGCGGGCGGCCGCCGAAAAACTGCCTTCCTTTGCTACGGCATTGAAAGCTCGCAACTGGGCATAACTTAGCTTGGAGCGCATGGTGTGCGATTGCTTTTCAAAAATGGCGATCTGATAGGCGGCATAACCTAAATTTATAATGCGTCATTCAGATGTAAAATTTGTGAAATATCCCCCCGGCCATCGAATGAACCTTCAGGACTTCAACCATGGCCGGCGTAAACATCAGATCTGTCGCAAAGACATTCGGGGAAACCCATGTGCTCAAGAGCGTTGATCTGGATATCCGTGACGGCGAGTTCATCTCCTTGGTGGGGCCATCGGGCTGCGGCAAGTCCACGCTTTTGCGTATCATTGCCGGGCTGGAGCAACAGAGCGATGGCAACATTCTGCTTGATGGTACGGCCGTCGACCGGATGCGGCCGCGCGACCGCGATCTCGCCATGGTCTTTCAGTCCTACGCGCTTTATCCGCATCTGACGGTGGCAGAAAACATTGCCGTGCCGCTGGTCATGCGCCGCCTCAACACGACCGAGCGTTCGCTGGTCGGAGGACTGTTCCCGTCCGGCAGAGGAAAACGCAAGGAGATTGCCGTAGAAGTGGAAAGGGTCTGCGAGGCGCTGTCGATCTCCATGCTGAAGGACCGCAAGCCGGCGGCACTTTCCGGTGGCCAGCGTCAGCGCGTGGCGCTGGCCCGCGCCATGGTGCGCAAGCCGAGCGCCTTCCTGATGGATGAGCCACTTTCCAATCTCGACGCCAAGATGCGAGTACAGGCGCGAGGCGAGATCGCGGCACTTCACCGCCAGCTGGGCTCCACCTTCATCTATGTCACCCATGATCAGGCCGAGGCGATGACGATGTCCGATCGTATCGCGGTCATGATGGGCGGCGAAATTCTTCAGGTCGATACACCCGACCGGATTTACCAGATGCCGCAGGATTTGCGCGTCGCGGAATTCATCGGCAGCCCGAAAATTAATGTCCTGCAGGCGGTGATTTCAGAAAATGGCACCCTCTCGCTTGCCTCGCCAGTTTCCATCGGCAATCGCGTGCATGCAGCTTTTCGACCGGAAGCGGCGCGGCTAGCTGGTGGACTTGAGGCACCGCTCGGCGGCACCATCCATCACATCGAAAATCTTGGCGCCGACCTTTTCGTTCAGGTAATGACAGCGGGCGGCGATCTCGTCATCGTGCGTTGCGACCCGGCCGGCATTCGCCCGGCGATCGGTGACAAGGCCGGCATTCATGTCGACGAGACGCGCCTGCATGTCTTCGGTGCCGACAACGGACGTATCGCCGGTGCCTTCCGGCTGGAGGGTGGCCGATGAGCCTTTCCGCCAGCCAGAACCGGGCCGGCCTTGCCCTCATCGCGCCGGCTTCGGTGTTGGCCCTGCTTTTCCTTTTCGCGCCGCTATCGTCGATCTTCGTGCTGGCCTTTACCGACTACCAGCTCGGAGACCGCAGCCTGAGTTTTGTCGGCTTCGAGAATTTCGAGGCGTTGGCGGATGATCCGACCTTCTGGAAGTCCTTGAGCAACACGCTGATCTATTCGGCCGTCGTCGTGCCGGGCTCGATGCTGCTCGGCCTTGTCAGCGCGCTCCTCATCGATGCCGGAACCTCGCTGCGCTCCTTCTATCGAACCGCCTTCTTCCTGCCCGTCATGGCGAGCCTTCTTGCCATGGCCGTGGTCTGGGAATTCATGCTGCATCCGAGCTTCGGTATCGTCAACGCCACGATGAAGGCGCTGGGATTTGCCCCGCATAACTGGCTGAAGGACGGCGGGATCGCGCTCTATGTGCTCGCGGTGATCGGCATCTGGCAGAGTTTTGGTTTCAACATGGTCCTGTTCATGGCCGGCCTCTCGGCCATCCCTCGCGACCTCTATGACGCCGCCGAAATGGATGGCACACCGAATGCCTGGGCGAGGTTCAAGCTGATCACATGGCCGCTGCTGGCGCCCGTTACCGTCTTCGTCGCCGTCACCTCCGTCATTCGCTCCTTTCAGGTCTTCGACACGGTGCATGCGCTGACCCAGGGCGGCCCCAACAAGGCAACGGAAGTGCTGCTCTACACGATCTATGCCGAAGGCTTCGAGTTCTTCCGCAGCGGCCATGCAGCAGCGATCACCATCGTCTTCATCCTGCTCGTCGTCGGTGTCAGCCTGCTGCGTTTCGTGTCCCTCAAGAAGAATGGAGCAAGCGCATGATGCCCCGCTCTTTCGCCGCTTCGGCCTTTCGTCATGCCGCCCTGCTTTCGATCGCGACTTTTGCGCTTCTGCCCTTCGCGGTCATGGTTTCCACCTCGATCAAACCGGCCGACGAGATCTTTTCCGATACGGTGCGCTGGTGGCCGCAAAAGCTCGCCGTGATCGAGAATTATTCGGAAGCGTTTTCCGCAGCGCCCCTGATGCTCTATCTGGTCAACGGCGTTGTCGTCACGGCGGCGATCTTTTTCCTGCAGGTACTGGTCGCCTTGCCGGCCGCCTATGCACTCGCCAAACTGCGCTTTTTCGGCCGCCATGTCGCTTTCGGTTTCGTGCTCTTCTGCTTGCTGATCCCCTATCAGGCGATCGCCGTGCCGTTGTTCATCCTGCTTTATTATGTCGGTCTGCTCGACAGCTACAGCGCGCTCGTCCTGCCTTTCACCATCTCGGTCTTCGGCATCTTCCTTGTGCGGCAGTTCTTCATGGGCGTACCGGATGATCTGGTCGATGCCGCGCGTATGGACGGCATGTCCGAATTGTCGATCGTCTGGCGCGTCATGCTGCCTGCAGCTATCCCCGCACTCACGGCCTTCGGCGTCTTCTCGGTCGTCGCCCACTGGAACGACTATTTCTGGCCGCTGGTCGCCGTATCGAGCGACAGCTATTTCACGCCGCCGCTCGGCATCATGGCCTTTCGCAACGCCGAAGCCGGCAACGATTTCGGCCCGCTCATGGCCGCCGCGACAATCATTGTCGCTCCGCTTCTCGCCCTGTTCCTCCTGGCACAACGGCGCTTCATCGAAGGCATTGCCTTCACCGGCATCAAATAACCGCAACCCAACATCCATCCACGACTGGAGACTATGAATGAGAATGATCCTGACCGCCGCAGCGCTTTCGCTGACGGCTTCCATGGCGCTCGCCCAGACCACGATCACCGTACAGTATCCCTATCCGGAACTGTTCGATGAAACCCAGAAGCAGCTCGCCGAAGCGTTCAGCAAGAAGCATCCTGACATCAAGGTCGAGTTCCGTACGCCCTACAAGGAATACGAGGATGCCGCACAGCGTGTGTTGCGCGAAGGCATTACCGGCAATGTGCCGGACGTCACCTTTCAGGGCCTAAACCGCGTTCGCGTGCTGGCGGACAAGGAAATCGCCGTCTCGCTCGATGACTTCATCGCGAATGAAAAAGACTTCGACGCCGAAGGCTATCATGACGGCATGCGTCAGGCCGGTGCCGTCAACGGCAAGGTCTATGGTCTTCCTTTCGCGATCTCGCTGCCGATCGTCTATTACAACATGGATCTGGTGAAGCAGGCTGGTCTCGACGAAAACAGCCTGCCCAAGAGCTGGGACGAAATCATCGAGCTTGCCAAGAAGATCAATGCCCAGGGCGAAGCCGATGGTGTGATGGCCGAGTGGTCGATCACCGGCAACTGGCTGTGGCAGGCCATGGTTTTCGCTAATGGCGGCACGATGCTCACCGCTGACGAGACCAAGGTTGCCTTCGATGGCGAGGCCGGCAAGCAGGCGATCGCAACGCTGGCACGCCTTGCCACCGAAGCCAAGTCTCCGAACATGACGGCCAACGACATGCTGGCGGCCTTCTCTGCCGGCAAGATCGGCGTCATGGTCACCACCACGTCGCGCGTCAATGCCGTTACCAAGCAGGTCGGTGACAAGTTCGAACTGAAGACCGGTGTCTATCCGGATATCAAGGATGGCGTCACGCGTCTGCCGGCCGGTGGCAATGTCGCCATCATCACGGCAAAGACAGAAGAGAAGCAGAAGGCGGCATGGGAATTCCTGAAATTCGCCACCGGTCCGGAAGGTGGCGCGATCATGGTCCGCACCACCGGCTACATGGCGCCCAATACCAAGGCTGCTGATCTGCTCAAGGATTTCTACACTCGGAATCCGAACCAGGCCGTCGCTCTTTCCGAGCTTCCTTACCTGACCGGCTGGTATGCTTTCCCGGGCGATAACGGCCTGAAGATCACCGATGTCATCAAGGATCACATGCAGTCGATCATGGATGGCACCCGCGCCAAAGAAGCCGAGGCCGTTCTTGCCGAGATGGCAGCCGACACTCAGGCGCTTCTGCCGCGTCGCTGATTACCAACAGGGCGTCGCGTGGCCGCTTCATGCGGCCAC